>JAEZLD010000045.1 GCA_023415335.1 Bacillota bacterium | reverse complement strand
GGCCATAGCCCTCTGCCTCAACTAATGCAGCATTATAGGCTATTCTATGGTTCTCCTCATCCTTGTATAGCTCCTTTGCCTTATTCTGTATCTTATCATTTTTGCTTGGGCAGTCCTTCATGGTCTTTGTCATATCATGGCTTTTGCATCCGTGAAGAGTACACTCTGCACACTTATACATAATATCACCCTCTTATTTTCCTTTATCCCTGCATGAGGAATTAACATCCTTGCAGAACCCCTGTGACTGCATGCTACGGCACACCTCTTTTGCAACATCGCAGGGTTCACGCTCTATCCTGGTTACCTCTAATATCTCCGATGCAACACTAACCAAAGAATCCTTATGAACGCTGTAATGCACATAATTTCCTCTGCGATGGCTAGTAAGGAAGCCTGCCTCTCTAAGTATTTTTAAATGCTTGGACACAGCAGCCTCACTTATTCCCAACCTTTCAGAAAGGGCCCTCACACAATAGGGATGCTTTATTAATGCAATTAATATTTCCATTCTATGCTGGTCAGAAAGCGCCTTTAGTTTATTTACAGTATCCATAGCTGTATCCTCATTTCTTATATAGTTTGCCTCTGTTTCCCAAAATACCTATAAAGCACCTTCGTAAACGGGGGAACATTTGTCCTTACGGAACTGTCAGCACAGACCCTATCGTACTCCAGCTCTAAGGCTATGCATCTGCTGGCATACCTGAGCAGGTCCAAATCCGTTGCACCGACGCCTGTGCGGCTTGTAAACATATCTGCCATAAGCTCCATAGAGCGTTTTTGATTCAAAGTTGCAAAGGAAGTAAACAAGCATATTCCCAGATTCTCCAGAACAAAAATCTGAGTATAAAGCATTTCTGTTCCCGTCATATGAGGAAACTCATTCATATATTCCTTAATTATAACCTCGAAATCCCGCTCATCGTCAATAGCTTTTCTATCGAGCAGCTTTGAGAGCTCCCCCTTATCCTGGTATATGCTATATATGCCTGTTGTTCTGGATGCCACCAGGCGTCCTACAGGAGAACCCTTCTCTATTTCATCTAAAAGCTCTTTAAGCCTTTCATAGCCTCCAGTTTCACCTATTGCCTTAAAATATACTCCAGCTGCCGTTACAAACTCTGTCCCCACTATTCCTAAATCATTTGACCGCTGCTGTATATCCTTTGCTGAAGCCATTGATGAAATTCCAAAAAACCTCTCCAAAGCATCAAGCACCTCGCTTTGGTCAGGAGATTCAAACTGCTCTCCTCCAAGCTGGGAATGCCTGTTCAGGCATCCTACAACGCACATGGGTGCACAGCAATAGTTTGTCTTTTCAAGTTCCTGAGTTTGAATTCTTTTCTCATGCTTAAGTGGGGCAAGCTCCTTATTGCTTTTCAATATTTTCATTATGGTAGCAGAACCATAGCCGGGAAGTGCATTTCCACATATAGGATTGCCTACAATCATACGTGTAAGCTCCCTTCCCCCATTCATAAGAGCCTCTTCATTATTACATTGCCTGCCAAAATATCTTTTGTTTTTTACTACTATGGCACGCAGTCCCTTGCTTCCTGGAATGTCACCGAAGCCGCTTCTAGGGCAATGGAACTCAGGCTTCCCCTCTGAATAGGTACAGAAGAACGTTGCCAGGGACATTCTCATATCACCTGCTTTGCTTATGCCTAGAATGGCTATGTCTTCTCCAAAGGCCTCCCTTAGCCTTCTTATAATAACCTTTACGGAGGTTGTCTCTCCAAGCTCTGGCATATGGAGCACCTGGGTTCCTTCTTCATCTATTAAAACAACAGCATTTCCTTTACTATAAGCTCCCCTTACCACAAGTGCAGACACCCCTAAGGAGGCAAGCTTCTGTGGAAGGTCTCCGGTAGTGTTGCATACCTGGATACCCCTGGCGCTGTCCCTTTTTGCTGCTACAATAATACGGCAGGCACTAGGAGAATGGGTTCCCGTAAGAATTCCGGGCACCAGCACCAGGGCATTTTCCGGGGAATACCGTCCTGCATCAGCGGGCACATTTTCATAAATCAGCCTGCCTGCCAGTCCGCGTCCATAATCCATGCTACTGCTGTATAGGTATTCTTCATACTTAACACTTTCATCTGTAAGGTTAACTGTAACTATCTTTTCCATATCTACGCCTTTCCCATCCAGAAGCTGTCACCATGGCATATTACATCAATATCACCATATATAATGGATAGCTTCTCCTGTACTTCTTCCCTGCTACAGCTATGCATATGGACTTCCCCTATCAGGGTTCCCTCCTTCAGCAGAAGGAGCCTATCACAATACTGCATAGCAAAGTTAGGGTCATGAAGTGTTATTAGTCCTGCACGCTGCTCCTTATGGATAATATGGCTTACCTTTTCAAGAACCATATGCTTATTCTTAAAATCAAGGGCACTGTCCGGCTCATCCAGCAGCATAACCGGGGTGTTCTGTACAATAGCCCTGGCTAGTACCACAAGCTGCTTCTGCCCCTCTGAAAGCGAATCTATATCCCTCTGGGCATAGTCCTCCATGTTTACCTGCCTGAGTGCTTCTATAGCCTTCAGCTTTTCTCCTTTCCCTGGGGTTTGAAAAAACTTAAGACTGGCATTAAAACCCATGAGCACTACATCCTGCACGGATATCTTTTCAAGGCTCATCATCCTTTGGGGAATATATGACAATAGCTGTGCACGCTTCTTTTCATGAAAGCTAAGGTATTTCTCTTCATTGATTGTACAATCCCCCTCTACAATAGGAACAAGACCGCATATTCCCTTAAGCAGTGTTGACTTTCCGCTTCCATTCAGCCCTAGCAGTGCACAAAATTCTCCACTTGAAATGGAGGCCGACACCCTATGGACCACTTCATTTCTGCTATACCGCATTGATACATTAGTAATTTTCAGTACATCCTTCATTAAGCACGCCCTCCTCTGCTGCACATAAGGTATACAAGAAACGGTATGCCCACAAAGGTTGTAAGTATACTGATTGGAAGCTCTGCATAGTATAATGAACGTGCAAGCATATCAGCCACCAGCAATATAAGCGCTCCACATAATCCCGAATAAATACATGAGGAAAAGCTGTTCCTTTTAAGTACAAGACGAGCTATATGGGGTGCTATAAGTCCTACAAAGGTAATCATTCCTGTCACTGAAACAATTGATGCAACTATAAGAGTGGTTAATCCAAGTATTATAAACCTTACACTTTTGAGCCTTACCCCTAAAGCCCTGCACTCATCATCATCCAATGCCATCATGGATACATGCCGCCGCATAAGGATGAGTCCTGCCATAGCAGCACAAAAGGCGGGCAGAACAGCAATAAGCTTGCTCATGGTTATGCTGGAGAGGCTTCCCATGGTCCAGTATTCTATTGCTGCAAGCTGCTGGTCAGTATCTGAAAAATATTTAAGAATCATAATCATTGCCCGGGCAAACTGGTTTATTACAATTCCGGCAAGAACAAAGGTTGCTGTGTTGTTTACCTTGGTAATACGTGCAAGAGAAAACACCATTGCCACTGCCAAAATGCTTCCCAAGAATGCCCCTCCTGCCACATGATAATAGGTTCCACTACCTATAAATACGATTGCAGCTGCTGCCCCAAGATTTGCTCCATTGGATATTCCGATTATATCCGGAGAGGCCAGTGGGTTTTTAAATATGGTCTGGTATACCGAGCCTGAAACCCCAAGTCCTATTCCTGCCACCACTGCCATTATTGTTCTCGGTACCCTGAGGGTAAGAAAAACCGACCTGGTAAGATCGGGAACCTGCTTGTTTAATGCTATTGCTATTATCTGGTTCACACTTATGGGATATTTACCAATACATATAGATATTACAGCTGCAGCCCCTATTAATATAAGGGCTGCAGCATAAGCTATCAAATGTGATTTGTAATACTTCTTCATTATTTGCTACTTTGAAATCTTGCTTATGTCAGGAGTAAAGCCATAGAAGATCTCATAGAAGCTTTTAACCTCTGACTGAAGGTCCTTAAGTGAATATAAATCCCCCTGCAGTGTATTAAGCATCCAGTAGTTGCCCATTATTCCTCCTAGAACCGGGGAATCCCACGGGTCAAAGGCTGATGGCATTGCATAAACCTTCCCATTCTTAACTGCTGCTACATCCTTAAGCTGCTTGTCATTCTTTACATCATCTACTGAGTATGCAGCCTCAGATGGAAGTATAATATAGTCAGGATTCATAGCAATCAGCTGCTCATAGGATATTTCAGTATAGCCGGAGCCTTGAACGTCCTTTGCCGCATTAGTTCCGCCTGCTGTAGTAATCATGGCTGACTGATAGGTTCCATCAGGAGCGCATGTGAGGTATTTGTCTGTTCCGCAAAACAGAACTGAAGGAGCCTCTTTTACCTTGCCAGCTAATGCAGATACATTTTTAATAGACTTGTCATAATAGTCAGCAAGCTTCTTTGCCTGCTGGCTGTGGCCTGTAGCCTTACCAATAAGTTCAATCATTTCAACCAGGTTTTCATGGCTTTCTGGACTTACAACAATGCAAGGTATTCCCATTTGCTTCAGTGCGTCTACCGAATCCTTTTGGGACTTTGCAAGAATCACCAGGTCTGGCTTAAGGGAGGTTACCTTCTCCATGTCGAGACCCTTCTTGTTTCCACAGCCATCCTTTGCGATAAGATCTGGTGCTGCAAGGCTGTATATTGGCCGGGAAGATGCCTTACTTTCGATTCCAACCATTTTGTCAGTTAAGCCCAGAGTAATACATGCCAGTGTGCTTATGTAATAGCCACTGACAATCCTTTGCGGCTGCTGTTCAATGGTTACCTCTCTGCCTGATTGGTCTTTTACAGTTACAGCGGTCCATTCACTCTTTTTCTCTGCCTCTGCGTTTCCTTCTGCATTAGGTTTCTTTGAACCACATGCACTAAATAAAGAAAGGCTTGAAAGCATCATAATTGTTGCTAGTAATACTGCCATTATCCTTTTCATTCTATTCATTCCTTTCAAAATAGCTGATAACTAATTAACCAAATAGTTAATTACAGTCATATATTACATGATTAGGGTGTGATTGTTAAATTGTTATTTTAAATCCTTCCCTCATGAATTATAGATTTTTCAACTAACCTATTGAAGCAGGTTTTACTAAGCGCCAGTAAGCAGCTATGTAATTGTTTTCAGCATGATTCAAGTCATATTAATTATACATGCCATAGTTTAAAATTATAGCTTTTCACATATCCATATGCTTTTTTAATTTCATACTAGTCTGACTGGCTATTCATATAACTGGTATATAAATCAGCATTTTCTATAACCTCAGGTTATGTGTTCTATAACAAACCTATTTTAGACAAAGTCCCTCAGGTATATTAATATATAAGCATTTAAAGACGTAATTCTTCTGTAGAAGCATGCAGGAAGACTTATTGTTTTATTTTGGAGGAATGCACATGAGAGATGTAGTTATTGTGTCAGCATTAAGAACGCCTATAGGTACCTTCGGAGGTGCCCTTTCCGGTCTTTCTGCAGTTGACATGGGTGTTGCCGTGGTAACCGAGGCAATAAAGAAAATAGGTCTGGACCCGTCCCAGGTAGATGAGCTGATTTTCGGAAATGTACTTTCTGCGGGCCTTGGGCAGAACGTGGCAAGGCAGGTTTCCATTAAGTCTCACATTCCCGAGCATGTGCCATCATTTACAGTAAACAAGGTCTGTGGCTCAGGCCTGAAGGCTGTAGAATTGGCTGCCCAGGCTATTATGCTGGGAGATGAAGAGGTTATAATTGCCGGTGGCTGCGAAAGCATGAGCCAAGCACCTTACGTACTAAGAGACGCCAGATGGGGAAAGCGCATGGGTGATGGCAAGATAGTAGATACAATGGTTTATGACGGCCTCACAGATGCATTCAATGGATATCATATGGGAATTACTGCAGAAAATATTGCTGAAAGATACGGTTTTACAAGGCAGCAGCAGGATGAATTGGCAGCCATAAGCCAAAACAGAGCTGAGGCAGCTATTAAATCAGGCAGGTTTATGGATGAAATCGTTCCTATTTCTATCCCTCAGAGAAAAGGTGAGCCACTTGTGGTAGATACAGATGAGTATCCAAGATTCGGCACAACCCTAGAGAAGCTGGGCAAATTAAAGCCTGCCTTTAAGGAGGTTGGAACGGTAACCGCAGGCAATGCCTCAGGTATAAACGATGGAGCAGCGGCACTTATACTCATGTCCAGGGAAAAGGCCCAGCAGCTGGGTCTTACGCCTATGGCCACAATAAAAGCCTATGCTAGTGCAGGAGTAGCTCCTGAAATAATGGGCTGTGGCCCTATTCCTGCAGCCACAAGAGCTCTGAAAAAGGCTGGTCTCACAGCTGATGACCTGGATCTGATTGAAGCAAACGAAGCCTTTGCAGCACAGGCCTTAAGCGTTATAACAGAGCTGAAGCTGAATACTGACATAGTGAATGTGAACGGAGGAGCCATTGCCCTGGGGCATCCAATAGGTGCCAGTGGAGCAAGAATCCTGGTTACCCTCCTTCATGAAATGACAAAAAGAAATGTAAAATATGGCCTTGCAACCCTATGCATAGGTGGGGGACAGGGTACAGCATTATTAGTTGAAAGATAGGGGTGGAAAAATGGGTAAATTGATAAGTATTAAAGAGGCCGTTTCCAAGGTAAAGGACGGAGATACCATAATGGTGGGAGGCTTTCTGGCTAATGGAACTCCAGAGAGACTTATAGACGCTTTGGTGGAATCAGGAGTTAAAGACCTTACCCTTATTTGTAATGACACAGGGTTCATAGACAAGGGAATAGGGAAAATGGTTGCCGCAAAACAGTTTAAGAAGATAATAGCCTCTCATGTAGGCACCAATAAAGAAACAGGCCGCCAGATGAATGCTGGGGAAACTGAGGTTGTACTGACACCCCAGGGCACACTGGCAGAACAGGTCCGTTCCGGGGGCTATGGTCTTGGGGGAGTGCTTACCAAAACAGGGCTTGGAACCTTGGTGGAAAGTGGCAAACAAAAGGTAGTTATAGATGGAGAGGAGTATCTGCTAGAGAAGCCTCTGAAGGCTGATGTAGCACTTCTTTATGGATCAAAGGTAGATAAAAGCGGCAACATCTTCTACCACGGCTCCACTTTAAACTTCAACAATATAATGGCTGCTGCAGCTGAAATTACAATTGTAGAGGCTGAGCAGGTTGTAGAGGCTGGGGAGCTTGACCCAAATTCAGTTTGTACCCCAGGAATATTTGTAGATCATATAGTGGAGGGCGGATGTATAAATGGATAAGGATATGATTCAGGAATTTATAGCTAAAAGAGTGGCTAAAGAGCTTGAGGATGGGACACTGGTAAACCTTGGCATAGGTCTTCCCACAAAGGTAGCTAACTTCGTACCTGAAGGGTTAAATGTAACCTTCCATTCAGAAAATGGCTTTACAGGACTTGGCCCCTCTCAAACTGATGAAAACAGAAATCCCCACATTGTAAATGCTGGCGGAATGCCCGTAACCATTGTTGCAGGAGGCTGCTTCTTTGACAGCGCCACCTCCTTCGGTATTATAAGGGGTGGCCACTTAGACCTTACAATTCTTGGCGCCCTTCAGGTGGATGAAAAGGGTAATATCGCCAACTATATGATACCAGGAAAAATGGTGCCCGGTATGGGTGGCGCCATGGACCTTTTAAGCGGAGCAAAAAAGGTTATAGTAGCAATGGAGCATACTGCAAAGGGAAGCCCAAAGATATTAAAGGAATGTACTCTTCCTTTAACTGCAGCATCGGCAGTTGACATGATTATAACAGAGATGGGTGTAATCGTTGTTACCCCTGAGGGACTGGTTTTAACAGAAATTAACCCGGAGTATACAGTAGAGGATGTTATTAATGCTACAGAGGCAGAGCTTATAATAAGTGAAGGCCTTAAAAATATAGAGCTGAATTAAAAGTATAGAAGGCATGGCATAAGCGTGCCTTCTATACTTTTATTATTGATTTTCTCTTATTGGCAATAGTGTTATTAAAATACTCACACAGGCTATGGAAAACGTAGGCTTCTATGCGTGTATAATGGCTTTTAATTCTCCTGCACAGTATTACCTCCCAGTTTATAGGATCATTAAATTCTACCTTTGACAGGTTTCTAAGGGAACAGAAGTTGCTTATAGGAGAAGGAAGAACCGTTATAAGGTCGGAATTTTCCGTTGCATGAAGAAGATAATCCCATGCACTCGACTCGAGCTTTACGTTGGGCCTTATATTTTCACTTTCAAACTTTCTCATTAAATAGTGATGTATCATAAATGAATTGGGGAATATTGCCATAGACTGGTCGTTCAAATCTGACCAGTCCAGTTTCCCTTTATGGGCCAGGCTATGGCTGCTGCTCATGAAGGCACACAATCCATCATCAGCTATAAGCACCTCCTGTATATTGTTTTCCTTAAAATCAGAAGGCCTGAGCAGGACAGCAATGTCCACCTCCTGAAGTATAAGGCTTTTCCTAAGCTCAAAGGCTCCCATTTCTATAATGTTGAACTGTATATCAGGATTCTCTGTTATCATCTTAGGGAGAATATCCGTAAAAAGCACTGTGTTAACTAATGGGGGAATACCTATCTTTATTCTTCCTTTAAGCCTTCCCGAGGCATCCCTAAGGTCGTCCATCATCCCCTCGTACTGCTTTATAAGCTCCATGGCATTAAAGTAAAAGCTTTCCCCTGCAGGAGTAAGACTTTTAAGTCTTCCATTGGACCTTTCAAAAAGCTGTATGTTTTCATCCCTCTCAAAGCCTAAAATCATCTTACTTAATGCCGGCTGCGATATATGGATTCTCTTAGAGGTCTCGGATATGTTAAAATTAGATTCCACAATCTCTATAAAATATTTCAGCTGATTTATATCCATATTACTTCCCTCCCAAACAAATCTTATGGTGAAGGTACCTCCATTTTATCAGGTTTGTTCCCTGATTATAGAAGCTGTTTAATAAAATTGTATCATAATTAATCTCTGTTAAAAATTAACTTTTGCTTAATAAGTAAACAAAAAGCCATCCAAGGACGGCTAAATTCATATATGCTTCTTACGGTCTGATTTTTCACTATACATTCTTATGTCAGCTCCTGAAATAAGTCCCTTAGCTGACTGTGCATGACCAGGAGCAAGCTCTTCTATGCCAATGCTAAGCATAATGTCATATCTGTTATTTTGTGTTTGGTTTCTTTCCTTAAGAGCCTTAATTATGTCTTCCTTAAGAGAATAAGCCTTTGATACATCGTCAAAGCTGCATAATATGGCAAACTCATCGCCACCATAGCGGCACAGGAACACATTCCTTCCATTGCATACATTCTTAAGAATTGAGGCTGTTTCCATAAGAGCACGGTCTCCTTCAAAATGACCGTAGGTGTCATTTATCTGTTTGAAGGAATCAATGTCCATCATTAACAGCATGGGGTGCTCCGATTCCCGATTTTCCGAAATCATAGTCTGAAGCCTTGCATCAAACTGCCTGCGGTTGTTAAGTCCTGTAAGACCATCTATAGAAATCTCATATCCTTGGAAATTTATATATACCATTAGTAAAGCCAGAGTAGCAGGAGGAAAAATGGTTGGTACACCATAAATCAAAGCACTGATAACTCCTCCTGTTGCTGGAATTAAATAAAAAGAAAGCATGGTAAGCATTTCTCTTTTTTCTTTTCTCAGCCTAGTCCTACCAATACCCTTGAGTATCTGGATTCCAGAGCCTATAAGATAAAAATAGCCAGTGGCAACCTGTAGGAAATGAAAGTCTCCTCTATGGTAAACATTGTACTCATCTATATAGAATAGGAGCTTTGTCCAAGGCGATGTAAAGGAAAGCAGAAACAGTATTACCAAGGGGAACGTCATAAGCCATAAGGGCCAGCCACTGAAGGCCTTTGTGTTTTTAAGCTTTCCTTCAATAAAATAGAACCAGCAATAGCCGGTTACCCCTGTCTGGAATAAATAACTGGCATTTATCAGGTAATTTAGTATAATGTAGTGCCGGGAGCTTTTTCCCTCTACCAATATCCAGACACAATCTAGTACAAGTATTATAAGCACCGAAAAGATTACCCGATAAAAAGTAACATTAGCAAGCTGCTGGTCTACGTTACTTTTAATTTTATAAAGCATGTACATCAGTATCAATATACTAAGAATATTTATTTCAATATAAACATATCCATACATACTACTTCCCTAACCTGTTACATAGAATACTGCAAATATTGTCGATTATTATTAATTATAGGTCACACAAAAATATATATCAACACTATTTTATACTACTGCTGGCAATTTTTTGACATGGCAATAGTCCTTCTGCCTTCCTTTTCATATATCCTATTGAATATAAAAAGCATAGTCATGCTTTCTAACACATGCTTAAGAACACCTATTACCTTCTTTTCCGTGTTATAATCCAGGTTAGCTGCATCAACTTTTCCCAGAGACCTTTCTAAATGCTCGTAACACATCCTTTTTTCGAAAAACAACAGTATATAAAAACTACCTTCCAGAATTATTATTAACTCAGGAAGGTATACTTAATTATGTATTTACTTATAGTTTAAATTATCTGCTAAGCCTTCTCTTGTTTAGCAGGAACGCTGCATCTCCGCAGCTTAATATAGCATGGGTTGCAAATACCGCTACAGATGTGTCATCAATTTTACTTTATCCCCACAAATATTGCACATTATTTAATGGTTAAATACATTATGCACGACATTATAGTATATATTATTATAGCATACTCACAGATTCCTTTCCGTGCCTTCCCTAAACCATCCTCATAATATTTCCCCAGAGCTATACCAGCGGGAATGGAGAGAAATACTAAATAGCGGAAGTCCATGCTGCAGCCAAATGGAAACTTCTCATAGAATAACAAGGTGCTCACATACATTATAAGCATTATTATCATGCAAAAGTCTCCATATAGATCGCTTCTGTTTTTCCTAAGCTGCCATACCAGTGACGCAACCACCATGGATACTAATATAACTCCTGAAAAAAGCAGTATAATAGGAATCCAGTCCACTACAGCATATTTGAATTCTCCAAACAGTGCAGACTTTACAAGATACACAGGCAGGCTATAATCCTTCCAAGGGTCAGCATAAGGAGTGGAAAACAGGTTATGTATATCAATATAAAACAGCCTCTGGATTATGGAACGATTACCGGTATATATGGGCAGCTTCTCACTAATCCTAGGCACATAAGTAAGCGCTTGTCCAAACAATCGATAGTTTCTTAAGCTGTACCACAGTCCTAACGGGAGACTTATAATACCAAAAACCCCGTACTTTATTAAAAGCTGCAATGCTCCTTTCTCTCTGACATTATCATACAATACCTTTATGAATACTCCTGCTGTAAAGAGTGCAAGTGTTGCACAGGATATTTTAGTCATCATGCCAAGTCCATAAATCACCGCAAGGCATATGGTATTCCTCCAGGACCTATTTTTATACCAATAGAAGGTATACAGTGCTGCCAAGGTCATAAAAAAACCTGCCAGAGCATCACAGTTTACCCGCCCTCCTACCAGGTAAAAGTCCGGCAAAAATGCCACAAGGCTTAGTGCAATAATTTTACCATTATGTTTAACTCCGCTCACCTCAATGAAATCATTAGCAGCCAGAAGCGTTCCACAGGATGCAAAGCATGAAACGAGTTTTGCGGCATCTACCAGGTAATATGGATCATTACATTTTAATATTCCATTAACCCCCCAAGAAACACCACTTCCTAAAATATAAAAAAGCGGCTGCTGGTATAGCTGCACCTGGTTAGTACCAGGAAGGTGGCCTGTTTTTAGAAGCTTAAGTATATATGCTGCATGTCCATATCCATCAATAGAAATGTCTCCAATGTCATGACTACGAATAGTAAAGCTATTATAAAGCATGTAGCCAATACGCATAACTAATCCAGCATATAGTATAGCCTTAACTATGTCCTCTTTTTCCAGGATTCCTTTATACTTTTTATATACAATAGCTCCTACACCCTCAAGAAGCAGAATAGTCATAATGCCTTGTATGAGTTCTTGCTTTTCATTAAGGCCTGCTGCCCTGAACATAATATATAACGCTGTAATGCCTACAGCAAGAATAATGTGATGTAAAGCCTTGCTTTTTACCATAAGCTTACCTCTCTATACAAAGTGCCATGTCTGGAACCACTCCAGCACCTGATTTACAAATTTTATTTTCACCGGGTAGCCTGACAGAACGGGATAGAAAACAATAAATAATATAGCCGCCGCCTGTACCACCAAAACCATAGCCGTTTTCTGGTTTTTCTTCATGCAATTTATGGAGTTTCCCAGCATGAGGATTAGAATCAGCAGGCATATAAAATACTGGTATATGAAAACCGTCCTGTGCACAAGCAGCCATGGAAAAAGCAGTGCCATATATGCAATCAATAACAGCTTTGACTGCCGGTTACCCTCAAGCCTCCACAAATAAATGTTGTTTAAAAGTGCCACCAGCCCTCCCCAGGCAATGACGGGGTTTGCAAAGGTTGCTATAGTGCTTACTGTATCATCCTTCATTATCGTCAATGCATCCAGCAATGGCTGTTTATTAATCACCCATTCGTACCATTCCGAAGAATACGGATGGTCAAACACCGTTTCCTTATGATAGGACAGCATATACTTGGAGTTTTCTATGGCAGTAGCAAGCAGCCCATTGGTATCATCAACCTGCACAAAGGGCACATAGGACCATACATATATTATGCCTGGAATTACAATAAAGGAAATAATACAGGTAATGCATAATATACCCAGATGTATTCCAGCATTCCTGCTCCAGCCTGCCTTAATATATCTTGGAATAAGGAATGCTGCCAGCATGGCTGCCAGCCCTGACGCCGCATATATGCCTGTCCATTTTGTCGCAATGGCACATCCGGTAGCTATTCCGCATAAGAGAAGAAAAATTACCTCCCGAAGCATCAAAGCTCTATTTTTCTTTAAGGTTAAGCCTCCTGTCTCTATGACTGGGGCATTCTTACTCCAGCAGTCTATAAAACAATACATGAATAAAAACATCAGCATTATAAACAGTGCCACTATTATGTCTATGGTAGCTATTCTCGAGAGGGTAAAGTTCATGAAGCTAAAACAGAGCAGCAGGGTTGTCAGGAACGCTATCTTCCCCTTCCTTGACAGCATCCAGGCATACATATAAATAACCGGAACCATCAGCATGCCGCATACCGCACACATAAACCTCCATCCAAAGGGCGTCATTCCGAACAGGCGCACTCCTATGGCAATAATGGATTTGCCCAGAGGAGGATGGGAAACCTCATATATGGGAAGGTCATGTACAAACTCATAGGCTGTTCGGGCATGATAAACCTCATCAAACATGGTCCTGTAATAATAGGTTCTGTATAATGGAAAAAGCTCCTGTTCATCAAACAGCTGACTATAATATGAGGCATTCACAGGCATCAGCCTTTTTCCGTTTTCATCAAGTATCACTATTTCATGAACGTATGCCTCATCGGACAGGGATACAATTCCCATACTTTTCATCCTTTGATTTACATCCACATCATTCCAGCAGAATACTGACTGGATGTTCCTTTTACTGTCAAACACCTGCCATGTATTTGTGGTTTCATCAAAGCTAGAGAATGAGAAGCTTCTCTTACTTTGATACCCCAGATATATGCTTATTTTGGAAACAGACACATTCTTTCCAAAATCCAGTACTATCTCATTGTTTCTCTCCGCTAATTTGTCCAGCTTCATATAGGTTTCCGGGGCCTTGTCGCTGCCAAGCCTTGAAAACAAAAACGAAGCATAAATAGCCGTTATAACAAGCATAACAGCCAGGTTCTTAAGGGTAAAATATTCATTAGTATCCTTTTCAGGCCTCTTCTCCACTTTTTCATTCTCTGATGCTTTAAACCTCGGCTCTATATTCTTATAGAAAAGCAGCCTTCTAAGGATAAGCACTACTGCTGCTGCAAGAACACATATGGCCACGATTAAAAGCACAGGGAATTTATCATCGCCCCCGGCACTTTGGGCAAAGGCCTGCTTAAGCTGATACACTGCAATATAAAAGCCAAATGCTCCCCCTACAGCCACTACATATTCCGGATAGATTTCCCTTAGAGATAATCCTTCGACACTTTTCTTCAGCAGTCTTGATATAAGAATTAATGCCGCTGTAATTGCAAAGACAAACATCATCCTTAGCCTTCCACCAGAGACTATGCATAATATGACTATTGGGTTGAATATATAGAGCATGCAAGGGGCGCCACATGATGTGTCATCCTTTTTCAGGAAACAGAAGCACAGCATAAGGAAGGCTGCCAAGTCCCCAAGCATGTTAATCCATACAGTAAAAGTACGGGTTTTAAGCATAAGTATGGGAACTATCCTTGTAAATGCATAGCACACAGCCACCTCTATACTGTTATAATTCACCATGCCTCTTTTACACCTTAAGTAGAATATCCACAAAAATATACTACATGTTATTCCAACAGCATAATAAATAGAAACCACAATCTTCCCCTCTGCAATCATTATTTATTTTCAGGATGTCTTTTCCTCATGGTATTCCTTTTCCGTATTGACATTCCACACGTTGCTTTTATCTCCTATGCCGCCAAGTATGTTTTTCACAGCCTCAAAGGAGGTAGCCATGGAATGGTCCATATTGTTATACCTGTGCTGTCCGTTTCTTCCTACACAGTACAGGTTAGGTAGCCTGTCCAACCATCCTGTAAGCTTATAAATGTCCTTATATGTATCAAAATATGCCGGATAAGCCTTTTTGACCCTTTCGCAGTGGACGTCCAGCCTCTGTTCCTCAGAATCTATAACACCCAAGGTTATAAGCTCTTTCATGGCATACTCGGCTAATTGACTGTCGTCCTTGCTCCAGAAGTCATCCCCTTCATTGCAGAAGTATTCCAGTCCAATCCATGTGGTTTTCTCTGGGCTCTTAACCAAATAGGGAGACCAGTTGTTGAATATCTGTATTCTTCCTAGCTTTACTCCTGTATCCTGGACGTATATCCAGCAATCCGGCACAATGTTACCTAACGTCTCAAGCTTGGTCTGGTTTTTTAAATTAAGCTTGTTTAGAAGCAGTCCTACAGTTACAAAGTCCCTGTAGGGCAGACCACTGGCAATATGGCTGATGTCCTCCGGCACGCCATCTATCGCCTCTATTAAATCCTTAAGAGGCATGGAGGATATGAAGTAGTCACCTTCCTCACATTTAACCTGACCGTTATCCACATATTCCACAGATTGGGCCGCACCGTCTATAATGTTAATCTTAGTTACCCGGCAGTTTTTCTTTAACCTTCCTCCCATTGCTTCAAATTCAGAAGCTGCAGTTTCCCAAAGCTGCCCTGGTCCGTATTTAGGATAATAGAACTTCTCTATCAAGGAGGTTTCTACCTTGCTGGAATCCTTTACAAAGGGCTTAGTTACAATATCCCTGAGGATTGTTCTTATAGACAACCCCTTTACCCTCTGGGCCCCCCAGTCTGCAGATATTTCCCTGGGATGCCTTCCCCAGAGCTTTTCAGTATAGCCTTCGAAGAACATGGAATAAAGCTTCCTTCCAAACCTGTTTACATAGAAGTTCTCAAGGGAGTCCTCCGGAAGCTTTTTCATAGCAGAGCCCAGATAGCTGAAACCTGCTTCCATGGTTGTGGCAAAACCCATGTTCCTTATGGTATTCATGTTCATCCTTACAGGATAATCAAAGAACCTTTTTCTATAGTATATACGGGAGACTCTGCGCCTTGACAGCATAACCCGGTCTTCTGCTTCAGGGTCTGGTCCATTTTCATTTAGGGCTACCTTCCTGTTGATTACCCTGTCATCATAGGAGAGTTTTCCCTGAAGGGGCATCATGTCTCTCCACCAATCCATCACCCGCTTATCCTTTGAGAAGAATCTGTGGCCACCTATATCCATACGGTTCCCATTGCAGTTGACAGTGCGGGATATTCCTCCTATAGCACTGCTCTCCTCTAAAATCACCACCTCATAATCCTTAGACTGTTTCATAAGCTCATAGCCTGCAGTAATCCCGGCAGGTCCTGCTCCAATAATAATTATCTTCTTCATATATCACCCTTAACTACGCTCTTTCGCGGTATATTATTTTTTTTCTTACAAAATAGTTGTAAAAAAACACTATCCCTGTTGCTGTTATTTTAGAAAGCATTTTATCAATACCAAGGGTGCCTACCATAATCCTCATTATGACCAGGTTAAAGGTTAGTCCTAATAGGCTTGTACAATATATTGATAGGATTTCCTTTAAGAATCTCCCTGCTGCCGCCTCCTTAAAGGTCCAGGCTCTTCCTAAAGCCCAGTTAGCAAAGGTTGAAATCATAAATGCCAAAGATGTGGCGACAAGGTAATTCATGGAGAATACATTGCTAAAAAACCAGAAACCGGCCCACTCCACAAGGGTAGCACCTCCGCCCACAAAGACATAGGATATAAGGCTCTTAAGACTCTTCATTCCTTTTCTTGATTCTACCTGGCTCATTTAATCACATCCACCATATTTAATAAGCATATTATACCTTATAATACAAAAAATGTATTCATATAAATTGGTTTTTTGTACCAGATAGGATATTATGTCATAAAAAAACAGCTTTGTAATTCTATGATACAAAAGGACGGCAATTGAACATTGCATACAATCACCTTCATCTTATCATTTATATTCCGTCATATAATATCAAAACACTACAGTAGAATCATTTCAGAAATCAGAAGCCCTATGCAGAAAATTTATTGCTTTTCACTGTGGAAGAAGTATCTCTGTTGTAAAGGCTCCATCCTCACTGTTTCGGCTGATATAGCCATCAAGCCGTTCAATAATAGTGTCAATGCGTACAAGCCCAAAGCCGTGGTCCTCACCCTTGGTTGTATGGAATCGCCCATTCTCCTTTCTCATCTTTTTTGATGCTGTAAAATTGGTAAAGGACATATAAAGCTGGGTGTTCTTCATATCCATGTAGACCCTTATCATGCGCTGCTCCTCAGGAAGCTCCAGACTTGCCTCTATGGCATTGTCAAACAGGTTGCCAATAATTACACATAAATCCAGCTCTGAGGTTTTTAATGCAACCGGAATATGGGCATCTGCTTGAACCTGTATGTGCTTTGACTTGGCCAGAGAAATCTTGCTGTTAAGTATTGCATCTGCCATACTGTTGCCAGTCTTTATAACCGTATCCACGGCAGATAAATCCTGGTCCAGCTCATCTAAATACCGCCTTATTGATTCCATGTCCCCCTGGGCAGCATATATTTTCATAGTCTGTATATGATTCTTGTAATCATGTCTCCAGCCGCGGATCTGCTGATACATATTCTCAACCTCCGCATAGTGGGTTTCAATAAGCTCTCTTTGGTAAGCTGCTATTTTCTTATCTATCTGCTTTGAAAAAATATCCATGTATACCCTCCCTATGTACGGCTGATTATAGCCCTGTTTAGAGGCTCGTACATTCCTCTTGGAAGGGGAATAGACGAACCATCAGAAAGCCATACTTCCTTCTTCGTTACCTTACGTATATATGAAAGGTTTATAATAAAGGACCTTCCTGTTCGGAAAAAGTTCTCGTCAAGTTCCTTCTCCAGCTCCTTAAGTGTTCTTTTTACGGTATAGTCTTCCTTTCCATGAATGGTAACATAGTTTTGGTTTACCTCTATGTAACGTATTTCATGTATGGGTATGCGCATCATATCTCCTGACACCTCCAGCAGCAGTCTCCTTTCATTTTTCTTAAGCTTTTCTGCTGCCCGGTCCAGCACTGCAAACAGTTTTAGCTTGTCTACCGGCTTCATAAGATAATGAAGCGCTGAGACCTCATAGCCCTCAGCAATATAGTCTGAATACCCTGTTATGAATATAATCTGTACCCAATCGTTTCCACGCCTTATTTCCTTGGCTAGCTCCACTCCATTTGTTTTCCCCATCTCTATATCCAGAAGCAGTATGTCATAGGTTTTATCCTCCTCATAGTGAAACAAGAAGGCCTCGGCGGAAGGAAAGGTATCCACCACGGCTGCAGCATTCTTAGACTGGGCCCAATGCCGTGCCAGAGACTCTATGTAATTAGCATAAGTATCACTGTCATCACATACACCTATATGATAATTCATGGTCTTCCCCCATTTCATTTTAGCTAGCCTGAGTATGTCCACTAATGTCCACTAATGTCCACTAATGTCCACTAATTTCGCTTGTATCACTCTAATAAATATGTTGTAAGCTTACATTATAAACAAATTATACCATAATTTTTAATACTGAAAAATCAGAAAGTGTTTGTCATAATCACACCAGATTTTGTCATACAAGCATCTAGCTATAGCTTTATCCTATAACTAGACATAGTTTATTAGAATTACCACTTACCCCTCCTTTAGTGCTATTATAATAACACAACAATAACTCCCATCCTTAAATAAGGAAATACATTATACAAGAAGGTGGCAATTATGAGAACCTCACTACAGACAATATACATAAGCAATATGATGTGCAGAAGTACAGTCATGCAAATGATGATGGTCATGCCCATGATGAAAACTGCATATGCTTCTGTGCGTCTGTAAACATGTCCTCATAGTTTATATGGAGATGATAACAGGTGCTTGGGTACCTGTTTTTTTATGCCCTTAGTCATTAGAAAGGAGTCATAATGAGTGATATTAGAGTAAAGGACCTTTCAAAAACCTTTGAAGGCAAAGGCGATACTGTAGAAGCTGTAAAAAATATCAATCTTACTATACAGTCAGGAGACATATACGGAATAATAGGAATGTCCGGTGCCGGAAAAAGCACCCTTGTAAGATGCTTAAATTACTTGGAAATTCCAACCTCCGGAGAGGTTTGGATAGGGAATAAAAGGCTTGGAGAACTGAATGACAAGGAGCTCCGCAGAATGCGTAGCAAAATAGCAATGATATTCCAGCACTTTAACCTGCTCATGCAGAAAAACGTTATAGATAACGTGTGCTTCCCTATGAATCTAAAGGGAGTCAAAAAGCCTGAGGCCCGTAAGAGGGCAGAGGAGCTTCTTGAGGTTGTAGGGCTCAGTGACAAGGCTAAAAGCTATCCGTCCCAGCTTTCAGGAGGACAGAAGCAACGTGTGGCAATCGCCAGGGCACTGGCCTGTGACCCGGAAATACTCCTCTGTGATGAGGCAACCAGTGCCCTTGACCCCCAGACTACAGCCTCCATACTAAAGCTGTTGCAGGAGATAAACAAAACTCTTGGCATTACAATCGTACTGATTACCCATCAGATGTCAGTAGTAAGGCAGATTTGCCATCATGTAGCCATCATGGAAAACGGAAGCGTGGTTGAAAACGGAAGGGTTGAGGACATATTCAACCATCCCAAGACTCAGACAGCAAAGTACCTGATTATAGGTGAAAATCAGGAGGAGAAGGAAAACGAATCCTGGCAGGGTGCAAAAAGGCAGCTGGAGCAGATAACTGCCAGCAGGAAGCTGAGAGTAGTCTTCTCTCAAAGCTCAGCCTATGAGCCAGTTGTGGCCAACATGATACTAGAGTTTGGTGTTCCTGTTAACATACTGAGAGCCGACACAAAGAACGTAGGCGGAATTACAAAAGGTGAAATGATACTGGGGCTTCCTAAGCAGGAGGGCTTAATAGAGAAGGTACAGAACTACCTGCTCTCAAAGGGAATAGAAAGCGAGGAGGTGACAAGGGATGTTCTCGACTGAAATTAACCAGATGCTTTTAAAGGGAATTGGTGAAACCTTGTACATGACGCTTATATCCACATTGTTTGGATATATACTGGGACTTCCGACGGGAATTGCCCTGACAGTTACAGATAAAGAAGGTATACGTCCTAACAGTACAGTATACAGGGCTTTAGATATAACAGTAAACATTCTAAGAAGCGTTCCTTTCCTTATACTGCTCATATTATTAATACCATTTACAACCCTTATTGTAGGAAAAAGCTATGGCTCCACTGCCACTATAGTACCTCTTACAGTAGCAGCTGCACCTTTTATAGCCAGAATGGTAGAATCCTCTCTTAAGGAGGTTGATTCCGGAGTTATTGAAGCTGCCAGGTCTATGGGAGCGGGAACCTTCGATATAATATGGAAGGTGCTTCTGGTGGAGGCAAGAACATCCCTTTTGGTTGGAGTGACCATTGCCATAGGAACTATACTTGGATATTCCGCAATGGCAGGAGTAATCGGAGGCGGCGGTCTTGGGGATATAGCCATAAGATATGGCTATTACCGCTACCAAACAGATATAATGCTGGTAACTGTAGTGTTATTGGTTATACTCGTACAGATACTACAAACCTTTGGAATGCGGGTATCCGTAAAATTTGATAAAAGAAAAAACTAAGCCAGTCAAAAAATTTATATAACAATAGGAGGTTTTTAATTATGAAAAAGAAAATTGTAGCAGGTGTATTAGCAGCACTATTAGCAACAGGGGCTTTAAGCGGCTGTGGCTCATCTAATAAGGGCACAGCCTCAAAGGATGACAAGGTAATAAAGGTAGCAGCCTCTGCTACACCACATGCAGAAATACTTGAACAGGTAAAGCCTGTACTAGCAAAGCAGGGCTGGGACCTTCAGGTTACAGTATTCGATGATTATGTACAGCCAAACAACGTAGTTGAAAGCGGAGACTTCGATGCAAACTACTTCCAGCATATTCCCTACTTGAAGGACTTTAACGAGCAGCACGGCACGCATCTTGTAGATGCAGGAGACATACACTATGAGCCATATGGACTATATCCTGGCAAAAAGAAGAACCTAAGCGACCTTGCAGACGGAGACACAATTGCCGTACCAAATGACTCAACAAATGAAGCCAGGGCCCTGCTTCTGCTTCAGGACAACGGCCTCATCACTCTTAAGGACGGAGTTGGTCTTGAAGCAACTGTAACCGATATAGTAAGCAATCCGAAAAACCTTAAAATCCAGGAGCTTCAGGCTGCCCAGATTCCAAGAGTAATAAATGAGGTTGCCTTTGTAGTACTTAACGGAAACTATGCACTTCAATCTGGCTTCTCAGTAGCAAAGGACGCCGTAGCCTATGAGAAGTCCAACTCTACTGCAGCTAAAACCTATGTTAATGTCATTGCTGTAAAGGAAGGCAACGAAAACAATGAAGGAATCAAGGCACTTGTTAAGGCATTAAAGTCAGATGATATAAAGAAATTCATCAATGAAAAATACGATGGTGCAGTAATACCATTTGAGGACTAGAAATCACATTCTGACTCAATAATTATGCAAAGGAGGGTAGTAGAAGCTGCCCTCCTTTGCATAATTATCAAATACTTGATATCTCCCTTCTTCATTGGGAGAGTCTACTGATTTGTTTTACACAAATCAGTAGACATCCTCTTTTCATTATCCCATACAATATTTTTCAATGTATCTTATATAGATTTTTGTAATTAAAAACAACGAAGAAATTTTTATACACTCATCTATACAATGAGCCTTTTTATCATCTCCAGGTCCTAATATTATGAACGGTACTTTTAATGACGGCGCAATCTGTGACATGTCTGTATAAAAGTATGTTCCTTTAGAAGGCGCCTTAACTCCCAATTCCTTAAAAACACTTTTCATGTTGCTTACAAGAGAAGCATTTGACTCAACCTCAACAGATGGTCTATCATTCAACACTTTTAGCTCAAGCTTCAGTTTAGGGTATCTACCGCAGAGTATAACCTTAACCTCCTCTGCTATCTTGAGTATATGTTCATTCGAATGACCTGGTATTGCCCTAATATCCATCTCCATCCCAGCATATTCTGGTATTATGTTTGTCATTATGCCGCCATTTAATTTTGTTATCTCTGCTGTTGTACTTCCCAGAAGTGGGTGTATAGTGTGAGTGTCTAGCTTGTCTAAAAAAAGCTTTTTGAAATCAATAAGTGCCTGGATTGCATTTAACCCAACCTCAGGTCGCGACGCATGGGCTTGTACACCCTTTGCATCTATATGTATCCATAATGCTCCCTTCTCACAGCTGCTAATGGTATCCTCAGACGGCTCTGCAATGATCACCTGGGAAACTCCATTTATAAGCCCACTTTCAATTATCGACCGTATTCCTATACCATTTTTCTCCTCGTCGGCAGTATAGCAGAAATACATGGTACTATCAGGCTTCTCTCCTGATTCAATAAGTGAAAGTGCAGCACAGGTCATGGCTGCTACTCCACCCTTCATGTCTGCCGTACCCCTACCATAAATGACACCATTTTCCTCATAAGCCTCTAGTGGAGGATTAGTCCAAAGGGATGGGTCTCCGGTAGCCACCGTGTCCACATGTCCTATAAATGCAAGTCCCCCTGTCTCCTTATATCCATGAATCCGTACAACAAGGGAGCTTCTCTCAGAGGTATGTTGTATTTTTACCATATCCGTTCCCTGTGGAAAGCATGCCATAATATATTCTATAATAGCGTTCTCATTGCCCTCAGGTTGGCATGTATTTATTTGAACAAGACTCTTTAATAAGTGACTGGAACAACTAACATATTTTTCACATATGCTCTTATCCAACTTATACAGCTCCTTTATCTTTGATAAGAATACATTGCAAGGTCTCCGATACCTGTACGTCTTAGCATTCCATATTTACTTACCAAGCCACCTGATCCCTGATTTTCTCTTATAGCTCTGCCTTCAAAGGATACTATCCTTCCGTTAACTATAGTATAGGTAGCTTGCTTATCTTCCTTATCTATAACAGTAATGTTTGCCAAAGCTCCAACTCCCAAATGTCCCATCCTTTCTGTCCAAAATGAATTAAAGGTACGTTTTGCAATAAGCTCTGCAGGATTAGATGTCATTGTTGCCACTGCATCACTTAAGCTAAGCACTCCCATCTCTGCCAACTCTAAAATAGCAGGAATGTTATCTCTTGTATCTCCGAAGCCCTTCATTGTAGCATCATTCTGTCCATCAGATACTAATATGTTGACTCTTTTGCTTTCAAGGGCATCATATGCTAGTTTTTGTGCTTCCTTAGGAAGTTGAAGACCTTCACGGCTTCCTCCTCCTGCTCTAAGCATGGAACTTACAAACTCTGCCGTTATGTTTTCATTTAAAAGATCAATAACAACTTTCATTCCTTCTACTGCACCCATATGCGTTCCACAGCCTGCAGCTGTTGCGTGTGCAAGGTGCAGGGGCCTGCCCTTGGAAAGAGCCACCATCCGTTGTGCATGTTCAGGATCCTGGGTATGGCTCATATATATAAGTCCCACTCTTGAAGTAATCTCAAATATCTTTTCAATATTTTCATCTGACATTATAAAGTGGCCTATGTGATCCTTAATGCCAACGGTAAAGGGTGCTGTTGAATTAGTTATGCTGTTCCTTGTCATTTTCGTCCCTGCTATTTCTGCATCAAGTTCCCCCTTAAACATTTTAATCAGTTCTTCAAGGGTAAGCTGCGAGCTAAGAACACTGCCTGCGCCCAAGTATACACCTAGGTTGATTGGAACACCACGGTCAACCTCTGCACCCAATAGTGAAGGTGCCATAAAAGTATTCCCTGCTCCTGGCGAAAGCCCTAGCGTCACCCCATCCTTTGTAGCACAAAAAATAGGATTAGTGCTCACCTCAAAGAGATCCCCCAGATGAAGATGCATATCAATTAGCCCGGGTATGACAAAAAGCCCTTCACAATTTACAACTATATCGCCTCTTTCAGCCTTTACATCATCTGCTACATCAGCAATTATATCATTGTACACTATGATATCTTTAACCTCATTAACACCATTTTTAGGGTCAATTACTTTTCCGGATTTTAAAATAATCCTTCTGCTTAATTCAAGACTGCCAATTGGGTCATTTACCTTCCCATTCTGTACAACAGGCAGAACGCCAGCAAGGAAATTAACGTTTTTAGGATACATACCCTCATTCCTCCATGTTGTCCAACTTTACTATGACTATAAAGTTACCCTTTTTAAATTAAAATTTATTCTATTAAAAATTCATTCCAACCACTTCTGCTATAGATGGGATTGAAACTCCGGCTCCCGGCCGTGATACTGTAATAGCCGATGCTTTTGCTGCCAAATCCATAGATGTTTCTATAGGAAGTCCTCGAATTTCTCCAGAAAGGAAGTACCCTGTAAATGTATCTCCTGCTGCAGTAGTGTCTACAGCCTTTGCCTGATAAGCCTTCTGCACCACTGTATTCTTTCCGTCACAATACAAAGCACCCTTTTCTCCCAAAGTAAGAACCACCTTGGCGTGTATAAACTTCTCTGCCAGGGCGTTAAGAATGTCTGCCTCATTATCATACGTTACTCCTAATATTTGACTTGCCTCAATCTCATTTAAAATGAAACAATCAACTTTTTCTAGCGGAAGCTTGGTTATTTTTTCGTTCATAGGGGATGGATTTAATACAATAACCATTCCCTTTGCGTATGCTTTTTCTACAATGTAAGCAAGTTCGTTGATTTCATTCTGAAGAATCAGGTAGTCCCCTGCTACAAATCTGTCCAGAGTATCATTAACCTGCTCTTTCGTAATTGCCTGGTTTGCTCCCCCATATAAGATGATGCAATTGTCTCCTTGTGCATTGTTTTGTATAATGGCATGCCCTGTTTTTATTTTTGGAACAATCCTGATATACTCTGTATTTACGTTGGCTTTTTCTAAAAACTCTACAAGGAACATTCCCTCTTTACCTACTGCACCTGCATGATAAACCTCTACTCCAGCTTTTCCAAGTGCTATAGACTGGTTCAACCCTTTGCCGCCAGGATATATATTAAGTGCCTCTGAAGAGATAGTCTCTCCCTTCTCAACAATATGCTGTACCTTATAAGCATAGTCAATATTAAGTGACCCAAAATTCAATATTTTCATATTGTTAAAACCTCACATTCCCCGTGCCTATATACCTGCTATTCTACATGGACTACAATACTGTTTCGGATTACTAGCTCAGGTTGGAAGGTGAACCGCTTTTTCATATGGGCACCACTGTTTATTTCCTCTAACACCAGCTTCACACTTTCCACCCCAATATCGTAAACCGGCTGCTTTATGGTTGTTAGCGGAACATCCAGATAGTCAGAAAAGAAAATATCATCATAACCCATTACCGATACACTGTCTGGGACTGAAGCTCCATACTTCTTTAGCCCTTTATAAACTCCATATGCAGACATATCGTTGAAAGCAAATATAGCACTTAAATTAATATTATTTTTAAAGAAGTATTCTATAGCATTCGTGCCACTTTCCGTATCATAATTTCCTTCATAGATTAACCGGGGCTCATAGGGAATGCTATATTCACTCAGTGCCTGCATATAACCTGTCAAACGTTCCTTAGAATCCTCCAGACTCAATGGACCAGTAACGCAGCCAATCCGGCGATGTCCTAGTTCTAACATATAGCGGGTGGCTATATACCCTCCCTGTACATGGTTCACAGTTACCGAACTACAATCTGCCTCCTCCAGGTGTCGGTCAATCATAACAAATGGAATCCTAAGCTGCTTTAACAGGCATATACTCTCCTGTGCTTTTTCCTTATCACTATCACGTGACATACCAAATAAGATTCCATCTACACCTTTATCAGCAAGCATTTGTATATAGGATAAATCCCTTTCATGCTTATCATTGGTATTACATAGAATCAAGTTCCATCCCTGCTTACGGCATGTATCCTCTATACCCTTTGCAAGAATTGAGAAAAATACATTGCTTACATCAGAAATGATTAGACCTAAGGTTTGTGTACGTTTCTTTACCAGCCCGATAGCTAACTGGCTGGGATGATAGTTTAGCTTTTCAACAGCCTCCATAACCTTATCCTTGGTACTCTGAGGTATTCTACTAGCCTTATTGTTCAATACCAATGAAATAGTCGTAACAGAAAACCCAGTATAGTTAGCAATATCCTTAATTGTAGTCCTCAATTTAAGAATCACTCATTTCTTTTTAATATATATGCGCTTCCCACAGTTAGATTGCCTTATTAGTCAGCCATCCTACAATGCCTTCCCATACTTTATCATAATACTCCCACTCACAGAATTCAGGTGGTGCCCAGTGGGGTGCACAGTCCGTTGTAAATACCGCACTCCTGCCTTTGCCATAGGTCTCAAATGCAATAAATGGATTACCCTCAATAGTTGCAACCACATCCGCTTCAGGCTTTGCAATGGTCTTGTTGTATCCCAGCACCTCTGGCCACTCTCCCAGAATATTCTTTAATGCATCATGTTCTTTCACCGTTTCTGGTTTTATGCCTTCACAGTGCTCCATCCTATCATCTACTGTAAGTACCTCTACCGGGAGCACTTCCTGTACTGCTGTATTATGCCACCTGCCCTTTCCATCAATTCCTGAAAATGTCATATACCCACCGATCATAAGAAGAGCCCCACCGTCAAGTACATAATCCCTTATCAAGTTTGCACGGTTAGGCATCTTAATGCTTTTAGTAAATGTGGGTGAAGGAAGCAGCAAGGTATTAGCCCCAATATCAGAGAGTATTATGCAATCATACTCCCTAATTTCCTCCATGGTAAACGGGAAATGCTCCGATGCCATATGGTTAGGAAGGAACGTTACCTCATAACCACTTTTCTCTAATGCTGCTACCAGCCACTTTTCTCCAGTTTCATAGACGGAAGTATAAAAACTATCAAAGCCCTTTACATGAGTAGTATAACTCATCCAGGATTCTCCTGCCAACAATATTTTCTTCATAATATATTCACCTTTCTATTAATGATTATCAAGCTACTAATTTAGCAAAACCAAATCTATTCAAAAGTAACCTGATTCTTATGAGCCACATGGCTTTTCATTGCTTCTGTTACATTGTCTTCCCACACTGAAGAATTAAATTCGCATAAATCTTTATGGCATCTAAATACTGTTCTACCGTTACAAACTCATCAACCGTATGACACTGTTCCAATGAGCCAGGGCCATATTGAAGAGTAGGGCATTTTACTATATTGTGCCATGTTCTAGAGTCACAACCTGCAGGCGAACCAACAATCTTTACATCGCTACCTATTGCATCTTTATATGCAGCTTTAAAAGCATCTACAAACGGGTGCTGCAAATCCATTTCAAATGGGTTTCCTGTCTGATAAATAGTTATTTTGGGCTTATGGGTACGCAGCCATGTGTCACCTTCACAACAGGTTAGAATGGCATCCGTATACTCCTTTACCACCTGTTCATGACTCATAAGTCTTGGCAGATAATGAACACATGTCTTGAAACAGCAATAATCAGGAATAGTGGATCCTGCCTCTCCACCATAAATTACTCCCACATTGCTGGATGGTGGTGGCAGTAGGGGATGCTTATATTTTAAGAGCCATTGATGCTCCAATTCGTTAATTGCTGCCATAATCTTACCTGCTTTTTCTATTGCATTGACTCCAGCCAGCTTTAGTCCTGAGTGCACTGCGATGCCCTCTACTTCTACCTGAAAAAATACCCATCCCATATGGGCGGCTATCAGTTCATAGTTAGTTGGCTCACAAACCACAACAGCATCTGCCTTCACTCCGCTCATAGCTGCACACAAAGAACCATTGCCGCCTCCTTCTTCGTCACATACAGAAGCATATTTTACAGTAACCGGAAGCTCTATACCGGCATCCTTTAGCAGAGCGGTTGCCATAACAGAAGCCATTAATCCGGCTTTCATATCCGCTACTCCAAGACCTGTAATACGATTATCAATAACCTGTGGGTTTAGAGGTGAGATAGACCATTTCTCCTCATTATCGGCAGGCATGTGGTCAATATGTCCATTAAATAATATTGATTTTTCACTTTTCCCAGAGAATGTTGCGTACACATTATATCTGTTTTCGTAGTTGTGTCCCGGATTTCCTTCACCATATAACCCTTTACACTTTACAATACTTTCTTCCTTAAGCTGGTCTCTTTTGATTTCTTCAGCGCCAAGCTCATGAAAAATCTCTGCTAGATACTCCTGCCCCTTGGCTTCCAGACCGCCTTCTATTCCATGGCCTATATCATGTGTATCAATTGAAACCAGCTTAAGCAGACAATTGATATATTTTTCTCGGTTTTTATTTAAGGCTTCCTCAAGTATTCCTTTCATTTCTCATTCTCCTTGTCTTTTATCACAATTGATATTGCTTCCGCCAGAATCCGGTTTCCTTCTCTATCCAAATGGATTCTGTCATAATCACTTGCTCTCACGAACATATCTGCATCCAGGAACAGCCATCCTTCTTTCTCTGCCAGTTCCTTATATGCCTTTTTTAATTTTCCGCTTTTCTCCTCCGCTCTGTATCCAAACTCCTTGAAAAAAGGGCTCTCTGATAAACATCTCATAACAGGTGGAGCTACCAGGACTATTTGAGTTCCATCCTGGAAAAAACAATGACCTATGTCTTTTATACCTTCGCATATATCTTCTACTTCCGCTTCATACATATCCTTGCAGTCATTTGTTCCCAGCATTAGCACAACATAATCCAAAGGCATATGCACTTCCCTGCAAAACTCTGCCGCTTTCATTCCATTGATAAATGGTTCCAGTTCACTTTCATACTTGGTTGTTCTTCCACACAATCCATTCTCTATTACATGATACCCCTCACCCATCATTTTACTTAATATTCCCGGATATCTTTTTTCCCAAGAGAAACGAGTGTCATTTCTCGAATCATATCCCCATGTGTTTGAATCTCCAAAGCACAAAATCGTTTTCATCTTTTGTCTTCCAAATACCGTCCTACAAACTCTGTGATGCTTAATATATCCTTGCCCAGACCTATCTGGTTTGCAATTTCACCTATTTGAGGGCGTTTGATTTTACTTTCCATCAAAACCTTATCGTTCCCAAAGCACTCTTTTACATCTCCATCTAAAATGATTTTCTTATTGGCCATAGCAACAACTCTGGTAAAATTTTTTGCAACAAACTCCATATCATGTGTAATGGTTATTACACCTATATTCTTCTCCTGTAATTTATCTAGAACCTTCACCAGTACCTGAATACCTTTCATATCCTGCCCGGCAGTAGGTTCATCCAAAATAATATACTCCGGTTTGGTTACCAGAATTGCAGCAATTGTAACAAACTTTCGGATTACATAAGGGATGTCGAAAGGATTCATTTTAAGAAACCGCTCTATTTCTAATAAAGCAACAGCTTCCCGCACCAGTTCATCAATTTCATTTTCAGGTAATTTATAATATTTTGGCATGTAAGCAATCTCGGCATAAACCGTCTGATTGAAAATCTGGTCATCCGGGTTTTGAAACACATACCCAACATGTTTTGCAATCTGAGCTGTGGTAAAGTCCTTTGTATTCTTTCCGTTTACCAGCACATCACCCTCTGACGGTTTATTCAGTCCGTTCATCAGTTTTACAGCTGTTGTCTTGCCTGCTCCATTTTGACCAACAATTGCTACCCTCTCTCCACTTTTCACAGTCAGGTTTAAATGATCATTTGCCAGGAATCCATTAGGATATTTAAAGCTAACATTCTTTAACTCAATCTGATCCATAGCCACAACCTCCTCTTTTGAGTGCTTCCACACACTCCCTTGTTGTCACTGGTGTTTCATCAAGATGGACGCCATGATCATTCAACTCTCGGCTAAGCAGCACCACCTGTGGAAGCATTGCACCTCTTTTTAGCATCTCCAGATCACACAGCACCTCTTTGGTTAAGCCTTTCTTAATCAGCTCTCCGTTCTGAATTACCAGTACCTCGTCTGCATATTCAGCCATCAGCTCCACCTTATGCTCAACCAAAATAATTGTCTTTCCCTTTTCTTTCAACATATGAATGATCTCAAAAATGCTTTCTGTACCCTCCGGGTCAAGCTGAGACGTAGGTTCATCTATAACAAAAACATCCATATCCATTGCAATAATCGACGCAAATGCCACCCTCTGGCGCTGTCCTCCGGATAACCGGTTAGGGTTATTCATAAGAAGAGCCTCTATTTTCAAAAGCTCGGCTACCTCAATCACCCTATCTATCATTTCATCCTTGGGTACACCAATATTTTCTAAACCAAGCGCAATCTCCTCAAAGACAGTCTTGCGCACTCCGCTTATTTGCGTAAAAGGATTCTGAAAAACATACCCTATTTCCGCTGAAAGGACATCAACGTTTATATCCCGTATGTCCTGGCCTTCAATCAGTACCTCTCCTTCAAGCTTTCCTCCATAGAAATGCGGAACCAAACCACGTAACAAATTGCATAAGGTTGTCTTTCCCCCTGCATTTTCTCCTATTATTCCATAAAACTTACCCTTTTCAAAAGAACATGTAATGTTTTTTAACGCTGGCTCCTTGGTAAGCGGATATGTATAGGTCACATTTTTTAGTTCTATAAAACCCATAAAAGTATCCTCCCTATAAGCAATCCAGTAAAGGCTATATCAAATATTGCAACCAGTACTTTTTCTTTTATTCCAACCTTGGGGAGTTCTGATAGAAATGTATGTTCTGTCGGTGCCGAGAAAGCTCTTGCATCCATTGCAATGGACTTTTCCTCTGTACTAGAAATAGCATTCAGCACCAATGGCCCCATTACCGGAATATATGCCTTAGCCCTCTGGAATACATTGCCTTCCGTCTCGATTCCTCTGGCCTTCTGAGACTCCATAATCACACGTGCACTTTGCCCAAGGTCAGCTATAGTCTGAAATGAAGATAATATTACAAAAGACACCATATGTGAAACACCTTTTTTCTCCATCATATATGTAAGATCTTCCATAGGTGTAGTTTTTACAAATAAAATAAACGCACCACTGAACGCCAGCACAAGTGATACAGAGTTAAGTCCAGATTGGATGCTTTCTTTTGTCACACAAATCCCAAGGATTTGAAACAATACTTGGTCTCCAGAAGAAAATGCTGACTTTACTAAAAATAAAAAAACACCAAATAAAATAAGAACCTTCCAATACAATGAAAAGAATGACTTAAAACACTTAGCTATAGAGGATAAAATAATGAACACTACTACCATAAAAAAACCAAAAATATAATTCTGGACAACAAAAGGTGCAAGTCCCATAACTAACATAAGGTTTACCTTGCTTAGTGGGTTCAAATCACATATCAGGTTCCCTGTCCTCTTCGGAATACGATATTGCTCAACAAAATCATAATTCATCGGGAATTCTCTCCTTTTTAAAAGATGTGCAGCCATACAAATAGTACAGCTGCACTTTTCTAACTATTCTTCCTTTATAAAATATTTACCATGTGGCAGCTTTACTACAAGACGTGATGGCATGGCTTTCAATACAAAATAAATAATTATCAAGCAGATTATTTTATCTAGCAGTTCGGCAGTCAATTCACTAACAAACGTTGCTGGGAGCACACTCCATCCTGCTGCCATAAGTGTTGTTACAATTACGCTAGCTCCTGTTCCTACAAAACCGCCATATAAAATAGCTGTAATAGGAACTGCCATGCATGTACTAATTATTGCTATACAAGGACCATTAACCAGTGCCTTCCAAAACTTGTTGAACATGTTTTTCTTTGCAAGAAAAGACCCGATAAATCCAAAGGTTATACCGATGATCGTATAAGGCAACAATGTGGGCAGGGATATTGAATTGATTAAGCCACATCCTAGACCCACCAATGCTCCTGGGATTCCTCCACACAATGCACCTACCACAAAGGTTCCGATGCTGTCTAAGAATACTGGAAGCTTTAGCATTACTGCCAGCTGTCCCCCAACAACATTAATAGCTATGCCTATTGGGATCAGAAATACTGTAAGTTTGTTAAACTTTTTCATAATACATCCCCTTTCTTTGTAAAAAACATGTGGTAAAACGTTTTATCCAGCCTTATGAATTTATTGTACTTTACCAATCCATATTTGTCAACTATTGTTATATTTTCTAGTTTTAAATAAAATGTAATAATTTTCGTATTTAATCCCCTTGTTTTATTTAGAAAAAATAGCGACATATTACCTCTCGATA
>JAEZLD010000204.1 GCA_023415335.1 Bacillota bacterium | reverse complement strand
AAACAGTATGTTTTTAATGGAATCCAGAATTTTTCTTATAGATGGACTTCATATAATAAAGAAGGTCATAGGAGTGCGGAGAAAATGGAGTGCTAGGAAAAAGCGCCTGAAGATGATTGATTTATATTTGCCATAATTTATAATGGCAATACTATAAAGAGAAACGGGATGCCTCTGGGTTTCAGATATGGCATCCCGTTTTCCGTACCCAGCCTATTACAGCTGGATTCTTGCAGGAGGAACCTTGCCTGCAGACCTGGGCACAAAATAGGCACAGTTGGTGCCATGTCCTATGCTTCTGCTGGCTGGGATATAGGATAAAGTACACTTTCCATTTCGTTCATGCATACAGCAATCCGAGCAGTTTATGTTTGTCAAGCTTATCCCCTCCTGATAATAGTATAGTTGTTTTTAAAAGAAAATATTATGGAGTATGGGGGATGTTTGATACAGACTGGTACTGCTGTAGAAAGTAATGAAGAAAGGTGTAGCTAGCATAAAGGGAATAAAGGCTGTTAAAATGCTTTGAGGCTTTAATGCTCACATCCTTCTTCAGATTAAATTTTATACTCTTTACAAATACAGGAGCCCTGCCGATGGATATGGTATCGGGAATATGGTCGGGAAGGCTTATTACCTGTCCCATAACACTGTAGCCTGTGCCAGGCCGGCTTTGCATTATGCTGCTGTTCTCAATAAGTACGCCGTACATGGCTTCAAGCCTCCTTCCTGCCTGAGCGTCATTGTCCAGTTGGTATTTTAGCAGCTGAAGCTTAAGCATGTCGGCAATATCCCTTATGGAGCAGGTAACCTTTGAGACACCATTTTCCATATATAGCTTAAGGTCAGGGCTATATAAATCCTCAAGGCAGTTGTAAATAAGTATTCCAAGCTCCTTGAATTTGAATATTCCAACCGCCCTGTACCCTTCAAGCATGGCGTTTGAAGCTCTGAAGTGTGTCATCATGGAGCAGGTTTCCAGGCTGTCAGGGCCTGTTTCAACCTCTCCTGTAATTCTTATCCGTGTTTCAAGCTCTGCACAAAGGAGACATACAAATTCCTTTAGCCTGTTAGTTATTTCTGGGTCAACCTCTAAGCTTAAGCACCTTGCAAAGGAGCATATGCATATGCTTATTTCCTTTGTGGAGGATGAAAGTAGCTGGGACATGTTATCCTGTAAAAAGCGGAAAAGGCTTTCCTTTTCATCTCTGTACTGCTGGGCCTCAGCTGGAAGGAAGTCCTTAAGGGTATCCTGGCATGCTATGCTGTAGAGGTAGGACGCTGCCTCATGCATAAGAGCCTGGTCTGAAAGCTTTCCATTTTTAGAGCAGGGCTTGAGCTTGGGCTCCTCATCAAGTGCTTTTGTTTTATCCTCCATGGATATGAAAAGCCCGTCAGAGCCTCTCATGTAGGTGGAGGAGAAATCCCTGTAATAGCCAGCATTTTTTATTAAGCTGGATGCAAGTGCAGGGGCAGTTGAATAAAGCAGCTCTGCACAGCTGCACATAGAGAGAATAGCCATAGCCTGGGAGTCAGGGGTTATAATGCGTGAGAAGCTTTTGTCCTCCCAGCATAGGGGCTCGGATTTATGTGTACCCTCCGGGAGCTTTGAAAAAACGGGCTTGGATTTTTTATAAAGGCATTTCAGATGGTAAACACTGCTTGGGGAATCAGCGCTCCCCCTATGTGGCTTTTCACCTGATGAATGTATGATACCTGCTCCTGAGTGCAGGCAACTCCACTCTACATTTGTAATAGACATACATGAAAGCTTAAGTGCTATACTGGATAAATTATCATGGTTATCTGGCAGGTTGATTAACAAAATTCCACCACCAATGCTATAATCCTTATATATAACATATGTATATTGGACATGTTACGTTACAGAAGAATAAAAAGTTTTTGAAAAAAGCAACTATATATGTATAATTGATAAGGGGAGGGAAAAAGATGAAAAATGGAAAATTACCCAATAATGTTTTAGAAAAGTATGTAATAGCGGGTTCGGATAGCATAAATGAGAATATAGTGGTAGGTCCACAGGTAGGAGAGGACTGTTCCATTATAAGGGTAAAGGATAAATACTGCGTACTAACCACCGACCCTATTACTGCTGCGGATGTCAACAGTGGAAGGATTGGGGTAAACATATGCTGCAATGATATAGCCTCAGCAGGGGTAAAGCCCTTCGGGATACTTGTAACCATTCTGGCTCCCTCTGGAACTGAGGTGGATGAGATAAGGGATGTAATGGATGATATAAGGAGCTCCTGCAGGGAGCTTTCCATAGACATACTTGGAGGCCATACTGAAATAACTGACGGGGTAAACAGGATGATTCTCTCCATTACAGCCATAGGTATGGGAGACTGCTACATAAAAACAGGAGGAGCCCTGGAAGGTGATGACATTGTGGTTACAGGTTATGCGGGTCTTGAAGGAACCACCATAATTGCAAGGGATTATTATGACCAGCTTAAAGGAATGGTGGATGAGGAGACTCTGCTTAAGGGGCAGGCTATGCTTAAGGACATAAGCGTGGTAAAGGCTGGGCTTATTGCTGCAAAGCATGGGGCCCACTCAATGCATGATGCTACAGAGGGAGGAATACTTGGCGCCATCTGGGAGGTTGCTGAAACCTCTGGAAAGGGTGTATGTATATGTAAGGAAAGAATACCTATAGCACGAGAAACAATAGATATATGCAGAGCAACAGGAGTAGATCCTTACAAGCTAATATCCAGCGGATCCATGATTATTACCTGCAGGGATGGAGAGGACTTGTGCAGGCTACTTGCCAGCGAGGGTATAAATGCAGTTGTAGTAGGAAAAATAACTGAAGGCAGAAAAATAGTAAAAAGAGGGGATAAGGAAGAGGAAATTGATGCCCCTGAAGCAGACGAGATTTATAGTGTTATTGAAAAATTAGGAGAAGGCAGATAGGAGGAAATAAAATGGAGAGACCTGATAACAGACAGAGAAACGAAATGCGCAGCATTAAAATAACAAGAGGCTATACTATAAATGCAGAAGGCTCAGTGCTTATAGAGTGTGGTAATACGAAGGTAATATGTACAGCCTGTGTTGACGAGAAGGTACCATCCTTCCTTAAGGGAACAGGACAGGGCTGGGTTACCTGTGAGTATGGAATGCTTCCTGGTTCAACAGCCACAAGAAAGCCAAGGGATATAAGCAGGCTTAAGCTTGATGGAAGGACCGCTGAGATACAGAGACTTATTGGAAGGGCAATGAGGTCTGTGGTTGATCTTAAGGCTTTAGGAGAAAGGACAATATGGATAGACTGCGATGTTATACAGGCAGACGGGGGAACCAGAACTGCCTCCATAACAGGAGCATTTGTGGCCCTTGCAGATGCAGTCAACAAGCTCTACAGGAGTGGCAAGCTTGAAAGCTATCCTATCAGAAGCTATGTGGCAGCCATAAGTGTAGGAGTAAGAAATGGTGAGCCTATACTGGACCTTAATTATGAGGAGGATTCCACAACCCAGGTTGATATGAACGTGGTAATGACTGATGCCGGGGAGTTTGTGGAGCTTCAGGGAACAGGGGAGGAAAGCCCCTTTACAAGAACACAGCTTACTGATATGATGCAGATGGCGGAATATGGAGTATCCCAGCTTATAGCCATTCAGAGAAGTACATTAGGCGAGGATGATATATATAAGGTTCAAAAGGAGAAGATAGATGAGCAGCTTTAAGAGAATAATAATTGCCAGCAACAATGCCCATAAAATACATGAGATAAAATCTATGCTCAAGGATTTTCCCTATGAGGTGCTTTCCCTTAAGGAAGCGAACATAGATGTAGAAGTAGATGAGAATGGTAAAACCTTTGAAGAAAATGCTTATATTAAAGCAAAAGCAATATTGGATATGACCGGAGAGGCCGCCCTGGCAGATGACTCAGGATTAGAGGTGGATGCACTTGAAGGAAAGCCTGGAGTATATTCTGCCAGATACTCAGGAGTTCATGGGGACGATAAGGCTAATAATAATAAGCTATTAGAGGAGCTTAAGAACACTCCTGATGATAAGAGGACTGCCAGATTTGTATGCTCCATAGTTATGCTGACTCCAGATGGCATCAGGATTGATGCAAGGGGCACCGTTGAAGGGATAATAGGCCATGAGGAAATAGGGCATAATGGCTTTGGATATGATCCTCTGTTTAACATACCACAGCTACATAAGACCTTTGCACAGCTCTCTGAGGAAGAGAAAAACTCCATGAGCCACAGGGGGAATGCCCTAAAGGAGCTTAGGAAAAAGCTTGACAAAATACTATAATACCAGCAGGGGGAATGCATAGGTATGAGGATAGGGGTACTAAGTGATACACACAATAACCTTTATTTCCTGGATATGGCCGTGAAGCGTATGGGCAATATAGATTTGCTCATACATCTGGGGGATAATTATGAGGATGCTGTTAAGGCTAATGGAAAGTATAAGCTGCCACTAGAGTATGTTACGGGAAACAATGATTATGATTACCAGCCTATATTTTTTAAAACGCTTATACTGGGTGGCAAGAGAATATTTGTTACCCATGGACATAAATACAGGGTATACTATGACCTGAGTACCCTGTATTATAAGGCACTAGAGGAGAAGGCAGACCTGGTGCTGTATGGCCATACCCACAGACAGAACATTGAATGGGTGGGAAACGTGCTATTTGTAAACCCTGGTTCAACATCTCTTCCCAGAGATGGGAAACCTGGTGCAGCAGTTATAAATATTGATGACAATGGTGGATTTGATGTTGACATGATAAACCTTAAGGAATAATCTTTTCCAGAGAAGATTTTTTTAAAAGGGTATTGACGATTAAAACTTTATCATGTATACTCTATATTGTCGTCAGGAACGACGGCGAAAAACAACAAAACAAAAGCCTCGGGGTGTAGCGCAGATGGGAGCGCGCGTGGTTTGGGACCATGAGGTCGCAGGTTCAATCCCTGTCACCCCGACCATTTTAAAGATATGGTTGACATAAGGCTTTATATGTTGTAGAATATAATTCCGTGGTTATGCGGGTGTAGCTCAGTGGTAGAGCTCCAGCCTTCCAAGCTGGCTATGTGGGTTCGATTCCCATCACCCGCTCCATATGCGCCCATAGCTCAGTTGGATAGAGCAACGGCCTTCTAAGCCGTGTGCCAGGGGTTCGAATCCCTTTGGGCGCACCATATATGGTGGGTATAGCGTAGATGGCCTAACGCGCCAGATTGTGGCTCTGGAGACCAAGGGTTCAAATCCCTTTATCCACCCCATATTTTTTATTGTCTTGGGCAGTAGCCAAGTCGGTAAGGCACGGGACTTTGACTCCCGCATTCGTAGGTTCGAGTCCTGCCTGCCCAGCCAAAAAACTGTGAGCCACTAGCTCAGTCGGTAGAGCACATGACTTTTAATCATGGTGTCCGGGGTTCGATTCCCCGGTGGCTCACCATTTATAAATAGCTTAAAACGTGCGGGTGTGGCGGAATTGGCAGACGCACTAGACTTAGGATCTAGCGCCTACGGCGTGGGAGTTCAAATCTCTTCACCCGCACCATTTTTTAAAGCTTAATAAGCGGGAATAGCTCAGTTGATAGAGCGTTGCCTTGCCAAGGCAAAGGTCGCGGGTTTGAGCCCCGTTTCCCGCTCCATTTAAATATATGCGGGTGTAGCTCAGTGGTAGAGCTCCAGCCTTCCAAGCTGGCTATGTGGGTTCGATTCCCATCACCCGCTCCATGAAAAAAGAGCACTTGTTTACACAAGTGCTCTTTTTTGGTTATATTCGCCTGCGGCGAGATATATTGGCACAGCCAGTGATATTGCTGCGCAGTGATATTGGACTCCGCCCAGAAAAAAGGCTAATATAATATCGCTGGGTTCGCAGAACCCAATATAACTATGGCCGAAGGTCATAATATCACTAAATCCCTTTAAGTACAGATACATATCTTTATACAAGAGCCTTTTTATACCATGTTCCCCTTGCCGGAAGGAGGACTTTTTTGCTTTGGTAATTGAAACAGCTGATTAATGCAACTTGTTACCATGAGAATTAAGAACATCTATAGTATATATCGGTAAAATCTATATAAATTTCCAAGATTCATAGTTTACGGCCAAATTCTTACATGATATTATAATAATAAAGTTACAAAAGAAAGATAAGTGAGCAAAAGTAACGATATCTTATGCTTTGTGGAAATAGGTAATACATATGTCAAACAAAACACATAGTTTAAACAACATTTTCAGAGAGAATAGGAAAACCTTTATAATCGCTATGGACCATGACAGTATATTTACCGTTCATCTTGCTGTGAAGCATCCTGGCATAATATTAAGTGAGGCTGCAAGGGCTGGTGTGGGTTCGGTAATAGGAACGGGCTTCACTGGTTCAAAGTAAGAAATTATAGGAGGATTTTTTACGAGTTACACATATAAGGTTGCTCTTTTAACAGGAGAGAAAAAAGTTGAAATAGTAGAAAAGTAATTGAAGCATCTGGTAGGAAAGCAGGTGATTGTTAAGGTTGACAGCTGTGCCATATGTACACTGGAGAAGAGAATATACAACGGGGGTATGAAAAGATACCCATTTGCAGGGGAACATGAGGTGGCAGGTACTGTAGCTGAGGTAGTAGAAGCAGTTAAGAGACTTAAAAAGGATGATAAGTTAGCTGCAAGTCTTCTGTCAAGCCGCGTGGTTGATCCTTCAATACTTATATCAGAAACTGTTCCGTTGGATAAAATTGAATGCGCTTTCCAACGTGCAATAGATCCAAAGACCTATCGTATAGTTGTAAGACCATAAGCTTTATTTGCACAGTCTTAAATGGTTCTTGGTAATTTGAAAGCTTTTATTCCAAGGAAAGTTGTCTGCAAGGTATCATTTATATCAGAACAGCTCCTTTATTGGTGGATGGGTGTTTTGTTTCTGTGATTCAGTTTTACCATAAACCATCAAGGAGTTATTCTATTTTTACAAGTAAAAGGTTAATATTCAAGGCTGTCAATGTATGATAAATGCTAATTGTTACACTAACTAAAGAGAGGAGATATATATGAAATCATTGTATGTTAAAGAGGAGATGACCGTAAGTAGTGCTACTGTGTCTTCTCATAAAGGGATGCCGGCACGGGGTATAAAAAAAACCAAGGCGTTGAAAATTATTGCATTTCTTGCGCCAATGTTGGTGTTTGCCATTTTGTTTGTGTATTATCCATTCATCCGAACTGTTGTTTATAGTCTCTGTGCTGTAAACGATAAAGGCGACATTCTCCGCTTTGTGGGATTAGACAATTTCTCCTATGTATTTGGACGCAATGACTTCAGAAAAGCACTTATTAACTCCATAACCATAACATTTATCAATGTTCCTGCTACATTAATTTTGACCATCTCTCTGGCCCTTTTAGCTAACAAGAAAAGACGGCTCAGTGCTGTATATGAGACCATGTTTACCTTGCCTATGTCTATATCTATGTCTGCAGCCTGTATGATATTTAAATCCATGTTCAGCCCTACACTAGGCTGTATTAATGCATATTTGGGCACAAATCTGGGATGGTTCGAAAGCAGAGAAACTGCCCTTTATACATGTATAATTCTTACTGTATGGATGGGAATCGGGTTTGACTTTTTGCTTTTCCAGTCGGCGCTGCGGGGTATTCCTAAGCAGATTATGGAGGCCTGTGAACTGGATGGTACAGGATTCTTGACCCGAATTTTCAAAATTCAGATTCCCCTGATTTCACCAACAATCTTTTATGTGCTGTGCACCAATACGGTTCTAGCCATGATGACCTCAGGGCCCATGATTATTATAACTCAGGGCGGACCTTCCCGAAGTACAACAACATTGATGTATATGATGTTCGCTTCCGGTTATGGCAGCTCTAACTATAGTCTGGCGGCAGTAGTCAGCTTGACAACCTTCACGCTTACCTTTATTTTCACCATTCTAGCATTTATTTATGAACGGAAAGGGGTGCACTATCAATGAAGCATTCAACGAAAAAGAGGGTTGTAGATGTGGTTGTCTCCGTGGTAGCAATCGTTATCGGATTGATATTGATATTCCCAGTCATCTATTGCATCTTTGGAGCCTTTAAAACCTCTGGTGAATTTGCGTCACCAAAGCTGCTGCCAGAGAGCTTCGGATATCTACAGAACTTCAAGGATGCTATTTACAAGGCGCCTATGATGCGATATATGCTTAACTCCTTTGTAATGTCATTTATGGGTACGACTGTAAGACTTGTCTTTTCAGTCAGCTGCGCATATGTTATGACCCATTATGACTTCAAGGGAAAGAATTTCTTCTTTATTCTGATACTTGGTACCATGATGCTGCCAGGAGATACGCTTTTAGTAACTAACTACATAACTGTATCCAAACTTGGATTGCTTAATACATATCTTGGCATGTGTATCACTGGTTTTGTAAGTGCCAGCCAGATGTTCATGCTGCGTCAGCGGTTTCTTGGCATACCTAAGGATTTGCGCCAAGCTGCACAAATTGATGGTTGTGGTGATATAGGGTACATACTTAATATTTTAATTCCTATTTGTAAGCCGGTTTTAACAACGCTTTTTGTACAGAGCTTTATCACTCTTTGGAACGCATATCTATGGCCTCTGATTGTTACGGCCAGTGCTCCTAATATGCGTACAATCATGGTAGGAATTACCAAGCTTATCTCTTGGGAGGATACTAATTATGAACTGGTTCTGGCCGGCGTGGCCATCTCTCTGATTCCATCCTTTATCCTGTTCATCATTATGCGCAGGAACATGTCCAAAGGAGGGACAGATGGATCACTGGTGGGTTAGGATGTATAGGTATAATTTCGTGTTTTCCATGTGATGGAGGACTTTATCCATCTCCAGCACTGTGGAAATATATTAAATGATTTTATTAAGGAGGGTATCAAAATGAAAAGGTTCCTAGCATTATTTATGACATTAGTTCTGACTTTTGCTCTGACTGCCTGTGGCACCGGAAAAGGTGGAAATGACGGTGAAAAGCCTGATGAGAAAAAACCTGGGGCTGTTAAATCCTTACTTGGTACAGAAGATGTGAAAATCACATTTTGGCACTGTGCTTCTGACGAGGCTGGAGTGCTGATGGATAAGTATGTTAAAGATTTCAACGAAACTAACAAATATGGCATTACTGTCAATGCTATTTATCAGGGCCAGTATTCTGATGCTACCACATTGCTAAAGACTATGATTTCTGGCGGGAACTTTAAGGAGTTACCTGACATTATGCAGATGGATGCCACCGGTAAGACAACTTATATTAATTCCGGAAAAGCCTATACTGTAGATGATGCTCTGACAAATTACCCCGATGATACTCTGATGGGGAAATATCTTTCCGCAGCATTAGCTAATTGGCAGTTTGCTGGCAGTCAGCTTGGAATGCCATTTGCTACATCAACAACAGTTACCTATTATAATAAAGATCTTTTAGCTAAGGCTGGATGGACCAAGGCTCCTGATACCTTTGCTGATGTTATCGCACTGGCTAAAGATATGAAGGCTAAAGGCATGACACAAAAGGCATTCCAGAGTGTTCCTAACACTCCTACTCTGGCAAACTGGATTGGACAGCTAGGTAGCTATGTTGTAAATGAGAAAAATGGTTCTACTGGAATCGCCAGCGAGCTGGCCTGCATCGACAATGGTGCATTGGAAACCTTCCTTACAGAGTGGAAGGCTATGTATGACGCTGGAGCTTTGGTTAACGAAAACAGCTCCGTCGATAAGTTTATTGCCGGTGAGATTGCACTTATGACCAGTTCTTCCTCTAGCGTTACCTCAATTCTTTCCAAGGTTAATGGTGCTTTTGATTTAGGAGTAGGAACTTACCTTAGAGTTAATGATAAGGCCTCCCATGGTGCTACTATTTCTGGCTCCTGCCTCGCTATGTTTGATTCTGGTGAAGCATTGAAAAAAGAAGCTTCATGGCATTTCATGCAGTACCTGACCTCTGCTGAGGTTCAGGCTGACTTTGCGGCGGGCACTGGATATACCCCTGCCAACACTGCCTCCGTTGATGACGCTGCATACAAGGCTGTAACCAGTAAATATCCTCAATATCTTTTAGCTTTTGAACAGCTTAATAACACTCCAAAGGATATGTGTAGTGTAACCGTGGGACCATCCACCGACTTCTATTATGCTGTCATGCAGTGTAGCTCCGATATGCTTAAGAATAAGCAGACTGTTAAGGAGACTATAGAAATTATGAGCGATGAATTAGGCAACCTGCTTACAGAATATGTTCGCAACAATACAACCAAGTAATTTAGTCTACTAAAAGATAACAGGACTCCATGCATATTTATGGACGCAAGGTTCTGTTGCATTGCTTCAGAACCTTGTGCTTGTCAGAGAAAGGAGAAACATATGGAGATTTCTACATCGACTAACATCTGTGCCTTCCAGCCTGGCCGAGAGCGAAATGGCTTTGAATTTTGTATTGCCACATGTGCCAAGGAGGGATATAAGGTTCTGGATATTAATTTTTGCGATGCAATGAACCCTCACTCCAGGATGAGGGACGATGATTGGGAAGACTATATAAAGGATATAGCTGAGATGGGACGGCGCTGGAACGTAGTTTTCAAACAGTCCCACCTGCCCTATTATGATGTGTTTGCAGAGAAGGATGAAAACAAGGTTAAGGTAATGGAAGAACTGATACGCCGTTCCATCATTGCATCGGCCCAGCTGGGAGTGGAATGGACCGTTACCCATCCATGTACTGTTTATTCTGCAGGACCAGATATGTCAGTATCTCTTGAACGCAACCTGGAGTATTACAGCAGGCATGTGAATACCGCCCGGGAAAATGGTATCGGCATCTGTCTGGAAAATGAATTTGAATATTGCTCCGGTCAGTATTCCCAGCGTAGCTATTGTGCTAGCCCTTATGAACTGATTGAGCTGGTAGACGCTTTCAATGACCCTAAGCATGTGGGTGTCTGCTATGACTTTGGTCATGGTAATCTGGTAGGGCAACATTTTCACCGGCAGAACCTGAATATCATAGGTTCTCGCCTCCATGCCATACATGTTCAGGACAACCATGGTGTAAGTGATGAGCATCTGATGCCGTTTCATGGTAATATCGATTGGGCAGAGGCCATGGCTGGTCTGGCCGATATTGGCTATGATGGGGATCTTACTTATGAAATTCAGGAATTCGGTCGCTTTCTGCCAAACGATCAGAAGCATCTGGTAGTGGAGTATTCATTGAGGATTGGAAGGGTACTGGTAGATATGTTTGAAAAAAGCAGGAAATCACAGCCGACAACATAAGCAAGCGGAGGCTATAAATCATATATAAATATTTAATAAAGAACCAACATAATCTTACAAACTACCAATATAACATTTTGCTTTTTTTCAAAACGCCAAAATTGCAGTAATAAATTGAACTAATGTATTAAGAGATTACCTTTGACTAGTGTTTTCTACAACCAAAGTTCCATTTGAATGTGACAGATACGTCAATGACATTGCCACCATGCGGTGCATATCGTAATTGATATTCAGATATAATCCCAAAGGAAAACATCTTAGGCTGTAGTATATAAGGACCAGATGCGCCTCAAACAGCATCTCTGATGTCTTGTAGTTTAGCATCCGCCTGGGCAGTGTATTGTACTATTGTTCTATAATGGCGGCAGTATCTATTCTGTATATTGTAAGCGATAGTTGGGAAGTGATTTTATGTGGATTGAACTGGTTGTAAGACTTATTCTGGCGTTTATACTGGGTGGTGTCATAGGCTTTGAAAGAGAGCAATTAGGGCGTCCTGCAGGGCTTAGAACCCATGTGCTTGTGTGCGTAGGGGCAGCCCTTGTGCAAATAACAGTACTGGATTTTTATGTCCTAAATCCAGGCTACAAATATGATCCCTTCAGGATGGCATCTCAGGTCATAAGCGGAATAGGCTTCCTGGGTGCGGGCACCATTATAAAAGAGGGTGCTTCGGTAAAGGGCCTTACAACCGCAGCAAGTCTGTGGGTGGTAGCATGTGTGGGACTTACTGTAGGCACAGGCTTGTATATTCAAGCAATAGTCACAAACATTGTTATGTATTTGGGGCTCAAGGGCCTGAAGAAGGTTGAGCATAGAATTACAAGGGTCGTAGATGCCATTATCGTACAGATGGTTATGCCCGATGCTACAGGAATAATTGGGGAGGTAGGAAGTATCTTAGGAGCACTTGAGATAAGCATTACAGCAATTGATGTGCAGCAAATAGACAAGGATATACTTATTGAGCTTTCCCTTAAACCCACCAAGTCAGTTTCCCAGGAGGTTATTATTGAGGAACTTTATAAGATTCCCAAAATTAAAAGTATAAAGTTATTATAAGCTCTCCTATATGGAGGCTTTTTTTATAAAGTTAAAAGCAAGAATATTGATACTATTTAAGGAAATCAGCTTTATTTGGGTCTTGAGACGTGCGAAATTGAACTAAATGGAGGAAAAATTACGGGAGCTTCCCTATGAATAACAATGAAAAGATTGCAAGAAGAGGGGATGTATCACGATTGGATAAAGCAATTAACCAAGTATTTATAGCCGCATATATATTAACTAATTTTGCGGGTGCCTGGGCTAATCAAACTGATTTGTTAAACCCAGTTATATTGAGATTTACTTAAATATACAGCAACCCTAAAAGAAACGTAATCAGTGATAAGGATCATGCGGTACTTTTTTCATGCCTAATTTTAGATCATAAAGCTTTACGTATTAAGGCGGACCATATTATTTGATATTCTGATTATAAAAATCGAAAAAACTAATAGCATTATTCATAATTTTTGGTTTACAGTCAAAATTTTACATGATATTATAATTATAGAGTTACAAATGAAACATAAGTGAGCAAAAGTAACAGATGCTTATGCATTTAAAGAGAGGGGTAATACATATGTCAAACAAAACACAACGTTTAAACCACATTTTCAGAGAGGATAGGAAAACCTTTATAATGGCCATGGACCATGGCAGCATATTCAATGTTCTTCCTGCCATGAAGCACCCTGGCAAAATAGTAAGCGAGGTTGCAAGGGCTGGTGCAGATGCTTTTTTGGCTAATGTTGGTCTTGCAGAGAAGTTTGCAGATGATTTCCATGGCAAGGGTATAATCCTCAGGATTGATGGAGGAATGACCTTCCTTGGCTCAAGGGATAAGACTGTTGAATCCATAGTTACTGTTGAGGATGCACTGAGACTGGGAGCAGATTCGGTAATAGGAATGGGCTTCCCTGGTTCAAAGTGGGAGGACAAGGTGCTAAAGAACCTGGCAACAAACATCAGCGAGTGCAATAAGTGGGGAGTGCCTATGACTGCTGAGATGCTTCCAAGAGGCTTTGAAGGGGGAGAGGATGCACGAACTCCGGCAAATATCACATTTGCATGCCGCCTTGGGGCTGAAATGGGTGCTGACATCATAAAGACTGAGTATACAGGGGATCAGGAAAGCTTTAAGGAATTATGCGACAGCGTTTATGTACCGGTAGTTATTCTTGGAGGAAGCAAGAAGGTACCTGAGCAGCAGCTGCTTCAGGAAATTAAGGATGCCCTTGAAGCAGGAGCTTCAGGAATTGCAATGGGTAGGAACATCTGGGGGCATGAGGATCCTGCAAGATATGCAGGGGCTATTGCAAAGCTTATACATGAAGACTGCAGCGTGGATGCAGCACTGAAAGAGCTTAATAAGAAATTCTAGGAGGATTTGTTATGGGTGATACATATAAGGTTGCTCTTCTGACAGGAGAGAAAAAAGTTGAAATAGTAGAAAAGGAACTAAAGCATCCTATAGGAAAGCAGGTACTTGTTAAGGTTGACAGCTGTGCCATATGTACACTGGAGCAGAGAATATACAACGGGGTAATGAAGAGATACCCATTTGCGGGTGGACATGAGGTGGCAGGTACTGTAGCTGAGGTAGGAGAAGCAGTTAAGAGCCTTAAGAAGGGAGATAAGGTAGCTGCAAGGCTTCTTACCAGCTGTGGAGAATGCCATTTCTGCAGAAGCGGTCATGAGAACCAGTGTGTTATCAGCTTTATTGCCAATGTGCATGAGGGCGTTGGAGGACCCGGAGGCTTCGCAGAATATGTAATGATGGATTCGGAGAAGATGTACAAGGTTGCTGACGGCTTGGATTTAACCCATGCAGCACTGACAGAGCCTCTTGCCTGCTGTGTACACAGCGTTAACAATGCAAACATAGGGCTTGGTGAAGATGTAGTTGTCATAGGTGTTGGTATAATGGGGGCACTCCACATTAAGCTTGCTAAGCTTAGGGGGGCAAGGGTAATTGCCTGCGAGGTAGACACTGACCGTCTTGAGATTGCAAAGAAGATGGGTGCTGATATTTTAGTTAACTCCAAGGAAGTAGACTCTGTAGAGAAGGTTAAGGAACTTACAGATGGCAGGGGAGCAGACGTAGTGTTCTGCACAGCAGCCCTTACAAAGCTTGCCGAGGACAGCATTCAGATGGTAAGTAAGGTTGGACGTGTTATCATGTACTCCTCATTCCATCCGGACAACCCAATTGATCTTAGCGTAAACAAGGTACATTCAACTGAAATGAATATTACAGGTGCTGTAAATGCCAATAGGAGAGATTTCCTTGCTGCAACAAGGCTTCTGTCAAGCCGTATGGTTGATACTTCAATACTTATATCAGAAACTGTTCCACTGGATAAGATTGAATACGCCTTCCAGCGTTCAATAGATCCAAAGACCTATCGTATAGTTGTAAGACCATAATACTAATTCCATATAATCTCTAATGTCTATTGTCCCTCGTTGTGGGGCCCAATAATGGGGGTGCAATATATATATACAAATTCTTATAAACATGCTTCATAGGAATCGTCAAGGCTATGAAATTATACTTAAGAAAAGGGGAGATTTTATGTCAAACAATGAAAACAACAAGCTTGGCTTGCTGGACAGCACAACCATTCTGATAGGTGGAATGATTGGAAGTGCCATATTCTCACTTTCAGGTATGACCATCTTTAACGCAGGTCCTGCCAGCATTATATCCTGGATCATAGCAGCAGTCATACTTTTTGCTTATGGACTTCAGACAGCGGAATTATCAACTATCTATCCTTCTTCAGGGGGAGTTTTCGTATTTCCGGCTAAAGCTCTTGGAAAGTCCAGAAAATCTAGGCAGATTATAGGATGGATTTCTGCTTGGGCTTACCTTTTCGGATGCTTAGGCGGAGCTGCATTCTCAGCAACCTACGTTGGTACCTACCTGGGAGTTGCATTCCCAAGCTTGAACAATGCACAGGTTGTAATAGCACTTGCTACAGTTGTTATATGCGGACTGCTTAATTTGTTCAACTTGTCAGTTACAGGTAAGGCCAATACGGCACTTACAATACTTCTGGTGGCAACACTAGTTGTTTTCGTGGTAATAGCGCTTTTCAGCGGAAAGTGGGATACAACCCTCTTTACTCCATTCTTCACACAGGGAGCTGCAGGCACGACAGGTTTCCTGACAGCCATTCCAATAGCAATGGTTGCATATGGTTCCATAGTTGCAGTAGCATTCATGGTTGGACAGATAAAGGACCCTAACAAGACAGTGCCAAAGGCAATGATTATAGCGATGGCAATAGTTGCCACATTGTATGTGCTGGTTATGGTAGCAGTATTAGGACTTGTATCCTCACAATTCCTTCAGGAGAATCCGGGTATGGCTTATATACCTCTTTATGCAGCAGCCTTTACCAGCCTTTCATCAATACCATGGCTTACAAAGCTTATATCAATTTCAGCAGTGCTGGCCCTGTTTACCACAATAATCGTACTTATACAGCTTGCATCACGTACACTTCAGGCAGCAGCGCAGGACAAGGTTCTTCCAAAGTGCTTTGCAAAGGAAAATGAGAAGACAAAGGTAGCATTAGTACCAACAGTAGTTGTAATAATAGCAATAGGACTGCTTGCAGCCTTCCCAAGCTTTACAAACATGATAGTAAACATGGGAGCACTGAGCAGTGCATTGGTAGTAGCAATAATATGCATAACAGTTGTTGCAGCACGTAAGCAGCATCCACATGTTGAGGGGGGCTTTAAGGCTCCTGGCGGAAATGCTCTTCCTGTAATAACACTTATGGTGCTTGTTGCATGCTATGTACCAGACATAGTAAATGGTGGATGGCAGATATGGGTATACACTGCAGGGTATCTCCTAATAGGGTATATAATTTACCTTGTTTGTGCTGACAAGACTGAGTAGTATAATTCTAACTAAGAGATTACAATTTGCCACCCTGCTGTGGATTTTCCAGAACAGGGTGGCAAGCTTGAAAAGAGGTAGTTTTAATTGAAGCATATTTATGGAAAGCATTATGCCATATCTAATACATGCGTAGCCTTTGGTGACTTTGACGGTGTGCATCTTGGTCATAAGGCTGTAATTGAAAACCTTATGAAGATGTCTAAGGAGGGTTATACTCCAATAGTAGTAAGCTTTGATTATGATTCGGCAGCTTTAGGAGATAAAAAAATCCTTTCAACCGAGGTTGAAAAGGAGCAGCTTATAGGACAGCTAGGTCCGGAGGTGCTGTTATCGTATAAAGTAGATGAAGAATTAGACATAAAGAGCTTCGTTAAGGAGGTCCTTGTAGAGGAGATGGGAGCAGCTGTTATTGTGGCAGGAAAGGAAGACTGCCATATAAAGGAGCTGCGTGAGTGTGCCAGAGAACTGGGCTTCCGTCTGGACGAGTGTGACACGGTTTTAGCAGATGGACAGCCTATTACCCCTGAAAGGATTGCAGCTGAAATAGGAAGCAGCAATATTGCTAAAGCAAATGAAATGCTGGGACATCCATATATATTAATAGGAAAGGTAATGCATGGAAAGGCATTGGGCAGGACAGTTGGAATGCCTACGGCAAATCTTGGATTTGGAGATAATAAGCTTCTTCCTGTGGATGGAGTATATGGAACACTTTCTGAAATAGATGGCAATAATGTAAAGGGCCTGACCAACATAGGAAAAAGACCGTCAGTTGATAACTATAACTACGTTACCATAGAAACCTTCCTTCTGGATTTCTCCGGAGACCTGTACGATAAGACAATATGTCTTGAGGTACATACCTTCATCAGGGGAGTGAAGAAGTTCGCAAACCTTGAAGAGGTAAAGCAGCAGGTTAATAATGATATAAAATCCATCAGAGAATATTTGGACAAGATAGCATAATTGAAGTAATAGAGTGTATATTAATTGTTTACTAATACAACAAAACAAAAGGAAGGCCATGCCTTCCTTTTGTTTTGTTATTTATAGGTGCTTACCATAGGCATAAGGCAATTTGCAGTGTTTAGGTCTGTTATAAGCACGTTTATAAGCCCGCTGCGCACTGCACCTAGTATGGCAGAAAGCTTTTCAATTCCATAGGCTACTCCAATGCGTAGTGGAATGTTCACATAGTCCTTCAAGTCCATGGCAAGGACTCTGTCTTCAAGACGGCTATTCAGTATATTACCATTTATATCAAAATAGTTGGTGCATACCTCACCTACAGCATTGTTAGCCTGAAGAACATCAAGCTCTGATTTATATATATATTTCCTCTGGTCAAGGGCAGAGGGGTTGGACATATTTCCAATTCCCACCATAGCAATGGTGCAGGATTTCATGGTTTTATATATATTGGCATAAAAGCTTTCTTTTAAAAGGGCTTGTTTAAGCTCAGCACTCTCAAGAATAATAGGAGCATACATATAACATGGTTTGGCATTTAATATTTGTGATACCTTTCTAACAATATCATCTGAATTTATGCTGATCTCACCTGCATTTAGTCCTCCAACCAGCTGTGTTACGGTTACATTATTCTTTTGTATTGGTATAAGGGAATCTGCAAAGGCAGATAGGGCTCTGCCTCTAGAAAATCCAATTATATCATTATCATTCAATACTCTTTCTAAATATGAGGCGGCTGCCATACCAACAACGTTTTCCTCTGCTGTGGTCTTGTCACCTGCAATAATTATCTCCTTTAGGCCAAGCAGATTTTCCAACTGTACCTCAAGTTCAACATTCTGTTTTTCAATAGACTCTATGTCAATCCTCACTATGCCCATGTCATAGCATTTCTTTAGAATCCTATTTATTCTGGGACGGGAGGTGGACATTTTTTTTGCTATTTCGTCCTGTGTCAGACCCATTTTATAATAGTAAAAAGCTATCTTGCTATATTCATCTCTTGTATCAGCATAGTACATAATATCACCCTGAAATTCTACTATTTATTTTATTAACTTAATATTATATTAACATATGATTAGTCTGCAAGTGTTTTTTATTTTAATATTGTTCAAAGTTAATTTGTTTTAGTTAGAATAGAAAGAATATTTGAACTTTAAAAAACCACTTGTCAAAAAAGACAATCGGTGTTATACTAATTCTCGTAGTTGCTGAGGGCATGTAAGATGAAGCAACTACGAATACCGCAGAATTTACTGCGAAAGCTTGAGGGGAGTCCCCAAGACCATTGAGCGCCCATAGCTCAGTTGGATAGAGCAACGGCCTTCTAAGCCGTGTGCCAGGGGTTCGAATCCCTTTGGGCGCACCAAAAAAATAGCGTTCCGGTAGTAACTTTTCTGACTTGCCTGCGCCCATAGCTCAGCTGGATAGAGTTACAGACTTCGAATCTGGAGGTCGTAGGTTCGAATCCTACTGGGCGCACCATTTGAAAAACATAATATGCGCCATTAGCTCAGTTGGTAGAGCACCTGACTCTTAATCAGGGTGTCCCGGGTTCGAGTCCCTGATGGCGCACCAAAAAGAAAAAGCCGTGTTTGCGGCTTTTTCTTTTTGACGTTTTTCACTTTTCACTCTTCGTTTTTCACTTTTCTCTTGTTCTCTGGCTGCTCTTCTCAGATTAGAGATAAGAGAGTAATTTTATATAAATTCAAATTCTGCCTACCATTTCAAATATCTTTTATATTTTGCTATAAGTATATAAACTAAAATTATCTTATGAAAAATGTTAAATTACGCCGAGTTTTCCTAAGGCATTGCCTATGTGTATTTTTCTTACCATTCAATGAATTCTTTTTATATTGCTGTTGACAATGTAAACACATGTGGAATATAATGTAAATATACATAAAAAGTAAAATATGGAGGTAGTTACTATGGTGGTCGGGAATATAAGCCTTACACCTGCTGAATGGAACCTCATGGAATGCTTGTGGGATTCATGGCCTAAAACAGGACGTGAGGCCACAGAATACCTTAAGAATAGTGTAGGCTGGACACGTTCCACAACACTGACAATGCTGCGGCGTATGACGGAAAAGGGGCTTATCTCATGCAAGGAAGTAGATGGCATGAATACCTATTCACCACTGGTGGATCGGGAGGATGCTGTCATTCAGGAAACGGAGGACTTTCTTCATAGGGTATACAAGGGAAGTGTTAGCATGATGATGAGTGCTATTACAAAGAAACAGGAGCTTTCACAGGAGGAGATAGATGAGCTGTATGCAATATTGCATAGGGCTGAGGAGGAGAGAAAATGATACAGTGGGTTATAACCTCATCACTGTTCATACTTGTGATTGTTATTTTAAGATATGCTCTGAAGGGCAAAATAAGCCTGAGGTTGCAGTATGCCCTATGGATATTGGTGCTTATACGATTACTGGTGCCGGTAAGCTTCGGAAACAGCCGTGTAAGTGTCATGAACCTAATTGACAAATACGAGGTTAGGCACACAGCTAATGGAATAGGTACAACAGGTTTGGTTAGTAATACTGATGTGCAGGTCCCAGGCAGCTATTATGACAAGCTAGAAGATAATTACAAAACTACTAGTACAGAGGTATCCTTGTATGCGGTAGACAATGAAAAGCTGCAGGAAAGTGAGAAAAGCCTCCCTGAAGAGAGGATATTCCAAGCTAAAATAGTAGGTTCACACTTGTATGCATTATGGTTGGCCGGAGCTGCAGTGGTTGGAGTTTGGCTGATGGTTGTAAACCTGGGCTTTGCGCTAAGGGTTAAAAGAACCAGGAGTGCTATAAATATAAGCAGCTGCCCAATGAAGGTATACAGCTCCCATGCAGTGGATACATCCTGCATGTTTGGCCTTCTGCGACCAGCCATATATATAGCAAATGAGGATTTAAAAAATGAAATTGTGCTTAATCACGTGCTGGAGCATGAGCTGACCCACTTCAGGCACCTTGACCATGTTTGGTCGTTCTTACGATGCATTTGCATAGCTGTGCATTGGTACAATCCCCTTGTATGGTGGGCAGCCTCCCTTTCCAGGCAGGATGAGGAGATGGCCTGCGATGAAGCTACAATATGCAAAATAGGGGAGGGTTCACGAAGCTCCTATGGACGTACTCTTATTGAGGTCACCTGTAGTAAGAGAAGAATGGGGAACCTTATGATTGCTGCAACGACCATGTCAGGCAGCAAAAAAAGAATAAAGGAGCGAATCGCAATGATAGCCCAAAGACCCAGGACAACATTTTATCCTCTTATGGCAGTGCTGATTATTTCAGCTATGGCTGTTGGCTGTGCGTTCACAGGAGCCAGCAAAAGTGCAGCTAAGACTACTCCTGAAATTCAGCCCATTAAAACTGAAGAAACCACTCCTCAGGCTACTCTGGAGGTTAAGTATGGTGAAAATGGGGAAAGCTCTGCTTACTCTGAAGAGAAGCTGTACCTTATTAATGCGTTGTACGATATATTTAATACTGGTAAAGAGATGAGTATTGATGTCCAGATAGGCAGTGGGGTAACGTATAAAACTTATAGGCTGTATGATCAGTCATGTGCTATAAAATATGGCAGTATATTTTCTAATTATGAATATACAAAGGTAGCCAAGCCTGATACAAAGCCTGGCAGCTATGAGGTGCATCTTGCCTCAGTGGATGGAACAAAGAGTTTTACTATATTTAATGGGAATACAACAACTGTAATGTATAACGACGGAAGCAATAGGATGTATTGGAGTGCAGCAGATAAAGATAACACCAATAGCTTCTGGGGAGAGCATGTAATGAATCCATCTTTGGCGGAGCTCATGTATAATGAGTATTTAGAGCTATGCATGAGTACAGATAATGTATCCTTTAGTTTGTCTGGTAATGCTAGCGAGGCAGCTGAGCTTTTTGTAAAAAGAATTTATAAGGAGCAATGTCTGGACAATGAGCCGCCCGGCAAGTACAGTATTAAGGATTACTCGGCTTTGCACTGGGGAGTTATTGAGGCCGGCGGGGATGGAAAGGCTATAGTTGGATGGATGGAATACACTCTATTACCAGAGTATCCCGATTTACATGGATTTGGTGCTGGAAACACTGTAAATGGAGAGGGCGAATATAAGGGCTGGCCGGTAATGTATAGGCAATTTGTACTTCAGAAACAGGCGGATGGATTCTGGCACTGCGTGGGATTTGGTACGGGGGGGTATAGCTTGCCTGAGCACGGGGCTTACATTGAATAATTGTTCATGTATGTAAGGCTGATGCATAGACATATATGCATTAGTTCTTTTTTTATTCATAAATCTTAATATAAAAATATATTGCTTTTAAGTGCCATTTTATGTATATTATATTTCGTACATGAAAATGATTTTTTACAATCTAATCCTTTTTTAAAAGGCATGTGTAGGGTATAATAGATTTAATAAAGTTTGGGAGGTGTGCAAGATGCCTAGGCCAAGCATGTTTAGCAAGGATTACGAAAAACTAATGAGAAGACGAAGGATAAACATAACACTTGTTATCCTTATAATACTTAGTGCGGGCTTTTTTGGAATAAGATATTATATGCGCAGCAACAATGTTGATTTCCTGGATAATATATTTAAAAGGACCCAAACAGGACAAAAGGAACCTGCCCCAAAGCCTACTCCAAAGCCAACAAACGAGCCAACTGTGACTCCCACAGAGCAGCCACAGCAGAAAAGCACCTATGAGTATGTAAGCAGCAATGGGGATAAATACAAAATATCATATGAGGCTACCGATGTGGGCATAGTCTTTATAGGGATTGAATCCTCCTATGATGACTTAGGTTATGATATTTCTCATGATAAACAATACATAGTGTTCGAGGACAGGGCTGCAGCAGATATAATGCTTATGTCTGCCGATGGAAAGACAGTTAAAATAAATCCTAGTTCCTACAATTCAAAGTCATCGGGGATATTAATAAGGAAGGAAGATATGCTGGCAAAGGTTCAGAACTATGTATGGTCAGCAAAGCCTCATTTTACTTCTGACAATAAGATAGTGTTCCTTACAGACATTCCATATGTATATGATGATGGAAAGCTTTATATGTGGACTGCAAGCTTATCAGGGCAGCTTGGCTCCCTTATAGGACAGTTTGAAACAGAGGACAAGGCAGCTATAAAATATGAAGGATATAGGGAAGATGGTTCCCTTATAATAAGCTTTAATAGCAAAACCTATTACTATAAGCCTAACACTAAAAACCTCAGCCACTAAATCTGACAGCATATGAACCAGCTTTGTGGAAAAAACAGCCTCTCCTGATAATGATACGGTTTGATAAGGAAGTTTTTGAAATCCAATAAAAGAACCACAGCAAGCAGGGAATTTTTACTGAAAATTCCGTTTTATCATGAAGTCGGGTTTGCACTCTAATGAAGATACCCGCTAACTCTTGTTAATGAAGATGGAACAAAGCGCCTAATGAAGTGAAGACGTCCCTATAGGTCAATTAGCGATAGAAGGGAGTGTCTTCATTTCTTCATTGGTGAAATAACTTCATTAGCCCGTAGGGCGTCTCCATTTTCGGTGCGGTTTGATTTCCTTTAGAATACTTCCTTATGCATCCGCGTCGAATAAGGCATGGCCTATTTTTGCTGCCATAACAAGAAACCTTAAAGCTGTACATATAATTAATAGTAGATGAGTATTTGGAGGTCACAGTAATTATGTGTGCTAGCATAAATGAAGGTCAGTCAGGCGGAATAAGGTCTCTGCTGACAAGGTATGCAGAAGGAGATACAGCAAACCCGATTTTAAGCTCCATATTAGCCGGCATATGCAGGTCCTATGGACTTAAAAACGACAGTATAGCCATGTCAATGGAGCTTGTAGATAAAATTGAGGACAATGCGGAAAACCTCCAGGACAGGAATGCACTGGTTTGGAATTTATATATGCTGACGAAGGAGCTTATTGGTGATGGAGATTATGACAAGGCACTTGAGCTCTGTAAAAGGGCAGAGTCTAACTGGACCAGGGACGTGGTGCTTGGAGATGATACAGGGGCATACCATGTATCATGGATGGAACAGCTATGGCTGCAAAGGGCACAGATATATATGCTGAAGGGCGAATGTGACAGCTTTGAGAGTATTACTGATAATATCATATATAATAGAATGAAACTGTTTATTGAAGCCTCAGAAACAACAGGAGAGGGTATAATAAAGGATAAATGTACCTTCAGCTGTTTTGAGCTAATGGCTTTTGAAAGAAAGAAAAGGGATTATCAGGGGGCATGCGGTTTTTTAAGGCAGGCTATATGCCATAGGGGAGGAGAAGCTATGCTAGAGCGTTTGACGGGTACACGGGATGAATCATTTACCCATGGACGGTTTAGGGAGCTTCTTAAGCTATACTATAGGCTTCCTGATGTGCCATATGATAATATACATTACGGATATTGCAGAACCTGCAGGAACTTCAATGGAATTGATGCATGCGAGCATCACAGGATTAGCACTGATAAAAGGAAGGCATGCACAATGTATCAATATAAAGATTAAAAGGCAATCCTGAGGAAACAAAAGATTTTTTACGGCAGCATTGAAACAGGAACAAACAGGAGCTTTAGGATTGCCTTTTATTGGATTAAGAAGCAATAAAATACTTCTTAAGTATATAATACCCAAAAATTAACAAGATATACATAATGATAATATAATGAATTTATGGAAGAAGGTGTTTAGACACCTAGGGCCTGGGCATAATTATATTATCCATAAGTGAAATTTGTTTCTCTTGAATATAAATCCACTGTATGATATTATTACAATGTTAAATTGTATAATGAAAAATATTAAATAATTAACAACCTTAGTGTCTTTATAGAACACGCAAGAATATTTTAGTAGGAGGATATTTTCAAATGAACATCAAAGCCGAGAAAATAGAAGCTAATGTGGTTAAGCTGGAGGTTACTATTCCAGCAGAAGAATTCCTTGCTGCAATGCAGAAATCCTACCGCAAGAACCTGAGCAAATTTAATGTGCCAGGCTTTAGAAAAGGGAAGGTACCAATGGCCATTGTTGAGAAGATGTATGGTCCAGAGGTGCTTTTTGAGGATGCAGCCTATATAATATATGAGGATACGTATCCAAAGGCAATAGATGAGCAGAACATAAACCCAGTTGACTATCCAAAGCTTGACATTGTGCAGATTGAGAAGGGAAAAGACTTCATATATACTGCAGAGGTAACTGTAAAGCCTGAAGTTAAGCTTGGGGAATACAAGGGACTTGAGGTTGAGAAGGTGGAATACCCTGTTACAGATGAGGATGTTGATAACCAGATCAACTCCATGAGAGAAAAGAATGCCAGAATAATAGAAAAGGACGGCACTGTAGAAACCGGTGACATTGCTGTTATCGATTTCGAAGGATTTATGGATGGAGATGCCTTTGAAGGTGGAAAGGGTACAGATTATGAGCTTACTATAGGCTCAAATACCTTTATTCCAGGCTTTGAGGACCAGCTCATCGGCAGGAAAGCAGGGGAGGATGTAGAGGTTAACGTTACATTCCCAGAGGACTATCAGTCTGAGGAGCTTAAGGGTAAGCCAGCAATGTTCAAGGTAGCAGTTAAGGCTATTAAGACTAAGGAGCTTCCTGCACTTGATGATGAGTTTGCAAAGGATGTATCAGAGTTTGACACTCTTGAGGATTTGAAGAAGGACGAGAGAAGGAAGCTTGAGGAAGCTAATGCTGAAAAGGCCAAGAAGGAATATGAGGACAAGGTAGTTGAAAAGGCTATTGAGGCTTGTGAGGTAGAAATACCTGAGGCTATGATAGACAGAGAAGCAGATTACATGATAAAGGATATCGACTATAGACTTCAGTACCAGGGATTAAATGTTGAAAAATATGCACAGATTCTTGGAACCACTATTGATGCAATGAAGAATGACTTCAAAGAGCCAGCAGCAAAGAATGTAAGAAGAGGACTTGTGCTTGACGCTATTGCTAAGGCTGAGGGAGTAGAGGCTTCTGAAGAGGAAATAGCAGCAAAGGCAGAGGAAATAGCAAAGCAGTATAAGTCTGAAGATGTAGAAAATATTAAAAATCAGATTATAGCATCCCAGAAGGATATAATAAGGGATGAACTTGTAAATAATAAGGTTATTGAAATGCTTGTAAGCTCCAGCAAATAACGGAGTTACATGAATTTGCCTTAATTTGATTGCAGGGGAGGAGAAAACATGAGTTTAGTTCCTGTTGTTGTAGAACAGACAAGTAAAGGAGAAAGGTCCTACGACATATTTTCCAGATTGTTAAAGGACAGAATCATATTATTAAGTGACGAAGTAAACGATGTCACATCAAGCCTTGTTGTTGCGCAGCTTCTTTTCTTGGAGGCTGAGGATCCTGACAAGGATATATATCTATATATAAACAGCCCAGGAGGCTCAGTTACCTCCGGACTTGCTATATATGATACGATGCAGTATATAAAGCCGGATGTATCCACCATTTGTATTGGAATGACTGCTTCAATGGGAGCATTCCTTTTGGCAGCCGGCGCAAAGGGCAAGAGATATGCCCTTCCAAACAGCGAAATAATGATTCACCAGCCATCAGGCGGTGCCCAGGGGCAGGCTACCGATGTAGCAATACATGCTGAGCATATACTCAAGACAAAGGAAAGACTTAATAGGATTTTAAGCGAAAGAACCGGTCAGCCGCTTGATAAAATAAAGGCAGATACAGAGAGGGATAATTTCATGACTGCTGAGGAAGCAAAGGCCTACGGTATTGTTGACGAGATTATGGTAAATAAGAGTAAGTAATATTGTGGGGTGTTGAGATGGCAAAAATTGATGACAAAAAGCAGCTTAAGTGTTCCTTCTGCGGCAAAAGCCAGGACCAGGTGCGCAGGCTGATTGCAGGTCCTGGAGTATACATCTGTGATGAATGTATTGAGCTGTGCTCCGAGATAATAACAGAAGAGCTTGAGGTGGAGCAGGAATACGACATGACAGAGCTGCCTAAGCCAAGGGCTATAAAGGAATTTCTTGACCAATATGTAATAGGTCAGGATGAATCCAAAAAGTCCCTTGCCGTAGCGGTATATAATCACTACAAAAGAATAAATACCCCAAAGGTAAAAACAGATGACGTGGAGCTTCAGAAAAGCAACATACTGCTTCTTGGACCTACAGGTTCAGGTAAAACACTTCTTGCCCAGACACTGGCTAAGATGCTTAACGTGCCCTTTGCCATTGCCGATGCCACGACTCTTACTGAGGCAGGCTATGTAGGTGAGGATGTGGAGAACATACTTCTTAAGCTCATACAAAATGCTGATTATGATGTTGAAAGAGCAGAGAAGGGTATAGTATATATAGATGAGATAGATAAGATATCCAGAAAGTCCGAGAATCCTTCCATTACCAGGGATGTTTCTGGTGAAGGAGTACAGCAGGCATTGCTGAAAATACTAGAGGGTACTGTTGCCAATGTACCTCCACAGGGAGGAAGAAAGCATCCTCATCAGGAGTTCATACAGATTGACACAACTAACATACTGTTCATCTGTGGAGGAGCCTTTGATGGAATAGAGAAGATAATAGAAAAGAGAACCCACCAGAGCACCATGGGATTCGGAGCAGAGGTGAAGAGCAGGCAGGAAAAGGATATAGGACAGATATTAAAGTCCATACTTCCTGAGGATCTTCTTAAGTTTGGACTTATTCCTGAATTCGTAGGAAGGCTTCCTATTGTTGTAACCCTTGGAGCACTGGACAAGGAAGCTCTTGTAAGGATACTTACTGAGCCTAAAAATGCCCTTGTAAAGCAGTATAAACGTCTGTTTGAGATGGACGGAGTAGAGCTGGAATTTGATAAGGGTTCATTAGAAGCCATAGCAGACGAGGCCCTCAAAAGAAAAACAGGGGCCAGAGGACTTAGGGCAATAATTGAAGAGCTTATGATGGGTGTTATGTATGATGTGCCATCCAATGAAAATGCAGCAAAGTGTATTGTAAATGAAAATACAATAATCAATAAGGAGCAGCCGGTGATAATCGAAGGCGAGAGTCAGATAAAGGGAATCAAGAAGGCAGCTGTTAAAAAAACCAATAAGCTTAAGAAGGGTACAGAAAGCGTATCATGATGAAGCAAGAGGGCCGGAGGAGTAATCCTTCGGCTTTATATTTTTCCGGGAATTTAATTTAGCTTTGTATAATAATTTCCATTTGACACATACTATGGATATAATTTGTAAAGCAACGCTAAAAGGAGGGGAAAATATGGAGTTTTCACAGATACTAGGAGTAGTAAATTTTATATTTACTATAATTATAGGCCTTTACTTTTACAACATGCTTAAAGGCCAGCAGTCCACAAAGGTAACCATAGAAAGGGAAAGTGTTAAGGAGCTGGAGAAGCTAAGAAAAATGAGGGAAATAAGGCTTACAGAGCCTCTTTCTGAAAAAACAAGACCCTCTAGCTTCAATGAGGTTATAGGTCAGGAAAGGGGTATAAAATCTCTGAAGGCTGCACTGTGTGGCCCCAACCCTCAACATATAATTATATATGGTCCTCCTGGAGTGGGAAAAACAGCAGCTGCAAGGCTTGTTTTGGAGGAGGCTAAAAAAAACCCTTTTTCTCCATTTAAAGGCTCTGCCAAGTTTATTGAAATAGATGCTACCACCGTAAGGTTTGATGACAGGGGGATTGCAGACCCGCTTATAGGATCAGTACATGACCCTATATACCAGGGAGCAGGAGCTATGGGGGTTGCGGGGATACCTCAACCGAAGCCAGGGGCTGTAACAAAAGCCCACGGTGGAATATTGTTTTTAGATGAAATAGGAGAGCTACATCCAATACAGATGAATAAGCTCCTTAAGGTGCTGGAGGATAGAAGGGTATTTCTTGACAGCATATACTATAGCGCAGAGGACCCTAATATACCAACACACATAAAGGACATGTTTGATAATGGTCTGCCAGCAGATTTCCGTTTGGTAGGAGCAACTACGAAGAATCCTGAGGATATACCAATGGCTATAAGATCAAGGTGCGTTGAAATATTCTTTCGTGCACTGAATCCCGATGAAATATATATAATTGCCAAAAACGCCGCTTCCAAGGGTATGCTAGAAATATCTGAGGAAGGAGCTCTTGAGATAAGCAAATATGCTACTAACGGAAGGGAAGCTGTCAACATTGTGCAGATTGCAGGAGGCATAGCCATAAATGAAAAACGAAGCCTTATAACCCTTGAGGATGTGGAATGGGTTATTGAAAGCGGATGCTACAGCCCCAGACCTGAGAAGAAGATAGAATTAAAGCCTCAGATTGGTTATGTTAACGGTCTGGCTATATTCGGCCCCAACATAGGTGCTGTATTAGAAATTGAAGCTACTGCCATACCCGTTGAAAATCTTTCTGGAAAAATGCAGGCTACAGGAATCATAGAAGAGGAAGAGAGCCGCAGTTACGATAAGAAGTATAGAAGAAGAAGCACATCCAGATCCTCTATTGATAATGTACAGACAGTTATGAGGAAATATCTTGGTGTTGACCCAAGAGAATATGACATACATATAAATTTCCCTGGAGGTTCTCCAGTGGATGGGCCATCTGCAGGAATTGCCATAACCACCGCAGTATATAGTGCCATCACAGGGAAAATGGTAGATAATAAGGTTGCTATGACAGGGGAGATTTCCATAAGAGGGAATGTAAAGCCAATCGGAGGAGTTATGGCTAAGATTGAGGCTGCTAGAAAAGCCGGAGCAACAAGGGTGATTATTCCAAGAGAAAACTATCAGGAAAGCTTTAAGAACATGGAAATAGAGGTTATACCTGTGGATAAAATAGAAGAGGTCATAAGAATTGCACTTATATCAGAGCTGACAGCTTATGAGATGAAGGCATTGAAGCCATCCTTCTCAGACCAGCTGCTGCTGGCAGAGGAGTACAAAAAGTCATCAGCCTCATAAAGCTGAGCAGGGTAACACCTCATCTTCACCTATGGGATATGAGATAGAACTACAAGGGACAGATTGATAAAAATCTGTCTCTGTTTTATATCTGTTGTAAAAAAAACATAATATAGGTATAATATTATAGCAAAGCATTATGCAGAAGGGAGAGTGAATTAATGGAGGATTGGAATAACAAAGAAATACCCTTGCTGCCCCTTAGAGGTATTACTATTTTTCCTCATATGGTGCTACATTTTGATGTGGGAAGAGCAAAGTCTATACTTGCATTAGAAGAAGCAATGGTTAATAATCAGTATATATTTCTTGTAGCGCAGAAGGACCATACTGTTGAAAATCCAAGCATTGATGACATATATAAAATTGGAACGATATCAAAAATTAAACAGATACTTAAGCTGCCAGGTGATACCATTAGGGTACTGGTGGAAGGGTTGTATAGAGCAGAAGTAAATGAAATGCTTCAGGAGGAGCCATTTTTCAAGTGTACACTACTTGCTTATGAGGAGCAGGAAGATGAGAAAACAGTTGAAATAGAGGCCCTTATGAGACAGAGTCAGAGTCTGTTTGAGGATTATGTTAAGCAGAACAATACTATACCAGATGAAATGCTTCCAACATTCGAAGAAATAGAGGAGGCAGGCAAGCTGGCAGATATAATAACCTCCTACCTGATTGTCAAAAATCAGAGGAAGCAGGAACTGCTTGAAGCCTTTAAGCCTGGAGACAGACTGAAGCTGCTTATCTCAATAATGTCAAGGGAAATAGATATACTTAAGATAGAAAAGAAAATCGGTCTTAAGGTCAAAAGGAAGATTGATAAGTCCCAGAAGGAGTACTACCTTAGGGAACAGCTTAAGGTTATTCAGGAGGAGCTTGGAGATAGGGATGGTATACAGCAGGAAGCGGAGGAATACAAAAAAAAGATAGAAAAGGCAAAGCTTCCTAAGGAGATTAAGGAAAAGGCCCTTTATGAGCTTTCCAGGATGGAGAAGATGGGAAGCCAGTCTCCTGAAAGCGGAATAATCAGAACATATCTGGACTGGATAGTTGACCTCCCGTGGAGCAAGGAAACCAAGGATACACCAGAGCTATCCAAAGTTAAGGAGACCCTGGAAAATGAACATTATGGACTTGAGGACGTTAAACAGAGGATACTTGAGTATATTGCTGTAAGAAAGCTTAACAAGAGCATGAAGGGTCCTATACTTTGCCTTGTAGGACCTCCTGGAGTTGGAAAGACCTCGGTTGCCAGGTCAGTTGCAAATGCCATGAACAGAAAGTTTACCAGAATGTCCTTAGGTGGTGTCAGAGATGAGGCTGAAATAAGAGGACATAGGAAGACATATATAGGAGCTATTCCAGGAAGAATAATTTATGGTATGAAGCAGGCAGGTTCTAAAAACCCGGTTTTCCTATTGGATGAGGTTGACAAGATGAGCAGCGATTATAAGGGCGATCCGGCTGATGCACTGCTAGAGGTGCTTGATAGCGAGCAGAACAATACATTCAGGGATCACTACATGGAGGTTCCCTTTGATTTATCAAAGGTTTTGTTTGTGACGACTGCTAACACCCTTGACACAATACCAAGGCCTCTTCTTGATAGGATGGAGGTAATTGAGATATCTGGCTATACTGATGAGGAGAAGCTTAACATATGCAAGAGACACCTTCTCCCAAGACAGATGAAGGAAAATGGACTTGAGGAAAACAACCTTAGTATATCAGACAAGGCATTAAAGGACGTAATTAACCTTTACACCAGGGAATCAGGAGTCCGGAACCTTGAAAGGAAGATTGGCTCAATTTGCAGGAAGACAGCCATTGAGGTGGCAGAGAATAAGGATAAGAAGGTAAAAATAACTCAGCAGAACCTAGAAAAGTATTTAGGGATGCCTAAATACAAGTTTGAGGAAAAGGCTGATAAGGATCAGGTGGGAGTAGTTATGGGACTTGCTTGGACTGCCTATGGTGGAGACACACTTCCCGTTGAGGTTGTTTCTATGCCTGGAAGCGGCAAGCTGGAGCTTACAGGACAGCTTGGAGATGTGATGAAGGAATCTGCAAGGGCTGGTTACAGCTATGTAAGGGCCCATGCAGTTGAATATGGAATAAGTCCTGAGTTCTATAAGGATACTGACCTGCATATACACGTCCCTGAGGGAGCTGTACCAAAGGACGGTCCATCCGCCGGAGTTACCATGATTACGGCAATGGTCTCTGCATTATCTAAAAGGTCTGTAAGAAGTGATGTTGCCATGACAGGAGAGATTACCCTTGCGGGAAGGGTGCTTCCTATAGGAGGGCTTAAGGAAAAGTCCTTGGCAGCTTACAGGTCCGGTATAAGGACCATAATCATTCCTGCAGAAAACAAGAGTGATTTGGAAAAGATACCAGAAAACATCAAGAGGAAGATATCTTATAAGTACGCAGAGAAGGTAGAGGAAGTATTAAAAATAGCTTTAAATGGTGATGAATAATGATAATTAAAAAGGCCGAAATAGAAGCGGTTGCTGTAGAGCCTGGAGGATATCCTTCAACTGGCTTAACAGAGATTGCCCTTGCAGGAAGATCCAACGTGGGTAAATCCTCCCTTATAAATACCCTTGTTAATAGAAAGGCTCTGGCCAGAACAAGTGGTACTCCGGGAAAAACAAGGACCATCAATTTTTATAATATAAACGACATCATGTATTTTGTGGATTTGCCAGGCTACGGCTATGCTGCTGTTTCAAAAAATGAAAAGCAGAAGTGGGGACACATGATTGAAAGATATCTATCGGAAAGAAGTCAGCTTAAGCTGGTTATACTTCTGGTTGACTCCCGCCATGAGCCTACAGGTGATGACAAGTTGATGTACTCTTGGATGAAGTCCACAGAACTTCCTATGGTAGTTATAGCCACAAAAAGTGATAAGCTTTCTAAAAACCAGCTTTCTAAAAACATAAGGGTTATAAAGGAAGAACTGGGTATGTCCAAGGAGGATAAGCTTATTCCCTTTTCCTCTGAAACCCGTATTGGCAAGGAAGAGGTTTGGGAAACAATAGACAGTACTGTAATTAAAAACTAAGAATAATCAATTAATGAGGAAAAGTCTGGTGAAAACCAGACTTTTCTGTGATATTAAAGCACATTATTCAATTAGTGATTTATACGAAGCCAATACCTTTTACTATTATGTTTGCCAAAAGTTATAGCTTTGGCTGAGTGTTTAGCATGTTCACCAGATTGTTAAGCATTCCTGAAAGCTTTTCCGGGTCGAATTTAAGGCTGGCAGCTGAACCTTCTGTGCCTGATGAACTCTCACTGGCTGTCTGAGCTTCCTGTGGTGCATTGGACTCGGTTTCATCGCTGTCGTACTCCTCTTCTACGTCAATCTCCTTTTCCTCTACTGCTACGGCACCGGTCTGAGATGTATCCTTTCTCATTATGGGTGAGGCAAACTGTTGGGGACTTACTGTATTCTTCAAAGGGCTTGATGTCATGCCCGCAAGAATGCCAAACAGCTGACCAATATCCATACTGCCTATAAGGCTGGATGCCAGTGAAGGAATATTGATATTTTTGAGTGCCGAGCTGAAGTCCAGCCCTCCTATTGGATTTGTAGTAGGTGAGCTGGAGGAGCTGCTGCGGCTGTGTCTATGATGATGATGATGGCTCATTATTTCACCTCCTGTATTATGTATAAGGATGGAGGAGGGGGTATACCCCTCCCATCCTTTATTATATTTGCTAGTATCTGGTGCCGCAAACTCCGCAAGAACAGATAAGGATAAGAAGGAGTATAAGCAGAAGGATAAAGAAGAATCCTCCAGGAATGAACAGGGCAAGAAGTCCTACCAGTATAAACAGTGGTATTAAACCGCCCCATCCACTGCTGCATCTTTCACATCCTGAAGTTCTAGCTGCAGCTGTTGCAACGGGTGCTGAAGCTGCAGGGGAATATCCGCCATAGCCTCCACATGATGCATATCCAAATGGCATAATTAAAACCTCCTGAAATTCGTATTAATTTTCATCAAATGCTTAATCTATATAAAAAAAGAAAATTGCATTATTAAAATAGTATAAAGTTATTATGCCTTACAAAGCTGCTATGTAGAAGGATGGAGGAGAGGGTATACTCCCTCCCATCCTTTTTTATATTCACTAGTATCTGGTGCCGCATACTCCACAAGAGCAGATAAGAATAAGCAAGAGTATGAGCAGAAGGATAAAGAAGAATCCTCCAGGGATGAACAGGGCAAGAAGTCCAACTAGTATGAAGAGTGGTATTAAACCGCCCCATCCACTGCTACAGCCGGACGTTCTAGTTGTTGCAGCAGTAGCTACAGCTTGCTGAACTACTGGTGCTGGACGGCATCCGCCGCCTGCTCCTGAATAGAGTGCAAAATTTCCCATTGGTCCACATCCATATCCAAATGGCATAATTAAAACCTCCTGAAACTTGTATTAATTTTCATCGAATGCTTAATCTATATAAAAGGAAATTGCATTATTAAAAATTATAAAATTATGAGGCCTTCCAAAGCTGCTATGTAGAGGGATGGAGGAGGGGGTATACCCCCTCCCATCCTTTTTTATATTCACTAGTATCTGGTGCCGCATACTCCGCAAGAGCAGATAAGGATAAGAAGGAGTATGAGCAGAAGGATAAAGAAGAATCCTCCAGGGATGAACAGTGCAAGAAGTCCAACCAATATGAAGAGTGCTATTATGCCACTCCATCCACTGCAACCGCCACAGCCTGAAGTTCTAGCTGCGGTTGCTACAGGTGCTGCAGCTGCAGCGGCTGCTACAGGGGCTGCATATGATCCTGCACAGGGAGTGTATGCTGTTGGTCTAGCATAACCTGGGCAAACTGCTGGATAGCAGGGAATACCAAACATAATGAATTACCTCCTAAATTTAAATTACAATTTCTTATCTTTAGTTATTACTCAAGATCCTCTTGAGGCGGCATAGGATAGCCACCGTAGTAGTTATAGTTATATGGAGAAATAGGGTATGGATTGATCAGCCCCTGATTCATTGAAGGAAGGTAGGGCTGCTGCATTTGGTAGCCTTGTACTGGTTGAACACCTCCAAACATCTGAGAGAACATCCCAGACATTGCCTGGGTATTTAAAGTCTGTATTGGAGGCGCAAAGCTATTTATATTCAAACCTTGAAGGAAAGAGCCTGAGTTATTGGTAGCAGGAGCAGCTGCCGCTGAGGCTTCAGCTGGTGGAGCAGAATTGGCTGCTGCATTTCCATTGCCTGAGCCCAAGACGCCGGATACCATTCCGGAAAGCTGTCCCATGTCAACTTTATTAAGCATTGTCTTCATAATGGATGTAACATCTAGATTATTTAAAAGCAACGAAGCTATATTTAGTAAGGAGCCTGAGTTAGCCATATTTCCACCCCTTGATTTACAAACAAATATTTTATTCATTAGTATGTAACAGATTCACTGGTGATACTATAACCTGAGGAATCTATGTTTGGGGATGGACTCTTTATGTCGAAATTGTGGTTTTTCATCTAATATAATGTATGATTTAAAATATATTTGGTTACAAAATTTTAGTTGTAAGGTTATGTATCACGGCAGTGGAACCACTGCCGTATGTGGATACTATCTGCATGCTCCGCAGGCGCAGATGAGGATGAGAAGGAGTATTAACAGAAGGATGAAGAAGAACCCGCCAGGAAGGAACAGTGCAAGGAGTCCAACCAGAAGGAATAACTCTACCAGAGAATTTGCGGCATTGGGGCATCCGCAGCGCCTTTCACGTTTGCAGCATGACATAGATAAAACCTCCCTTTTTATGTTGTTATGAAGCTTGTTTATATTAACCTATATGCTGCATAAGCAATATACAGGCTTTAACCTTATTTCTTTTGGGACTTTAGGGATTCCATTAGGTTAGAAAGCATTGGTGTAAGCTGTTGCAGGTTAATTCCACCAAGTCCATTCTTAAGGCTATCCATAGACACCATTGGTTTTGAAATTATGCTATCCAGTGTATTAGATAGTTTTTCTTTAGCAGCAGGATCCATGTTCATGGTGCCAAAAAGGGCTTCAAACTGGGTCTTCAGGTCGTTCTGGCTTCCTGCAACTACAGCTACAGGAGCATTTGCCAGGTCAACTGAAGGCTTAAACTTGTTCATGATGTTCTGTACATTCTGCATGGATGGTGCTGGAGCTGCACCATCTGAGGACTGTGTCTTTCCTCCTGAAAGCAGTGAGCTTAGCATCCCTACAAGACCGGAAGCATTAGGTACAGAGTTGTTGACAGTGGGTGCATTGGCTACAGGTGTAGCAGTTCCCTTTACATTGGATAAAAGAGAGCCAAGCAGTCCGTTGATTGCATTAGCATTGCCTCCTGCCATGTTTGATACTACTGACTGAAGTTTTGTTGTGTCCATATCCTTAAGAACGTTGGATGCTAAGGCGTTAAGCTGATTCATGTCCAGGTTGGAGCCTTCACTACCTGATGCAGGTTTATTTACAGCATCCATAATCTTATCCATGCTTTCGCTATTCATATTGAAGCTGGAAAGCACTGATTTGAATTTATCCATATCAACATTCTTCATTACGTTGGACATCAATGCTGAAAAGTCAGTGTTCTGTAAGGAACTCAGATCTATTCCGGCAGTATTTTCTCCATTATTATCACTCATTATTTCACCCCCCTGTTTGGTTATGTACAGGGATGGAAGACCATCCCCCCTATATCTCTAATCCTTATCAGGTTGCTTTTACTTGCATACTCCGCAGGTGCAGAAGAGAATGAGAAGGAGTATGAGCAAGAGGATAAAGAAGAAGCCTCCTGGAATGAACAGGGCAAGTAAGCCAACTAATATGAAAAGTGGGATTACTGAACAGAACATAATATTTACCCCCTTATTTAGGTTATGTTGCCTAGTTTTATGCATTTGAAGCTATTATATATGACTTTTCTAATAATATTGTATGATATCTCTAGTAAAATGTTACAGCTTTTGACTTTTGTAATGTCGTAAAATCTATTATCTTTTGTTATGTAGGTTTTGCATCTAATAATATTGTATGAGGTATGGGGAAAAGTGTTACCAAATAATTTTATTTGTCATACATAAAAAGAAAAAGCCTAGGCTGTTTCTTAAAATAACAGCTTAGGCTAAAAGACTATTAAATCTTAATTCTTCACTGGTATCGGCTGGCACATCCTTTTCCTTGAAGCTTATTGTTGAGAATCTTCCATAGAACAGAGCTCTATCCCCTATGGATATGTTCTTTATCTCCACATCTCCAAGAAGCTTTCCGGTAGGGAGTATTTTAAAAAGCCCATCTGCAGAAGCTCTTATTTTGGCACCATACACGGCTGCTATGTCGATTCCGTCATGAAATCTGTGGCGTTTAATCAAAAAAATAATGAATTTAATGCGCTAGATATGCTGCTTATTTCTAAATTATCCGTTGACTAATGAATACACATATGATTATTATAATATTAGTGTATTAGGCATGGTTTTGAGTAGGTATTAAAGCGTTATAAAACCCTTCTTTATTACAGATAATAAACATGAAGTATAAGAAAGGGAGGGTATAAGATGAAGATTGATAATATAACCGATCATTTTAAATATAATAAGAATGAATTTGTAAGAGATACTGTTATTGATAGCAGCCATATGCTATGCTTCCTATTAAATCTAATGCCTGGGCAGGTTGTTCCACAGCACCGCCATGGAGACAGTGAGGGCTCAGCGTATATTGTGAAGGGCTCGATGCTTTTTACTATAGGAGAGAAAGAGGTATGTATGGCAGAGGGGGATATAATCAGCTTTAATGGAAGTGAAATGATTGGAGCAAAAAACAATACAGGAATAAATGCTTCCTGTATGGTAACTCTCTGTCCTAATCCTGGCAATGGCAGAGATATTCAGGAAATAGGCTTCCAATCAGGGGAGCCATATAACAATGTATAACAGGATGGCTGCATTGTAGCAGCCATCGGTTGATAAATAATGTAATATTTCTTGGGGGTTGAGGCAAATGAAGTATGATAAATATGGGAACAAGAAGGATGCAATGTATTATGCAAAGATAGCAATAGCGCTTCTTCTTGTGTTAATGTTAATACTTAGTGCTGTTGCAGTTCTTTTATAAAACATGGAATTGCAGGTACATTGATTAGTATTATTTAGAGTAAAATTAAATAATGGCATTTCTGTAATAGCCTGTTGTATGTATGACAGACTATTATTTTTTTATAAGAAATTAATAATAAATATTGTAAAAGTAAAACACTATCTGAAAGTATTTACTGTTAATTTATTGGTAGCAGCGGGCCTTTCTTTTATAAGCATGTGGATTCTAGGAGATAAAACCATTGCCAAAGGATTTATAATTGGAAATCTATGCAGATGTGTAGGCATATTCAGCATTATAAAAACTTCTGGCATGCTCCTAAGATCAGGGAAACCAAGAATAAGTGTAATAGGGTTATATATACTAAGGCTTGGGATATTAGTGTTTGTTGGAATCCTTCAAGCTTGGGGAGGTAGAAAGATAAAGCAGGCTGACCCATCAGTGGCACATACAGGAGCAGTTTTATTTTTTAAATAATTGTAGGGTTTGCTATTAGTATTATCGGTGGAAACCCTAATAAAAGAACATGGAAGTACCTTGCCTTTATGGGAACTGTGATGCTTTGCATGCTTTTAAGCAACCTGGCAGGGCTTTAAGGGCTGCAGTCACCAACATGTAATCTGAGTGTCAACGCTACTTTAGCAATGATGATGATAATCCTTATCCATGGTACTGATATAAAGAATCATGGAATAAAGGGAAAGCGGCTAAGGAAAGGGCAGAGAAGAGGCTCGGATCTGGTGATGATAGCATAGACACAAAGCGTGTTGAGCTTGCCCTTAAAAAAGCCATTAACAGGCTTAATATTAAAGGCTCAGGTAAATAAAAATAATTGAAACAAAACAGGGGATGGCATATGTCATCCCTTGTTTTTGCAAAAAACAGCAGCTTCTATTATAATAATGAGATAGTATATTTTACTTTACGGAGGGGTATAATGCAGCCTTTATCAGATAGAATCAGGCCTATTGGAATAGAAGAGGTGTTCGGGCAGAAGCATATACTTGGCCCTGGAAAGCCTTTAAGAAGGTTTATAGAAAACAACAACATAATGAACATGATATTCTTTGGACCTCCTGGCACGGGGAAGACCACCGTTGCCAATATAATAGCAAAAAATGCAGGCAAGAAGCTGTATAAGCTTAATGCAACAAACGCATCGGTGAAGGATATACAGTCCATAATAAAGGAGCTTGACACGGTCATGGGCTATAAGGGTGTGGTCCTTTACTTAGATGAGATACAGAACTTTAATAAAAAGCAACAGCAGTCACTTTTGGAATTTATAGAGGATGGCAGGATTACTCTTATTGCCAGCACCACAGAAAATCCTTATTTCTCCATATATAATGCCATATTAAGCAGGAGCACAATATTTCAGTTCCTGCCCTTGTCAGTCCATGACATTGTTGATGGATTAAAGAGGGCTGTGAGGCTGTTACAGGATGATGGAGTAAGTATAGAGTGTACTCCTGGGGCTTTTTCCTATATTGCAGACATAAGTAGCGGAGATATGAGAAAGGCAATGGGAATACTTGAGATGGCCGTATCCACAGAAGATACTTCACATATACTTATTACTCCTGAAAGCATTGAAAACCTGGGACAGTCCAGCATGCGCTTCGATGCCACGGGACATGAGCATTATAACCTTCTCAGTGCCCTTCAGAAGAGCATTAGAGGAAGTGATCCGGATGCGGCAGTCCATTACCTTGCGAGGCTTGTTAAGGGGGGAAGCCTGGATTCTATAATCAGAAGGCTGGGAGTTATTGCTGCAGAGGATATAGGCCTTGCACATCCTAATGCCCTGGCTATTACCAATGGAGGACTGCAGACGGCAAGGGTAGTTGGCTTTCCTGAGGCATCTATAATACTGTCAGAGGTAGTAATATATCTGGCAACCCTGCCTAAGTCCAACAGTGCCTGTGCTGCCATACAGGATGCATTGAGTGATTTAGATGCCACGGACACCGGAGATATTCCAAAGCACCTTCAGGATGGTCACTATGCAGGTGCTGAAAAGCTAGGAGTAAAGGGGTACAAGTATCCTCATGCCTATCCTAACAACTATGTGGAGCAGCAGTACCTTCCGGATAACATAAAGGACAAGGTGTACTACAGGGAGGGAAACAATAAGTACGAGAGGTCCATAAAGGAGTACTGGGACAGGGTAAAGCAAAAGTGAAGAGAGAAAAGGTATGGAAGAAAAGCCTGTTTGAACGTATATTCAAACAGGCTTTAAAAAAATACGGCAAAAATCCCAGAGAATAATGCCCTGGGATTACATTTAATCTGCTGGTGAAATATATTTATCTGTTATTTCTTTTATTGATGTCTTCTTGAATTTCATTTGACTGCTTAAGCCATGCTTTAAGCTTATCTTCAAGGGTATTAAAACCAGGCTCAATCTTCTTCTCAGTTGAATGAGTTCTTGGCTTCTGCTGTCTTGGAGCTCTTGGCTGCTCATCTGGTACAGGCTGGGTTTCCTTTATTGACAGTGAAATCTTTCCGGTTGCCTCATCTACTGAAAGAACCTTAACTTCCACTTCATCACCAAGTTTTATATGATCATTTATATCCTTCACATAAGTGTGGGAAACCTGGGAGATATGAACTAATCCCGTATGAGTTTCATCTAATGCTATAAAAGCACCATAAGGCTTTATTGAGGTTACCTTTCCCTTTAAAACACTGCCTACTTCTATTATTTCTGGCATAACAACACTCCTATTAATATATTTTTATTTTTTAGTATTACACAAAGCAGAATAAATATGTTTGCACCTTTATAATTTTATCATATATTCTTCATTAAAGACACAGTATTTAAAAAAAATTATTAGATATATCACATTTTATTGGCAGAGTTAAAAAACCAAAAGTAAAAATGTGTTTTCTATGAAAATAAACGTTTTAATACAAAGCTAAATATAATTTTACATAATTATGGCTTACTGTGGAAAAATTGTGATATAATATCGTAGAGTATTTTAGTGATAAAGGAGCAGGATTATATGAAGCTATATGAGAAATGGGAGGAGCTTGCTGACCAGCAAAGAACCCAGCAGGAGTATGACCAGTATTGGCAGGAATATTTTGAAAAGGAAATGCATGTTTACGAGGACATACTAAAAAATAAAACTACAGAAATAAAAGGTTCCGTAGCTGAAGTTTCCAGGAAGTACAATCTGGATGAGGTTACCATGGCAGGCTTTCTTTCAGGAATTAACACAAGCCTTGAAAGCCAGATTGAGCTGGAAGGGCTTGAAGAGGATACCCAGCTTGATTTGAAGATAGATTACGAGAGGCTTTACTACAATATGCTTGCTGCTAAGGCAGACTGGCTGTACGGCCTTCCACAGTGGGATGATATATTTACCCCTGAAAAAAGGAAGGAAATTAAAAAAGAGTATAACAAGACTCAGACAGTTGTAAAGGAGAATAAGGTGGGTAGAAATGATCCATGTCCATGTGGCTCCGGCAAAAAGTACAAGAAGTGCTGCGGCAAAAATGAATAACATAAGCTGTAACGGCTGAAAGATATTTTCTTTCAGCTGTTTTTTTATGCCATAGCAATCATGGAAGGATATACACTTCTTTATTGTATGACATTAGTATCATGGGATGATAGGTTAAGGACATTATTTTACCATAATCTCGATTATTAATGTTTATACAATAATATAAAGAGAGCTTTTGGAAAATACTATAATAGGAATTCTATTCATGCAAAATGTTATTAAGACTTATACTGGTTGAGAATTAAAAGCTTTCGGCAGAGGGATGTAAGATATAGGCATACTTGTAGCAGAGGAAAGCTATGATGCCATAATGTTCCTTTGACATGCTTTTTTTATAATGACATACTGTTAAAGTGTATATTTTTAATACCTCATCCATATATTAAGATGTCAATGTTATTTGATTGTCTCTGAATACATTTTGGAGATATGAGGCTTTGCAGTTTGCCAAACAATTAAACAGTAACGCAGCCTTTATATAAAGTAAAGGATTACAAGGTTTGATAAAGGAGGATAAAATGAAAAATTCTTTAAGTGAACTTCAGGTATACCTTTTCAAAGAGGGAACAAACTACGAATCCTATAAAATGCTTGGAGCCCATCTTGACAAAGAAGGGTGTCATTTTGCAGTGTGGGCCCCTAATGCAAGAAGTGTAAGTGTTGTGGGAGATTTCAACAACTGGAACGATCAGGTACATATTATGGACAATGTATCGTTCTCCGGTATATGGGAGATATTCATAGAGGGCGTGGAGGAAGGTGCATTATACAAATATAGCATCGAAACCTCCAGCGGGAACAGAGTTTTAAAGACTGATCCTTGTGGCTTTTCTGCTGAGCTTAGGCCAAATAATGCATCTAGGGTGGCTAGTATAGATGGATATGAGTGGAACGACAGCCAGTGGGAAAGACGTAAGGCGGAGGAATCATCACAAAACAAGCCTATGTCAATATATGAGGTTCATCTTGGCTCATGGAGAAGAAAGGATGACGGGGGCTTTCTATCATATAGAGACCTTGCAGAAGAGTTGGTTCCCTATGTAAAGGATATGGGGTATACCCATATTGAAGTAATGCCCGTTTCAGAATATCCTTTTGATGGCTCCTGGGGCTATCAGGTAACAGGCTATTTTGGTATTACCAGCAGATACGGCTCTCCTAAGGACTTCATGTATTTTATTGACTGCTGCCATCAGAATGATATAGGGGTAATTCTGGACTGGGTTCCAGCCCATTTCCCTAAGGATGCACATGGGCTGGCAAGGTTTGATGGAACATGTCTCTACGAGCATCAGGATCCAAGACGTGGAGAGCACCAGGACTGGGGAACCTATGTGTTTAATTTCGGACGCAATGAGGTAAGGAGCTTCCTTATTTCAAGTGCTATGCTATATACAGACTGCTATCACATTGATGGATTAAGGGTGGATGCTGTAAGCTCCATGCTTTATCTTGACTACTCCAGAAATCCTGGAGAGTGGGTGCCTAATGTGTTCGGAGGAAGGGAGGACCTAGAGGCTATAGATTTTCTGAAGAAGCTTAACATGGCTATGAAGGAGAAGCATCCCAACACCCTGATGATTGCAGAGGAGTCTACTGCCTGGGGAGGGGTGAGTAAGCCTGTTTCTGAAGGCGGGCTTGGGTTTACCTATAAATGGAATATGGGTTGGATGCATGATACACTTGAGTATATGTCTCATGAGACGGTTCACAGGAAATATCATCATGACACCATAACCTTTTCTATGATTTATGCCTTTTCAGAAAAATTTATTCTTCCCCTTTCCCATGATGAGGTAGTCCATGGGAAGAAGTCACTGATTGATAGAATGCCGGGGGATTACTGGCAGAAGTTTGCTAACCTAAGGACCCTGTATGCCTATATGACGGCACATCCCGGAAAGAAGCTGCTTTTCATGGGAGGAGAGTTCGGGCAGTTTGATGAGTGGAACTATAACAACAGCCTGGATTGGCATCTGCTGGATTATGATATGCATGTGAAGCTGCAGGAGTATGTAAGGCAGCTTAACAGATTCTATCTCCAGGAGAGGGCATTCTGGGAAAGGGATTTTGACGGCAGTGGTTTCAGGTGGATAGTAGCTGATGACAGGGACCAGAGTGTTATAGCCTTTGAAAGGCTTGGAAACACAGAGGAGGAATATGTTATAGCTGTATGTAACTTTACTCCAGTGGTAAGGGAAAACTACAGAATAGGGGTTCCTGCTGCAGGGGAGTACTATGAGGCCTTTAATAGCGATCTTGACATGTTTGGAGGCTCTGGACAGACTAATGATGGACCAATAAAAAGCGAAGATACCTCATCTCATGGCCGGGAGCACTCAATAAACATCAAGCTGCCACCACTGGGAGTCACATATATAAAGAAGAGACAGTTATTATAAAAGTAAATATATTAATACAAAGGCTAAAGTTTTGAAGGACAGGAGGCAAAATCCATGACATGGGCAATTCATAATTCACAGGATATATTTTACAGAAATCCATTTGGAGCAGTGCAGGAGCAAAGTGAGATAACCTTGAGGATAAAGCTTAAGGATAAGTCTGTGACTAATGTATATATAAGAACCTGGAGAAACAATTCAGAGGAAAGGGTAAGGATGGAGAAGGAGTCCTCTCTTGAGGAGTGGGATGTTTATAAAGGCAATATAAGCTCGAGAGAAAGTGGTCTTCTCTGGTACTTCTTTATAATAGAAAAGGAAGATGGTACCTGGTATTACTGCAACAGGGACGATAACATGGGAGGTACCGGCGTGCTGAAGGAAAGTCCCCTTAACTCCTACCAGATTACTGTTTTCAAGAAGGGCTTTAAAACCCCACAGTGGCTTAAAGAGGGGATAATGTATCAGATATTTGTGGATAGATTCTATAATGGCAATGAATCAGGAGAAGCCAATACCAGGGAAGATGAATATACCCTGCACTCCTCTTGGGATGAGGTGCCGGATTACAAGCCTGATTACACAGGGGTATACAGGGTAAATGATTTCTATGGAGGAAACCTTAGGGGTATAATAAAAAAGCTTCCTTATCTGAAGGAGCTTGGAGTAAGCATAATATATATGAATCCTATATTTAAGGCCTTCTCCAATCACAAATATGACACAGGGGATTATGAGCAGATAGACCCTATGTATGGGGATAGTAATATCTTCAAGGAGCTGTGCCAGACTGCATCCAAACATGGCATAGCTATAATACTTGATGGAGTATTCAGCCACACGGGAAGCAACAGCAGATACTTTAATAAGGAGGGGAGCTATGATTCTTTAGGGGCTTACCAGTCAATGGAATCCCCCTATCATTCATGGTACAGCTTTAAGAACTTTCCCAATGAGTATGATTGCTGGTGGAATTTCCCTACACTTCCCAACGTGAACGAGGAGGACGAAGGCTACAAGGAATATATACTGACAGCACAAGACAGCATAATTAAAAGATGGCTGCGCCTTGGTGCGTCGGGCTGGAGGCTGGATGTGGCAGATGAGCTGCCAGAAAGCTTTATTAAAGAGCTGAGGCTCCAGGCAAAGACCCAGAAAAAGGATGCAGCTATAATAGGAGAGGTTTGGGAGGATGCATCCAATAAGCTGAGTTATGGTATTACAAGACAGTATCTGTGTGGTGACGAGCTGGATACTGTTATGAACTATCCCTTCAGAAACATGTTCATAGCTTTCATAACTGGAAAGGAAACTGCAGAGCAGCTGAACACCAGAGTAATGTGCCTGTATGAAAATTATCCTTTTGAAAGCTCATACTCCTCTATGAACCTTATTGGAAGCCACGATGTTCCAAGGGCTTTAACAGTATTGGGAGGAGCTCCGGATAACGAGAGCTTATCCATAGAGGAAAGAGCAGCCTTCCAATTGGATGAGGTGCAAAGAGAGCTTGGAGAAAAAAGGATGATGCTGGCTTCTCTTGTACAGTTTACGTTTCCTGGAACACCATGCATATACTATGGGGATGAGGCTGGAATGGAAGGCTACAGGGATCCCTTTAACAGAGGTACCTATCCCTGGGGAAGAGAAAACCGCCAGTTGCTTTCCTGGTACAAAAAGCTGGCAGCCCTAAGAAACTCCAATGATATGCTGAAAACGGGTGCATTTATTCCTGTATATGCATCGGAGGATGTATATGGCTATGTTAGGGTTATAGAAAAGAACAGGGATGTTTTCGGAAGCAGAAGAAAGAATGGGTTTGCTTTGGTACTCATAAACAGAAGTCTTCATGAGGAAAAGCAGGTCACACTTGATTTTTCTGCATGGGCAGGTCTCCAATCCATAAGGGATATAGTATTAGGCAGGCGCCAGAAGGCATCACCGGCCACTAAAATCAGAATCAAACCTCTATCAGGAAGGCTCTTTATTGGAGAATATGAATAAATGTTCCATAGATTGACATCATACTGATGTTCCAATATAATGGGGTTAGTCAGATTATTTTGTGAAAGGAAGTATGAGCTATGGATTTGCGTAAATTAACCCAGGCAATAGGTGTAAGTGGATATGAAAGAAAAATAGGGCAGCTTATAGCTGAGGATATAAAGCCTTATGTAGATGAGCTGACAGTGGATGCACTTGGAAACATTATTGCACTTAAAAAGGGCTCAGGAAAAAATAAGAAAAAAATAATGGCATCCGCACATATGGATGAGATAGGCTTCTCGGTTACTTATATAACTGAAAAGGGCTTCATTAAGGTAAGACCTCTTGGAGGGCACTCAGCCTTTACCTTATATATGACCAGGGTAAGGTTTAAAAACGGTGTAGTAGGAGTTATTGGCTGCAATGACAGTATGGATTCAATAAAGGCAGGGGACATCAACAAGCTTTATGTTGATATTGGCTGCTCCAGCAAGGAAGAGGCAGAGAAACTTGTAAAGGTTGGTGATTATGCCTGCTTTGAAGGCGAGTATGAGGAGCTTCCAGGCAACAGAGTTTCAACAAAGGCTCTTGATGACAGGATAGGCTGCTACGTGGCTATGGAATGTTTGAGGAGGATGGATACCCCTTATAATGATGTATACTTTGTATTCTCAGTACAGGAGGAGCTTGGCTTAAGAGGAGCCAGGGTAGCCTCCAATAGGGTAAAGCCTGATATCGGAATAGCCCTAGACGTTACACCATCCTTTGACACCCCAGATAGTGCTGGAAAGGGAAATGGGGCACTTGGAAAGGGAGCATCCATAAAGGTTATAGATAGCTCAGTAGTATGTGACGAATACCTGGTAGAGGAAATGGTAAAGTGTGCAGAGGAAAATAATATAGAGTACCATCTTGATGTACTTCCTGCAGGAGGAACAGACGCAGGGGCAATGAACCAGTCAAACGACGGAGTAAGGGCATCGGGAATATCTATACCAGAGAGGTACTGCCACAGCCCATATGGAATCGTTGATATGAACGATGTGGAAGCATGTATAGCACTTCTGGGAAAATACGTAAACAGAGAATTTGAGTTCTAGTTTATAAAGGGTTCAGGAATTTTCCTGAGTCCTTTTTTATGCCTTAAATTATCAATATGTTGTTAAGCTTAAAGTGTTTGATTATAATAATATGTGGATAAGCTTTATAAAAAGGAATAGAATATAAGGAATATTATAATATTGTGTGTTTATCGGGAGGATAAGATGAAGAAGATAGTATTAACCGGTGGTGGCACTGCAGGACATGTAACGCCAAACATTGCACTGCTTCCAGAGCTTAGGAAGGCAGGCTATGAAATACATTATATTGGTTCAAAGGACGGCATGGAGAAAGCACTTATTGAAAAAGAGGGGATTCCTTACTATGGCATAAGTGCAGGAAAACTGCGAAGGTATCTTGATGCCAAAAACTTTACCGACACATTCAGGATTGTAAAGGGTTTTAATGAAGCAATGAAAGTTCTTAGAAAAATAAAGCCTGACATGGTATTCAGCAAGGGAGGCTTTGTTTCATCACCAGTAGTGTGGGCGGCTAAAATAAAAAAAATACCAGTGGTCATACATGAATCAGACATGACTCCTGGACTGGCAAACAAGCTTTCTCTTCCCTTTGCCCAAAAGATATGCTATACGTTTCCGGAGACCAGTAAGCATATTCCACAGGGAAAAGGGGTATTCACAGGACTTCCTGTAAGAGACAGTCTTCTAAAAGGAGATGCTGAGCAGGGCAGAAGGGTGTGTGGCTTTAAGGATTCAAAGCCGGTTATTGTGGTGATTGGAGGAAGCCAGGGCTCAGTGCGCATTAATACAGCCGTAAGAGAGTCACTTAAGGATTTAACCTCCAGGTTTAACCTCTGCCACATATGTGGAAAGGGTAACATGGATGAGAAGTTTAAAAATACTCCGGGCTATAAACAGTTTGAGTATGTAAGCGATGAACTGCGTAATATTTTTGCTATGGCAGATGTGGTTATTTCAAGGGCTGGAGCCACAGTCATATTTGAACTGTTGGCACTTAAGAAGCCAAACCTGCTGATACCGCTTTCAGCCAATGCCAGCAGAGGTGACCAGATACTGAATTCCAGATCCTTTGAAAAGCAGGGGTTCAGCAGGGTGCTGGAGGAGGAAAAGCTGACAGCCGGGAGCCTGTACGAGGGAATTACGTATGTTTATGATAACAGGGCTTCGTATGTTAAGGCTATGAAGGAAAGCAATGCTGGTAACGGCCTTGAAAGGGTCATTAAGGTAATAAAGGAAAACACAAGATAAGACCAATTGGGGGAGTTCTTATTGGAAAAGCAGAGAGAGGATTATATAGAGTATGAAGAAAAAGGCATAAACACCCAGAATGAAAAATCTCTTCATTCTGATTTAAAGAAATGGTATGGAAAGCCTGGGGATAGGTATGAGGCAAAGGTTGAAGGAAGTATTGTGGATATTGTAAGGAATGAGCTGCTTATTGAGATACAGACTAAAAACTTCCGGGCATTGAACAAAAAGCTCTTTAAGCTTTGCACAACCAATAAGGTCAGGCTGGTTTATCCTGTACCAAGGGTAAAGTATATTGTATATACTGATAAGCAGGGAATTGTCATAAATCGCAGGAAATCACCTAAAACCGGTAAGCTTTTGGATGTATTTGATGAACTGGTAAGTATACCTGAGCTGGCTGCAAACGAGAATTTGTCTATTGAAGTGCTGCTGGTGGATGTGGAGGAAACCAGATGCCAGGACGGACGTGGCAGCTGGAGAAGGAAGGGTAACAGTGTTGTAGACAGAAGGCTTGTAGGTGTAGCTGACAGTATTAGCTTCGACAGCCTTGAGGATTTTGAGAGGCTGCTACCTGATGGAATAGAGCAGCCCTTTTCAAACAAAACTCTTGCCCAGGCTATGGGTATACCAGTATCCGTTGCAAGAAAGATTACCTACTGCTACAGGAGAATGGATATAATAGAGTTGTGCGGTAAAAAAGGAAATGAGCTGCTGTTTGCCATAAAATAATATGTAGCAGTAAATAATTAGTCATAAGTTGTTTAGGTAAAAGAGCCACCTTTCCCCAATAGGCAAGGTGGCGCATTTTTATATGTTGAATAATCGATTATCTATTGCTGATAATCATAGTCTGGTCTTTCTGCTCTGGCGTGTCTATTGAGTCATCAATGCACTCCTGAAGTGTTTCCTGATCTATTAGAAATGTATCTTCCTGTTTCATAACTGCCTCCTGAATAAATACGGTAGTAGCATTATATGCATGAAACGATTATTTTATTATTGGAAATGTTACATTTTATGGTATATTATTGATAAAAGGATTTTTAGATTTGATATTTATATAAATACGATGCAGAGCTGCAACCTTTTTAACCATAATATAGTCTTCTTGTATAGAAGCCGAAACGGGGTGAATCTAGTGCAGGGCACAACGAAGCTTCAGAAGGATTTTGGACAGCTGTATACCAGCTTGTGGCCTGAGGTATACAAGTATATATATTATAAAGTACAGAACCGCCAGGAAGCTGAAGAGCTGACACAGGAAATATTCCACAGGGTATATAGACATGTAATAAATAATGATATAGAAGAGGATAAGCTAAGAGCATACATATTTGCCTCTGCCAGAAACATTGTATACGACACATGGAGGGACAAAAGGAAAAACATGAATGTAATAGAGCTAGATGAGATTTCAGAAAGAGATGCAGAGCTTAAGGATGATACTGGATTGGTAGAAGGAAACCTGATGGTCAGGGAAGTACTTGATATGCTGAATGAAGAGGAAAAGGAAATAATTACCTTGAGGATAATAAAGGGATATTCAATAAGCTACGTATCCGAAAAGCTTGCAAAGCCAGAGGGCACCATCAAGAGCATGCAGTTCAGAGCACTGCAGAAGCTTAGGAATGGCTTGGAGAAAGGAGGCTACTTTAATGATAAGTAAAGAAGAACAACAAAATAGAGAAGAGATGCTTTCTCAGTTTATTGATAAGCTTAATCATGAAAATAAGCCCTCCATAAGTGGGGTGGAGGAGGATAAGGAGCTATTACAGCTTTTTGATACGGTCAGGGCTGTAAAACGGTTTGGAACTGATGATGCTCCAGATGTTCCAAGGCTTAAGTCCAATACAGCTAAGAGAAGATGGAAAGGCATCCTAAAGTATGGGTCCCTTGCAGCCTGCGTTATCATTGTTTTTTTTGCTGTTGCAGGAAACAGGGGCAAGCTAGGAGCATGTCTGTACACAAACGACAGTGGTTTTGCAGGTAAAGGACAGGATGAAAGGTCTGCAGAAAATAAGGAGGAAAAGCAGGATTTAACACAAAACGGAGATAATACACAGTTAAATAGTGCTGTTATGCAGAAGGGCTCTAGTGAGAGCATAGCTGCAGTATATACATCCTGCAGTGCCGCAGCAAGCTTTTTAGGAGGACTGCCTAATGACCTTAGGATAAGCAGGGTGATTAAGCTCACAGATTCCCCCTACACATACTGTGTAAGCTGTAAATGGGACGAGGTAAGCTTTATGGATGTATATATACTTCCGGGAACAGAACGCTATGGGATGGAATATAAAAATAGCTGTTATTCCTTCATGGATGGGATAATAGAGGAAAATACTGATATAGGAATGAAGCTGAGGAGTGGGTATGGAACTGATTTAAATACTCTCAGCTGGTCAGGTGACAGCTTTACTATTATGATAGCTACAGACAGGGAGAACCATGAGGTTATAAGCATGTTGGAGGGAATAACTGGATATAAGGCTATTCCACTGAGCTTGCAGGAAATGAAGGACCTGCAGGAGGAAAGTGACATACAATAGGTTTATATGAGAAAATATATGTACAAAAAGGGAGATACTATATAGGTATCTCCCTTTTTGTACCTCGCACAATATGGTAAAATATGTAAGAGGTGTTACAATGAAAGGAATTATAGCTGTGGTTACATATAATTGTAATATAATGTGCTCTAGCTGCAGCTATGGCTGTGGCCCCCACCGTAAAGGAATTATGTCTCCAGAGTGCTTCAAGGAGAAGGTAATGGAGGCATATGACAAGGGATATACTGATTACCTAGAGATATGCGGGGGAGAGCCATTTCTTCATACGGGGATTGTATTTAAATATCTTAAAAAGATAAGGGATATTAATATAAATAAGATAGTAGTTACCAATGGCTTTTGGGGGAAAATGGACAATTATACTGATATAATTATGTATTTAAGAAAAAGGGGTATAGCTAAGGTTATATTAGAATATGACAGCTTTCATTCGGTATTCATAGACCAGGAAACCATACTGGCGGCGGTAAGAAAATGCAGCATGTGTGGTATTGATGTAGTGATAAGGGCAGTTTTTCAAACAAGCAACCTCAGTACACCCTATGATCTAAAAACTCTTGATATAATGAGAAGCATACGGAAAAGATGGGGCAACCTTGTATTTGAATGTAAAACAGCTGAACATTATAGAGGGTTATACAGCCATGACGAGAAAATAAACAAACTGCTAATACTTCCAAAAGCATAAAATTGGACTGCGTGATGCAGTCCAATTTTGTTGTTGGCACAATTGTATACAATTATACTTGGATTATATGAATGTAACTAATTTTTAAGAATTTACTAGAGTCAAGATAATCCAACACTTCAACAAACATGGAAAACATATTGCATAGAAAAACGGTGGTGTAAGAAGAAAAAAAGAGTTAATTTAGAGTATTAAATAATTTTGCGGATTCTTGGCTAAATATGACAAAATATTGGATTAGTACATAAATAGTGGTATGGTAAAATATAAATGGACTAAGCCAATTTCCTAAGTGGATTGAAGGTGATGCGGTGAACATACATATAGAGAAAAAAAGCAGAATCCCCATATACATACAAATTAAAAACCAGATAATGAACGAAATAAAGCAGGGGAGCCTGAGAATTGGTGACAAGATGCCTACAGAAAGGGACCTATGCCAATACATCGGGGTAAGCCGCAATACAATAAGCACTGTATACAATATTCTTGAAAGGGAAGGAGTGCTTATCTCCTATCAGGGCAGGGGTACCTTTGTAGCAGAAGAGGCCAAGCCTTGGACACAGAACAGTATTAGAGACAAGCTTCTTAAGATAATTGACCTTGGACTTGAGGAGTCCTATGAACTGGGATTGGATGCTAAGGAGTATCTAGCCTTGGTAAGTGAACGCATTGAGGAAAAGGAAAGGCTAATGAAGTCCACCAGTGCAGTATTTATAGAGTGTAACATAGAGCAGTCCAGGGAATTTTCGAAGGAACTGACAAAGTATACAAACCTTAATGTAGTTCCTTTGGTGCTATCAGATTTATTGTCTAGGGATGAGGTCACCATAGAAGCAATAAGAAAGGCTCATCTTGTAATTGCACCATTTAACCATGTAAACGATGTTAAGAATTCAGAGGAAGGCCTAGATAAGGAGATAGTTGGAATAGCAATAAATCCAAGCCTTGAAACAATTGTTAGGATTGCAAGATACCCAAGCTGTACAACCTTTGGTCTTGTATGTATTTCTAAGGAATTTCAATTTAAGGTTGAAAATGCACTGAAATCATCAGGATTAAAGGATATTAAAATAAATTCTACCATAAGCAAGGTTGATGAAGAGGTAATGAAAACCCTAAGTACTTGTGATGTAATAATCGTGTCACCGGGAAGACGCGAGGATGTACTCAGACTTACTAAGGGAGCTAAAGAAGTAATCAGCTTTGACTACAACATCGACAGGGATTCTGTAAAAGCAGTAATGACAAAAACTATGGAAATAGAAAACAAGGGCTAATTTAGGGGGAATAATCATGAAAAAGACTATCGTAATCGGAGTAATTGGTTCTGACTGTCATGCAGTTGGCAACAAGATTCTTGAGCATGCATTCACTCAGGCAGGCTTCAACGTAATAAACATAGGCGTGCTCAGCCCACAGGAGGACTTTATTAATGCAGCCATTGAGACAAACGCCGAGGCCATTTTAGTATCTTCACTTTATGGTCATGGAGAGTTGGATTGCAGAGGCCTTAGGGAAAAGTGTGATGAAGCAGGACTCAAGGGAATACTCATGTATGTTGGAGGCAACCTTGTAGTTGGAAAACAGGACTGGGATTCTGTTAAGCAGAGATTCATGGATATGGGATTTGACAGGGTTTATGCACCTGGAACATCTCCAAACATAACAATTGAGGATTTAAAGAAAGACCTTGGAGTAGAATAGTTGCGAGGGTGGTAAAATGGATTCTATATTGCTCATAGACTTTGGCAGTACGTATACAAAGCTCACCGCTGTTGATATGGAAAACGAAACCATACTGGCAACAGCAAAAGGCCTTACTACTGTGGAAAGCGACATAATGGTTGGTTTTAATAATGCTTATAAGGAGCTTCAGGAAAAGCTTGGAGATAAAGAAGTAAACTTCATTGACAAGCTTGCCTGCAGCAGTGCTGCAGGAGGCCTTAAGATGGTTGCTATAGGGCTTGTTCCAGAGCTTACGGCTGAGGCTGCCAAAAGAGCGGCACTAGGAGCGGGAGCAAGGATACTGGGAGTATACAGCTATGAGCTTACCCGTTCTGACATGAAGGAGATAATATCCAAAAGACCCGACATAATACTTCTTGCTGGAGGAACAGACGGAGGCAACAAGGACTGCATTCTCCATAATGCAAGACTTATTGCAGATCATATAAAGGATGTTCCTGTTGTTGTAGCAGGAAATAAGAATGCCAGAGACGAAATAGAGGATCTCTTTACTGAAAACAACATATACTTTGAGTCCACTGACAACGTAATGCCAAGGCTCAATACACTGAATGTAGAGCCGGCAAGGGAGGTCATAAGAAAAATATTCATGGCCAAAATCGTTGAGGCAAAGGGTATGAAGGATGCAGAGAATTATATTAGCGGAATACTGATGCCTACACCTGCTGCAGTACTTAAGGCAGCCAGAGTTCTGGCAGATGGAACAGACCTGGAGGAGGGCATAGGAGACCTGGTAGTTATAGATATAGGTGGAGCCACCACAGATGTACATTCCATAGCTGATGGGGAGCCTAGCAAGCCGGGAGTTACCCTAAGGGGACTTCAGGAGCCATATGCTAAAAGAACAGTTGAGGGAGACCTGGGTATGAGGGTAAGTGCAGAGTCTCTTTGGGAGGCTGCAGGTACCAGAAGACTTAAAAAGTACATTCCTGATACCCCTTACAATGTAGAGGAAAGATGCAGATACCTACAGAAAAACGTTAACATTCTTCCTTCCACCAAGGAAGAGGAGGAGTTTGACGAGGCCATGGGAATGGTCGCTGTTGAAATAGGAATGGAAAGGCACGTAGGAGTACTGGAGAGTGTTTATACACCAATGGGAATTGTATATTCCCAGGTGGGCAAGGACCTTCTGAATACCAGGTATCTTATTGGAACCGGGGGCATACTTGTTCACAGTCCAAATCCTGAGAAGATATTGAGTGCTGGAACCTTTGATAGGGAAGCACCCAATTTCTTAAAGCCTGAGAAACCGGATATACTCATTGATAAAGCTTATATATTATCTGCTATGGGACTTTTAGCAGAGAAATACCCGGACAAGGCAGTAAGAATCATGAAAAAATACATTGTTAAAGCATAGTAGGAGGAAATGATAGATGTCATTAACAAATAAAAAGCTTTCACATGACGAGTTTTTTAAGATAAGAGAAGAAGTATTGAACCAGTGGCCTACAGGCAAGGGAGTAAACATGGAGGAGGCTGTTGAATATCATAAGAGCCTTCCTGAAGATAAGAACTTCTGCAACAAGCTGCTTAAAGCTAAGGAAGAGGGTATAACTTTGGCACAGCCAAGAGCAGGAGTTGCCCTTGTAGACAAGCATATAGAGCTGTTGCAGCACCTTGAAAGGGAAGGCGGGGCAGACCTTCTTCCATCAACTATTGATAGCTATACCAGACTTAACAGATATGAGGAATGTGAAATAGGAATTCAGGAGAGCTTGAAGGCTGGACGTTCAATGCTCAACGGCTTCCCAGTAGTAAACCACGGAGTTGATAACTGCCGTAAGGTACTAGAGGCTGTAAATAGCCCAGTACAGGCAAGACACGGCACACCAGATTCAAGACTTTTGTCTGAGATAATACACGCAGGTGGCTGGACCTCCAATGAAGGCGGTGGAATATCCTATAACATTCCATATGCAAAGAATGTAAGTGTTGAAAAAAGCATTACTGACTGGCAGTACTGCGACAGGCTGGTTGGAATATATGAGGAAATGGGAGTTCATCTCAACAGGGAGCCATTCGGACCTCTTACTGGAACACTGGTTCCACCAAGCATGTCAAATGCAGTTGCAATAATTGAAGGACTTCTTGCTGCTGAACAGGGAGTAAAGAACCTTACTTTAGGCTATGGACAGTGTGGAAACCTTATACAGGACGTTGCAGCTATAAAGTCACTGGTTGCACAGGCTGAGGAATATTTTAAGAACTACGGTTATGATGTAGACCTTACAACAGTATTCCATCAGTGGATGGGAGGCTTCCCTGCTGATGAATCAAAGGCATTTGGAGTTATCTCCTGGGGTTCTGCAACTGCAGCACTGGCAGGAGCAACAAAGGTTATTGTTAAGACTCCTCATGAGGCTATCGGAATTCCAACTAAGGAAGCAAATGCAGCTGGTATTAAGGCTACAAAGGAGGTTCTGAATCTTCTTAGAGGACAAAGACTTCCAATGAGCAACGAGCTTGCAGCCGAAATTGAAATAATAAAGGCTGAAACCAGGTGTATATTAGACAAGGTATTCGAGCTTGGTAAGGGAGATTTAGCTGTTGGAACCGTCGAAGCCTTCAAGGCAGGTGTTTTAGACATTCCATTTGCACCAAGCAAGTTCAATTCAGGAAGAATACTTCCTGCAAGGGATAACAACGGAGCAGTAAGGTACCTTGAGGTTGCAAACATACCACTGTCTAAGGAGCTTAAGGACTTCAACAGGGAAAAGCTTGAGGAGAGGGCCGCATATGAGAGCAGGCCAGTATGCTTTGACATGGTTCAGGATGACATATTTGCAGTAGGCAAGGGCGTGCTCATCGGAAGACCAGAAGGTAAGTAATAAGTAAAGTTTGTAGGGGAGGAAAACATCCTAAATGGATGTTTTCCTGTGCCCTCCCGTAGAAAAAAATCATATTTTATTATATATTCAGGAGGCAATTTAAATGAAAATAGTAGATGTAGTTTGTTCCGCAGGAAGAACCGGATTTTATTTTGATGACCAGAGAGCAATAAAGGCAGGAGCTGGACATGATGGATTTACATATGTTGGTGAGCCAATAACTGAAGGCTTCCAGAATGTACGTCAGGCAGGAGAGTCCATATCAATTATGTTAGTTCTTGAGGATGGACAGGTTGCTCATGGAGACTGTGCAGCAGTTCAGTATTCAGGAGCAGGCGGAAGAGACCCATTATTCCTTGCCAATGATTTCATTCCAATAATCGAAAAGGAAATTGCTCCAAAGCTTATTGGAAGGGAAATGACAGGCTTCAAGGCACTTGCAGAGGAAATAGACCATATGCTGGTAAATGGTAAGAGACTCCATACTGCAATCAGATATGGTGTTACTCAGGCTATACTTGATGCAGCAGCAAAGGCAAAGAAGGTAACTATGGCTGAGGTTGTAAAGGAAGAATACAACACTGGTGTTGAATTCCACAGAATTCCAATATTCACTCAGTCAGGTGATGATAGATACAATAACGTTGATAAGATGATCATAAAGGGAGCAGATGTACTTCCACATGCACTTATAAACAACGTTAAGGAAAAACTTGGCGAAAATGGTGAAATACTTGAGGAATATGTTGGCTGGCTCAGGGACAGAATAATGTCACTTAGAACAAGCGAAGATTATCTCCCAGTTCTTCATATAGACGTTTATGGCACAATCGGAGTAGCATTTAACAATGATACAGAGAAGATGGCTGAGTACATTGGAAAGCTTGCTAAGAAGGCAGCTCCACTTCACCTTAGGATTGAAGGACCTATGGACGTTGAGGAAAGAGAAGGACAGTGGAAGGCTCTTAAGGCACTTACAGAAAAGCTTGCTGAAAAGAATATAGATGTTGAATTAGTTGCTGACGAATGGTGCAACACTTGGGAAGATATAAAGCTCTTCACTGATGAGAAGGCTGCTGCTATGATCCAGATAAAGACTCCAGACCTTGGAGGAGTTAATAACATAGTTGAAGCAATACTCTACTGCAAGCAGCATGGAGTAGGAGCATACTGTGGAGGAACCTGCAACGAAACTGACAGGTCAGCACAGGTATGCACTAACATTGCTATTGCCTGCGGAGCAGACCAGTGTCTTGCAAAGCCAGGAATGGGCGTTGACGAGGGATTCATGATCGTATTCAACGAGATGAACAGGGTTCTTGCACTTACTGCTGCAAGAGCAAAGAGAGCATAACGAAGGCTTTAAATTTGAAATAATGGGCTGCTGCGGAGAGCGGAATGCCCGGCGGGTGTCCAAAGGCTCCGCCAGGCATGGCTTTCCCGGCAGCCTGTAATTATATAAAAACATGGAGGGTAATCATGAGAGAAATAAATGCCAGCAAGGTAACAGAAGCTGTAAAGCGTTTATGCATAGAGGCAAACTATTATCTTAATCAGGATATCAGAGATCGTTTCAAGGAAGCAAAGGAAAAGGAAACCTTCTCAGCCGCCCAGAACATACTTAACATACTTACAGAAAACGCTGACATAGCAGCAAACAATGACATGCCAATGTGCCAGGATACAGGAATGGCCGTTATATTTGTGGAAATGGGACAGGAAGTTCATGTGGATGGGCCTCTTGAGGATGCCATAAATGAAGGAGTAAGACAGGGCTACACTGAGGGTTATCTTAGAAAGTCTGTTGTTAAGGACCCAATCCACAGGATTAACACTAAAGACAACACCCCTGCTATAATACACTATAACATAGTGCCAGGAGACGGATTTAAGATAACTGTAGCACCTAAGGGCTTTGGCAGTGAGAATATGAGCCAGCTTAAGATGCTTAAGCCTTCTGATGGAATAGAGGGAGTAAAGGACTTCGTGCTGAAGACAGTAAAGGAAGCAGGACCCAACCCATGCCCTCCTATAGTTGTAGGAGTTGGAATCGGAGGAAACTTTGAGAAGTCAGCCATGCTTGCAAAGAAGGCACTGGCCCGTTCTACCGATGTAAGGAACTCTGATCCATATTATGCAGAGCTGGAGGATGAGCTATTAGAGAAGATAAATGCTCTTGGAATAGGACCCCAGGGCTTCGGAGGACATACTACCGCCCTTGCTGTAAATGTGGAGGTATACGCTACCCATATAGCAGGACTTCCAGTAGCAGTAAACATCAACTGCCATGCTACAAGGCATGCAGAGGCACATTTATAAGGAGGATGGTACCATGGAAAAGAGAATAACCACACCATTTACTGATGAGGACTTAAAGGACCTTAAGGCAGGAGAAAGCGTGCTTTTAACAGGATATATATATACCTCAAGGGATGCAGGACATAAGAGAATGGTAGAGGCTATGGCAGAGGGAAAGCCAATTCCTGCTGACCTTAAGGACCAGATAATATACTATGTAGGACCTACCCCAGCAAAGCCAGGGGATGCCATTGGTTCTTGCGGACCTACTACCAGCTACAGGATGGATGCTTACACACCTGAGTTGCTCAAGGCAGGCCTTAACGGAATGATAGGCAAGGGTAAAAGAAGTCCTGAGGTAATAGAAGCCATGAAGAAGTATGGGGCTGTATACTTTGCAGCCATAGGAGGGGCGGCAGCTCTGATGGCTAAATGTGTAAAGTCAGCTGAGGTTTTAGGCTATGAGGATTTAGGATCAGAGGCCTTCAGAAAGCTTTATGTTGAGGACCTGCCGCTGGTAGTAGTTATAGACAGCCAGGGCAATAACTATTACGAAATAGGACAGCAGGAATATTTAAATTCTATTAAATAAAGCGGGTGAGCATATGAATATAACAAAGCCTGCAAAGGCCGGTACAATGGAATCTAACGATATATATGTATCTATATTCCCTAACGAGGGAAATGGTATTGAGCTTACACTTGAAAGCAGTGTGATAAAGCAGTTCGGAGATCAGATAGAAGAAGCTATTAAGGATACCCTTAAAAAGCTTGATGTAAAGGATGCTAAAATAACTGCCATGGACAGGGGAGCCTTAGACTGCACCATAAGGGCAAGAGTGGAAACTGCAGTAAAGAGAGCAGGAGGTGAACAGTAATGAAGAACCTGAGAAGGACTATGCTGTTCATACCAGGAAACAACCCTGGAATGCTGCAGAACGCAGGAATACTTGGAGCAGACTCCATAATACTTGATCTGGAGGATGCTGTAAGCCTGGATGAAAAGGATTCAGCAAGAATATTAGTGAGAAATGCTATAAAGACCGTTGATTACACAGGCTGTGAGCTGGTTGTCAGGATAAACCCGCTTGATACACCCTTTGGATATGACGATGTGGACACTATAGCAAGGGTAAAGCCTGATGCGTTGCTGCTTGCAAAGGCTACTGAAAAGGGCATGAAGTCAGTAGACGAGCTTCTTACCAAAATAGAGAAGGAAGAGGGCTTTGAGGAGGGTTCCATAAAGCTTATACCACTTATTGAAACTGCCTACGGCTTAGAGAACATATACAGTATCATTTCCTCATCCTCCAGGTCTATTGCAGTGCTTCTCGGAGCAGAGGACCTGACTGCTGACCTTGGAATAAAGAGGACCAAGGAGGGAGAGGAGATTGCCTATGCAAGAAGCAAGACTGCTGCTGCCTGCAAGGCATTAAGGGTGGATGCTATAGACACTCCCTTTACCGATACCAACGACTCTGAGGGATTAGCCAAGGATACGGAGAAGGCTAAGTCCATAGGAATGTCAGGAAAGGCTGCCATAAATCCAAGGCAGGTAGACACAATACATGGAGTATTTGCACCAACAGAGGCTGAAATAACCTATGCATTAAGGGTGCTTGAGGCAAAGGATAAGGCATTTAAGGAAGGCAAGGGAGTGTTCTCCTTAGATGGGAAGATGGTTGATGCACCAATAATTGCAAGAGCAAATGCAACCTTAGAGAAGGCAAGGCTTTCAGGGCTGCTGGATGAAAAGGAGGCATAGGCTATGAAAAATGTATTAGGAAGAGAAATACCAGAATATATAGAAGGCTATGGAAAGACTAAGCCCTTTGAGGGGGCCTTTGTAAACACAAATATTGCAGAAAGAAAAGCAGTAAAGGTAAGCTGTACAGTTCCAGGTGATGACAAGGCCCTTTCCTCCATAAGGGAAGCTATTGAAAAGTGTGGACTTAAGGACGGCATGACTGTGTCCTTCCATCACCACCTTAGAAATGGTGACTATGTGCTGAACATGGTTATGGATGAGATCGCAAAAATGGGCCTTAAGGATATGAAGGTGGCAGCTTCCTCAATTTTTCCTGTGCATACGCCTTTAGTTGACCACATTAAGAACGGAGTCGTAACAGGACTCTATGCCAACTACATGTCAGGACCTGTGGCAGATGCAGTATCTAAGGGACTGCTGAAGACTCCTGTTATAATGCATACCCATGGTGGAAGGGCCAGGGCTATTGAAGCAGGAGACCTGCATATAGACATAGCTTTTATTGCCTCACCTACAGCAGACACTTATGGAAACATAAATGGAGTTGACGGACCAGCAGCCTGCGGAGCATTAGGCTACGCAGTTCCTGATGCTGAGTATGCAGACAAGGTTGTAGCTATAACTGACAATCTGGTTCCATATCCAGCATGTCCTATTGAAATCTCACAGCAGTATGTGGATTATGTGGTTAAGGTAGATTGTATAGGAGATCCTAAGGGCATAGTATCAGGAACAACAAGAATTACAAAGGACCCTGTAGGACTGAGGATTGCCAAAACAGCCTCAAGGGTAATAGAGGCATCAGGACTTCTAAAGGATGGCTTCTCCTTCCAGACAGGAGCAGGAGGAACGTCACTTGCAGTGGCCTCCTTCATTAAGGATGCTATGAAGAAGAAGGAAATAAAGGGGAGCTTCGCAGCAGGCGGAACCACAGGCTACATTGTGGATATGTTCAAGGAAGGGCTTTTCAGGAACATATTCGATGTACAGTGTTTTGACCTTGATGCAGTTGAATCCTATAGAAACAACAAGAACCATATGGCAATGTCAGCCTCCATGTATGGCAATCCCCACAACAAGGGAGCGGTTGCAAACCAGCTTGATGTAATGATACTTGGAGCAACAGAAATAGATACTGACTTCAACGTAAACGTTACCACAGGCTCCTCAGGAGTCATAATGGGAGGCTCAGGGGGACACAGCGATACAGCAGCAGGAGCAAAGCTTGCAATGGTTGTAACTCAGCTGGTTAAGAGCAGGCTTCCTATAGTGGTTGACAGGGTTACTACAGTTACTACCCCAGGGGAGAGCATAGATGTGCTGGTAACAGAAAGAGGAGTGGCAGTAAACCCACGCAGGGCAGACTTGATCGAAAAGTTTAAGGCATATGGAATAGAGGTTAAGACCATACAGGAGCTTAGAAAAACAGCTATTGATATGACAGGAACTCCTAACAAGCTTGACATAAGCAGCCAGGTGGTTGGAGTCGTTGAATACAGGGACGGAACCGTAATAGACGTAATATATAAATCCGAGGAATAAGAATCCAAAGGAAGTGCAGGGTGGTAATATGGTATCCATTGAAGAGATAAACCTGAATAAAAATAGGAATACTATTGAAGAGTTCTTAAGGGGCTTTAATTTAAGGCTTGATGATGATGTGGAATATTCAATATGTGCAAGGCTTGATGGGGAAATGGTGGGAACCTGCTCCTTTGCAGGGAAGGTTATAAAATGCTTTGCTGTAAAGGAAAGCCTGCAGGGAGAGGGAATTGCAGCACAGCTGATTACCCACGTTTCAAACGTCCTGTTTGAAAGAGGAGTGTATGGAACCTTCATATTTACAAATCCTAAGAATATAGAAATATTCAGGGGACTAGGTTATAAAACCGTAGCAACAGTGGATAACGCTGCACTGCTTGAGGGAGGAGTCTCAAACGTCAAGGCTTATGCAGAATCAATGGTGAAAAAATCAGGCCTTGATAATGAGGAAAAAGCTGCCCTGGTTATGAACTGCAACCCATTTACACTAGGGCATAGATACCTGATTGAAAGGACTTCCAAAGAGAACAGTCAGGTTGTAGTGTTAATAGTAGAAGAGAACAGGTCACTGTTCCCCTTTGAAGACAGGCTAACCTTGGTAAGGAAGGGGGTGGAGGACTTGATAAACGTCCATGTAATCCCAGGCGGGGATTATGTGATATCCTCCTCCACCTTCCCCTCCTATTTTTTAAGAAGCAAGGATGAAAAGCTTCAGGCTTATACAGGAATAGATGCTCAGATATTTGGAAAGTATATTGCCCCGGCATTTAATATTAAACGCCGGTATATTGGCACTGAGCCATACTGCCAGGTGACTTCGGATTATAACAGAACCATTTTAGAAACGCTTCCCAAGTATGGAGTACAGCCGGTAATTGTAGATAGGCTAGAAAAGGAAGGCAGGGCTATAAGTGCGTCTGATGTTAGGGAGCTTATAAGGCAAAACAGAGAATTTGAGCTTGAGAAGCTACTTCCAGAGGTAACCTTAGAATATCTGAAAACGCCTAAGGGCATGGAGATAATGAAAAAGATAAAACAGAGCAACACCCCACACTAATAATACAAATGCGAGAGGTTACAATGAAATATCTTCTTGATAGGATAATAGAAAACAATAGAAAATGGACCAGGGAAGGAAAGGTGGCCTCATATATACCAGAGCTGACAAAGGCAGACCCCAATGCCCTTGGAATCTATGTAAGCACCCTTGAGGGTGAGGAATATTTTTCAGGTGATTATAACACCAAGTTCACAATACAGAGCATATCTAAAATTGTAACTCTAATGCTGGCATTAACCGATAGAGGAGTTGACTATGTTTTCTCAAGGGTTGGAATGGAGCCTACGGCCGATTCCTTTAACTCCATTGCCAGTATGGAAATTAAAAACCTCCAGAAGCCTCTTAACCCCATGATAAATGCAGGAGCTATTGCTGTGGTTTCCATGGTGGGAGGAGCAGACGGAGAAGAGACATTCCAAAGGATACTTGAATTTACAAGGAAGCTTACAGGAAATGTAGATCTGGATATAAATAAACAAGTATATATGTCTGAAAAAGAAACAGGCAACCGAAACAGGGCCCTTTGCTACTTCATGAAGGGTGAGGGAATAGTTGAAGGAGATGTGGAGGAGGTACTGGATGTATACTTCCGTCAGTGCTCCATAGATGTAACCTGCCAGGACATAGCAAGGATAGGGGCAGTGCTGGCCAATGACGGGGTAATACCTTGGACTGGGCAAAGGATAGTGTCAAAGAACATTGCCAGGATAGTCAAGACCATAATGGTAACCTGTGGAATGTATGACGACTCAGGCAACTTTGCGGTACACATAGGAATACCTGCTAAAAGTGGTGTAGGCGGAGGAATACTGGCAGCTGTTCCTGGAAGGATGGGTATAGGGGTATTTAGCCCTGCACTAGATGAAAAGGGAAGCAGCCTTGCCAGCATAAAGGTTCTCCAGGAAATGTCGGAAGAACTGGACTTGAGCATATTCTAAATGATATAATCAATAAGTAAGGCTTAATAGACAGGCTCTACCTAAAGATGATATTATTTTAAAGAGTAGCGAGGATAAACCTATGTATGTCATACGCAAAGCAATGGAGGATGATCTACATCGTTTAACAGAAATATATAATTGTGCAATAGATGCAGGATATTGTACCTGCGATATGGACGTGTTTTCTAAAGAGGAAAGGATGCCTTGGTTTAGGGAGCATTTAAATGACAGATTTCCTATCTTTGTGTATGAGGAGGATGGAAGGGTGCTTGGCTACTCATATCTTTCATCATACAGAAGAGGACGAAAGGCCCTAAGGAAGGTATGTGAAATAAGCTACTATATTGATATGGACTACCGAAGACAGGGTATAGGAAGTCTTCTTATGGAGTATACGCTTCAGAGGGTAAGGGAGATAGGCTTTACTACAGCCATAGCAGTTTCACTATCATGCAATGAGGCCAGTATAGGGCTGCTTAAAAAATATGGCTTCCAGCAATGGGGCATGCTTCCCGATGCAGCAGAGCTGAAATGCGGGGTACATTCCCAGCTGTACTATGGAAAAAAGCTATAGGAATTAATGGACTCTACATTGAGAAATCAATGCAGAGCCCATTTTTGTATATTTATTTCATATATGGCTTTTGAAAAATAATTATAGTGAGCTAAAGCATGAAAGGAAGTGCTTGTATATGAAGATACTCGGGAGAGGGAATACAGCTGAGGCAATAGAGCAGGATGCATTAAGGATATGCAAGCTGTTTTATGAGGGATACCCAATCGCAGCAATAGAACAGGAATGCAGAAATGCAGAGCTTATGTGGTCTCTGGGCCTGCCAGTTCCCAGGGTACATGGGATGATAAACACAGGGAACCGCACAGGAATTGTTTATGACAGGCTTTATGGAAGAACTATGCTGGATATGTTGCTTGAAGATATGTCAAACGAGGCTCTTATAAAGCAAATGGCTGGATTGCATAAGCGGATAATATCATTCCGCACGGATAAGCCTGTATACTATAAGCAGTTTCTTCATAGCTGTGTTGGCATAAGGACCGAGTTGAACGCTCCTTTACATAACAAAATTGATAAGCTTCCAGATGGCAGCTGTTTGTGTCATGGGGATTATCACCCAGCCAATATAATAATTGATGATG
>JAEZLD010000143.1 GCA_023415335.1 Bacillota bacterium | reverse complement strand
AAATGTGAGTCAAAGAGAGAATAATTGAGAGCCTTATATAAAGTAACACAGCAGCTAATCGGTTATAATTAGCTGCTGTGTTACTATTTGATTGTACAATAGCAAGATTTATTTTCCCTGTAAAGCTATAATTTATTCGTCAGCTATGCTATCCAGTTTATTCGAATAATCGTGTCCAAATAGTTTTCTATTATAAATGAAACAATATAGGCAACCCAAAAACAAGTCCACATTCCTCTGAACTTTAAGTATTCTATTTTCTTACACCTCTTAATAGACAATATAAAGCAAATTAGAGAAATCGTTATGGATATAATCAATGGTATAAACAATAACCAGCTTACACCAGTCTGTTCAACTAATAATTGTCCTGTTTGTACTTCATCTTCCATATGCAGGGATCCTGTTAGAAAAGAATTCATTACAACAATTACGCAGGGGACTAACCTTATAATAGAATTACACAGCGCAAAACCAGCAACTATAATCCCCCCCCATGATTTCAATTCTTTTTTTCTATAAAGAAGAAGGGTAAAGAGGACTGCCAATAGCAAAGTAAGCGGAACACCAAAATCCAGTAAAAAAGATTGTGTTTCTTCAAATCCTGTTCTGAAGTTATTATTATTTGGAAAAGCATAAGCATTACCAACTCTATTAAAGCCGGTGCTAACAGAAACACCATTTATTTTGTTTGATAAACCATGCCCACATTCATGTAAAAAAGTCGAAAATATAAAAATAAATAAACAAACAAAAAACCATACTATCATTTTCTTTACTTCAATGTGTTTTCTCAAATTACTATCTCCTTTTCAAATCAATTTGCCGATTTGATTTGGCATTAAGGTAATTCCTCAATTTTACACCTTTAATCTCATAAAATTTTTTCGTTATGGACAAAAAAGAAATAACCATCACATCACAACGATAGTATTCTTCTTCCTTGCTCAAATTCAAGGTTGCTACGTTCTCTCACATAATTCGATTCTCAAACCAATGAATGCAAATACCGCAATATTTAATTTTATATTACCATATTTATCCAACACATACAATCTATAGTCTAGCTAAATCCGAATAATATCTATTTTATTATCATGTATTATTAAAGTAAAAATAAAGGGGCTGTAGCTTAAGTGATTAAAAATCAGTAATCCCTTAGCCATATGCCCCTTTATCTGTTATATGAAATTATGCATACATGCCCTCATCCGGCGCGTAGCTTCCGGCATCACATGTCTCCTTCACCTTATTTCTCCACTTTCCTATTTTAAACGCTATAAAGGATATTACAGCACCCATGGCCCAAGAAACCAATAGAGATACATATAATGCCTCAGGTCTGCCGTTTGGATATTGTTCACTTCTGGTAAGTGCGGCAAGTCCGTAGGCTACTGGAATTCGCAGACATATGGTGGATATGATGGATATCCACATAGGAGTAACCGTGTCCCCTGCTCCACGCATAGTTCCTCCCAAGCACTGGGATATGGAAACACACAGATAGCCTGCAGCAAGTATCCTCATCATACGTACTGCAAGATTAATAAGCCCAGTTGTTTTAGTGAATATGCCAAAAAGGTAATGACCAAAAAAGAGCAACACAACAGTAATTATTCCTGAGAAGGCCAGTGCCATTGTGCTTCCCTGCTTGACTCCAGAGGATACACGGTCCAGCTTTCCTGCACCCACATTCTGTCCCGTATATACACTCATGGCATTTCCGAATGACATATTGGGCATCATGGCAAAGCCATCAACCCTCATAATTAATACGCTGCATGCTATAACAAGCTCTCCCATGCTGTTGGTAAGAGACTGGACAACCAGCATTGAAATTGACATTATACCCTGGGTAACTCCTGAGGGTATGCCGATTTTTATTACCTTCTGGGAGTATGCACGCTTAAGCTTCAGCGATTCAAGGTTCAGGTCAAATACATCCCTCATTCCCATGAGCTTTATAAGACATAAAGCCGCAGATATTCCCTGAGCAATAACTGTGGCCAGGGATACTCCTGCAACCCCCATATTAAACTTAGCAACAAAAAGTAAATCCAGCCCTACGTTCAAGGCTGCTGCCACCAGAAGAAATGCCAGAGCAGATAGGGAATCCCCCATTCCTCTTAGTATGCCAGAGAACATATTGTAGAAGAAAAAGCCTGCTATTCCAATAAAATATATATTAAGATAGCTGGCACACCAGTCTATGATAGATGACGGCGTATTCAAAAGACGTAGCATAGGCATTGTAACCAGGGGGCCTATAACCATAATTACAAGAGTGGCTATGCCTGCAAGGGTTATACAGTTTCCAATATATATGGAAAGAGACTCTCTGTCCTTAGCTCCAAAGCTTTGTGATATGGTTATGCTGGCTCCCGTAGCAAGTCCAACAAACACTGCAAGCAACAGATTAAGTATTGGGGACGCGCTTCCAACTGCCGCCAGTGCATTGTCACCTACATACTGGCCAACTATTACGGAATCTGCCGTATTATACATCTGCTGGGCTATATTCCCTATAAGCATAGGCACAGCAAACTCTGCAATGCGCTTCCAGGGAGCTCCCTTAGTCATGTCCTTAACTGAAAATAAACCTTTTAAACTCATGTCTTAATAAGTCCTCCATTTTGTAGTAAGATGATGCCTCTCATAGAGGGCTTTCATACCCTAATAATATTCTTCTTTTTTCATATTATAACAAATACTTACGCACAATGCACATTTTCCCATAAATAATTGTTTTAGTACAGTCAATAACTTATATTAACATAAAAATACCCTCTTGGGAACTTCTGCTTGGAAGCTCCCACAAAGGGCACCTTAGCCAAATATCTATATTTTAAAACCTCTGGGCCTTCTCCTCGCCCCTTAGTATCCTGAGTCCACCAAGAGCTAAGGATTCCATCTCGTTCTCCCCAGGCATTACAACCACAGGAAGGTACCTTTCAATCCTCTTTTTAATCATACCTGTCAGGTATTCAGAATTAGCCATGCCCCCTGTAAGTATAACAGCGTCCACTGGCTCCTCGAATACTGGCATAAGCACTCCTATGCCCTTGGCTATCTGATAAGCCATGGCCTCATAGATGAGCTTTGCATGCTCATCTCCATTTTTGATTCTCTCCTCTACCTCACGGCAGTCATGGGTTCCCAGATGGGCCTTAAGCCCCCCGTTGCCTCTTACCTTCTTCAGCATCTCCTGCTTGGTATACTGTCCTGAGTAGCACATGTTGATTATATATAGAAGGTTGGTGCCTCCCGAGCGGTCAGGTGCAAAGGTACCACCGTCATCACCCTCCGAGTCTATTATTCTTCCATGGTCTATAGCTCCTATGCTTATGCCTCCACCCATGTGGCATACTATAAAATTACAGTCCTCTAATCCCTTGCCCATTTTCTCTGCAAGCTTTCTGGACATAGCTTTTCCATTCAGTACATGGAAGAAGCTTGACCTTTCAATCTCCTTAAAGCCTGTTACCTTAGCTATAGGCAGAAGCTCATCGCTGCTTACTGCATCATATATGTATGCAGGAATGCCGAGGGGTTCTCCTATTTCATGGGCAATAAGCCCTCCCAGATTTGAAGCATGTACAAATACAGGGCGGTGTATCAGTTCATCCATAAGCTTCTCGTTTACCACATATCCCCCTGTCTTAAGGCCTTCAACCACTCCTCCTCTGCCAACTATGCCACTAAGGCTTTCAAGGGGGATATCCTGCTCCTTTAAGGACTCAAGTATCTTCTCCTTACGATAGGGCAGCTGGTCCATTAAGGTATCAAATGCTGAAAGCTCAGCTGCTGTATGTATAAGGCTTTTGGAGAATAGCTCCTTCTCATTGTCAAACACTGAAAATTTTGTGCTTGTTGAGCCTGGATTTATTATCAGCAAGCGGTAATTTTCCATAGGTTCCTCCTACTTTATTAAACTCATGCCAAGCTCAAGTGCTTTCATGTTGATGTCCACAAACCTGGGCTTAACATTATTCTTAATTATTTCGTTCCAGTCTATGCTTGTTAGCTTCATCTGCTTAACAATAGTCCCTAAAAGTATTATGTTCATAACCTTGGGGTTCCCAAGCTCCTGAGCCAGCTGAGCAGCATTTACCACAACAGTTCTGGCCTTACCTTCTATTGTCTCAAGTACGTCCCCGGCATAATCCTCCTCACCGGTTATGACAGAAATTGAAGGTATCTCATAGTCATTTACAACCACTGTACCATCCTTATCCAGATAATCAAGCCATCTTAAGGCCTCCATCTTCTCAAAGGCCACTATCATGTTGGCTGAGCCTGGGTCTATTACAGGGGACTGAACAGTTTCCCCAAACCTTACCTGAGAGGATACACTGCCTCCCCTCTGGCTCATGCCATGTATCTCACTCATCTTTACATCAAAGCCTGCTTCCATAAGACCTATTGTAAGGAGCTTGCTGGCAAGGATTGTTCCCTGTCCACCAACTCCAACCAGTAATATACTCTTAGTCATTTAGCGTACCTCCTTTGCTATGGCTTTCTTTGGACATACCTGTGCACATACCTGGCAGCCTAAGCAGGTAAACCTGTCTATAGATGTCTTCTTAGCCATCTTGTCGAAGCTTAAGGATGGGCAGCCTGTCTTAAGGCACAGCTTGCAGCCTATGCACTTATCATGGTCAACCTGGCAGATGTCCTTGTATGCTGCTGCAAACTCCTCCTTGTCTGCCTGTGAGAACTTCTTAAGAGCACATGGCCATCTTGTTATTATTACTGATGGTTCGTCAAGCTTAAGGAATTCATCTAAGACAGATTTAACCTCCTTAAGGTTGTTAGGGTCTACCACCTTAACATGCTTTATTCCAAGGGCCCTTACAGTTGCTTCAATGTCAACTATGCTTGCAGGATCTCCCTTTGCTGTGAAGCCTGTCCCTGGGTTTTCCTGATGGCCTGTCATACCCGTAATCCTGTTATCAAGTATTATGTTTACAGTATTGCTATTATTGTATATTGTATTGATAAGTGAGTTTATCCCTGTATGGAAGAAGGTTGAATCCCCAAGCACGGTTACCACTCTCTTGCTGCTGCCTTCCATGTTGAATACCTTCTGGGCTCCATGTCCAAGGCTGAAGCTTGCGCCCATGCAGAGGGCTGTATCCATAGCACTATATGGCTTAGAATACCCAAGCGTATAGCAGCCTATATCTCCAGATATCATGATGTCCTTGCGTTTTCCCAGCTCATAGAATACTCCCCTATGTGGGCAGCCAGAGCATAAGGTAGGTGTCCTCCTGATTATCTTGTCCATGTCCACCTTAACTCTGGGAGCTTGTTCCATTCCGAAGGAGCCACGTATTACCTCTGGAAGCATCTCACCATAAGGAGGGAAGAACCCTTTTCCAAAGCAATTAAAGCCCAACATTCTTACCTTTTCCTCTATGTATGGGTCATTTTCCTCTATTACATATATCTTATCAAACTTAGAACAGAAATCCTTTATAGTTTTTGAAGGCAGAGGGTTAGTAAAACCAAGCTTCAAATAAGAAGCCTTGTCCCCGAAAACCTCCTTGGCATATCTATAGCATATACCAGAGGTGATTATACCTATTTTACAGTTGTTATATTCTGTAAAGTTCAAAGGAGTAGCCTCGCTGTAAGCCTCAAGCTTATTCATCCTCTCCTCAACGGTTCTTCTCCAATTCTTAGCGTTAGCAGGAACACATACATGAGCCAGTCCATCCTTTACATATTCCTTTATTGGAACCGCCTTGCGTTCTCCTACCTCCACAACTGACTTGGAGTGGCATACTCTGGTGGTCATTCTGAAAAGTACAGGAGTATTATATTTTTCGCTTATTTCATAGGCAATGCCTATCATATCCTTACATTCCTGGCTGTCTGAAGGCTCCAGCATAGGAAGCTTTGCAGCTTTTGCATAGTTTCTGTTGTCCTGCTCGTTCTGTGAGGAGAACTGACCTGGCTCGTCAGCAGTAATTATTACGCTTCCTCCATTAACACCCATATATGCAAAGGTAAATAACGGGTCTGCTGCCACGTTAATTCCTACATGTTTCATGGATGCTAAGCTTCTTGCTCCTGCAAGACATGCTCCAACAGCACCCTCTAAAGCCACCTTCTCATTTGTGGACCATTCAGCATAAACTTCCTTGTACTGGGATATGTTTTCCAGAATTTCAGTACTGGGTGTTCCAGGATAAGCTGCTGCATAATGGACTCCTGCTTCCCAGGCTCCTCTTGCAACAGCCTCGTTTCCGGTCATTAGTTCTTTCATTACGAAACCTCCCTATTATTACTCATCTTAATCATACCAATATGGAAATATATACATCAATATCCATGTTGTTTATTATGAGTATACTAATTTTAATTTTTGTTTACTATTGATAGATTTTTTTCATATTTTTGCAGAAATTTTTATGTATATTTATAAATATAGTGTCAATTTTAAAAATATGTATTTTTAATAAACCCCATATTGGGTGATATGATTCAGAGGTTATGATTATAGGCATATAGTATGCATCTAGTATAAGAAAGACACCCTATATGCTCTGTTTGTTTACTAAAAGCTGCACCCCTAATTCTATATTTGTTGAAGGATATACTTTGTGGTTTTTCATTTGCAGATATACTTATCAATTTCTAAATATAGCAGACGGGAATATTTTCAACAAATCAAATAAGTTTATTATAAATAAAACATTTATGTAATAAGTCTATTAATAATAGATTATATAATAGTATAAATGCTATAATATGTATGTAACTTTATATATTTTTTGATATTTTACCCATTGTAGTATTTATAATAAACAGTGAATAACCAAGGGGGGGTATTATGGGAGACATAAGTAAGCATGTTGGAGAAAAAATACGTTTATACCGTACTGTCCGAGGCATGACCATACAGGACCTTTCAGACCGTATCCGCAAGTGCAAAACTACTGTATCCAAATATGAACGCGGAGACATTACCGTAGATGTGGAGACCCTTGTTGAAATATCCAGAGTGCTTAATGTACCCGTAGAACAGTTTATAGACCTTCCAATATACGATGACAGCGCATCTTCAAAGGAAATACACACAGGCGTTTTTTATGATGCAAGCAGAATGTACATGTACTTTTATGATGGGCGTGTAAAAAATATAAACTGCAGCGTTTTGGAGATAAAAAATTCTACTAACGAAACCAAAGCCGTTCTTTACTCCAATGCAGAATCCGCTCACAACTACCATAATTGTAAGGCCTTCTACAGCGGAAAGGTAAACTACTATGACCCTTTCATACGCATCTCACTTTTTAACCAGTGCAATTCCATGGAACAGCTTCTTATATACATAATAAATCCCATGGAAATCTCCATGGAAACATTAGGTCTTATGTGTGGTATATCCAATAGGCCTCTTCTTCCCTCAGCAACCAAGTGCATCATTTCTCTGGAGCCTTTAAAGCGCGATGAGGAGCTAATTGACAGGCTAAGATTCACTAAGGATGAGCTCCACAGCTTCAAGAAGCTGAACCTGCTTATAGTGGACTATGATAAATAAAGAAGCACAATGCTCTTCTTATTATGAATGAATCTCAGCATATATAATGCCAAACCGTTTAAGGTGCTGCCACACTAAGTAAAAGGTGGGATGGCACTTTTCTTTTATAGAGCAGTATACTAACAGGTGGGCATAGGAAAACCTCCTAAATGGAGGTTTTCTACCCTACGGTATTGGGTGTGATGTTTTATGTTTATAAAAACACCTGAACATATAACCTCTCAGGTGTTTTTTCATGGTGTTATATTATGTGTTTAATAAATAAAACCACGCTATTTCTCTAGTGCTCCTACTCCCTTAGCAACATTAATTATAAAGTCCTGAACATTGGTAACCATGGTTGTTGCAGACAGGCTTCCCCTGTCTATGAGCTTATTAACTGCAAACTCAGCAATATCAACCGTATATAAATATACAGGTCTTATAACTCCATCCTTTACCCTGAAGGAAGGTGTCATGTTGCCTGTGGCTATAGTATGCAGCATTGTAGCCAGGCATATTACAGTTGTGGCACTGCGGACCTGATCCCTCATTTTACTCTGGCCCTCATAAGAATCTGCAATCACCTCTGGAAGAGGTCCATCGTCCCTTATTGAGCTGGTAAGTACAAAAGGAACATTGTTTTTTACACAGCTATACATAATACCATCGCTTATATTGTATTCTTCAATGAATTTAAGAATAGAGCCGCTTCTTCTTACACGGTTTATAACATCCAGATGGTTATAGTGCCCGTTAGGCTTAGACTCCTGTGTATATATATCCTGGCCCAAAGCAGTATGCAGAAGACCACCCTCCAAATCATGAGTAGCAAGGGCATTACCACCTAGAATGGCATGTGCATAACCATTTTCAATCAAAGACTGCATTGCTCGTCTGGCATCTGCATCAAACGCAAATGCTGGTCCCATAACCCACACTATCTTTCCATGCTCTCTTTCATATTTAAGCAGCTCATATAGATTATCGTAATCCTTTGAATACGAAGTCTCTCTTGAACGTCCGGCACGGAATACAAACTTATCATCCAGCTGGTCATCCTTCTTCATGAATCCAGAAGCATGTACATATATACCTTCCTCGCCATTTTCCGTACGTCCCTGTATTACAAGGCTTCCCTTTTTAACATTTCTTGCCTCAACGACCTCAAGCCTGTCGCCGTTAAGAACAACACAACCATCCATGCGGCTTTCTTCTGCAAGCTTCCATACTCCATCTATTTTAAAATATTCCGGGTAAATGGATGTGCTATGAAAATACTCAGGTACTACCCCATCCTTCTCAGCTACAGCCATTTTTACATTAGGGACATTTTTAAGCTCTGGTACTTCAAAGTCTGGTGCATAATAGTGTGGCAGTTTAAACGACATAATAAAACCTCTCTTTTTTTATGTATATATATTATTATACAGAATATCCTTTTTTTCAGAGGGACCTATTACGACAATTTTCTTGTATTTAAACTTTTAGTTTACTGACTCAAGTGTACTATATATTCAATTCTGGCAGTACATATACCAAGCTCTGAGCTTTCCAGGGGACGTGGTAACCCACGCTATATGAGCATGCATCTTGAGAGAGAAATTTCGCATTAATCTGCTATATTTTTCATGGAAGTTGCCCTCCTGAAGTATTATAATTGTATTAACATATTGAAGAGAGCCGGCTATAAGAAACTATATGTAAAGGAGCTGGAGGCATGGTTAACACTATACAAATGCAGGAGGGCGGATCCTCAAGGCTGAATCCCAGCAAGCTATGCAGCTATAATCTTGAAACAATAGAAGACAAAACAACCCCCCTTATACATCAGGCAGCACGCTTCTGGCTTATTAACAACGGGGAGGGAAAGGTACTCATACAATCAAAGGAATACAGGCTCTGTCCTGGAGCCTTTGTTGCAATACTTCCGTGGCATATAAGCGAAATTATTGAGGTCACAAAGCCTCTGCAGTATTCTATAGTGGCGTACCACTTCGAATACATTAACTATATAATCAAATCCCTATGCACCGAAGACGATTCCCAGCTGCTTTTTAAAAGCCTGTCCCAAAGTCCTGTTGTATACTTAGACAACAGCGAATGCCTACAGGTAAAGCATATCCTTTCTACCCTGAAGGATGAGGTCGGCGTGGAGTCCACCCTTCAGACAGGTACCCATAAGCCCTTTAAAAACACATACATTGCCAGCCTTATGGTACAGCTTTTGGTGTACTTCTCAAGGAAGGTACAGGGCTCTTACGGAAATGAGCCCTCAGATAAGGAGATACACAGAGCAGATATACTATCATATATGTACAACCACTTAAGCGAAAAGCTAACCTTAAAAATGCTGTCAAGGATATTCTACATGAGTGAATCCTCCATAAGCCAGTACATTACCCAGGTTACAGGACTATCCTTTTTTGACCTGTTAAATGAGATGCGTATAGGCAAAACCATAAGCTTCCTGCTGTATACAGACTTTACACTAGACGAGCTGTCGGAAATACTGGGTTATGTTGATGCCTCCCATATTTCCAAGGTGTTCCTATCAAGGGTTGGCATGAGGGCCAATGAATACAGGAAAACCTACCAGAAGGCAGGAGAAATATGCAATATAAAGGAAAGCCGTAAGGCCTATAGCATAATAAACTACATATACAGAAGCTATAGCGAGTCTCTTAAGGCCAAGCTTGTGGCCGAACAGTTCCAAATAAGCGTAGACGAGCTTAACCACATTTTCCTATACCAGGTTGAAAAAAACTTCGATGATTTCCTGAACTCTGTGCGCATAAACAATGCCTGTAAGCTGCTTTTAGAAACCGATAAAAGCATTACTGACATCGCCATAGAGGTGGGTTACAATACAAGCAAAACCTTTACACGAAACTTTTTAAGGCTGAAGGTTATGACCCCAAGTAAGTTCAGGGAAACCATAACCCTACAGCAGACAACCTATTGAAAATAAATGTGCCTGCAGATACGTTAAAGTATCCGCAGGCACACTTTTTTATCTTACTTTACTTGCAAAGTCTCATTATTGCCTTTGCATATACCTCTGCACAAAGCAGCAGGTCATCTAACCCTGCAAATTCGTTTGGTCCGTGAATTCTGTAGTCCACGCCTGGCATTTCAGGGCCAAAGGCTACCCCATTTTCAAGGTGATGTACATAGGTACCTCCCCCTATGGCAATGGCCTCACCCTTCTGTCCTGTTACCTCCTCATAGCATTCAAGGAGCTCCTTAACCAGTGGAGAATCTGCAGGAACGTAATGTGGCTCGTTCATTTTCCCTGCTTCAAGTTTGAGTCCAAGCTTCTCACAGCTCTTTTCAAGAACGTTTCTCATATTGTCCTCATTAGCACAGATTGGGCATCTTGAATCGAAGGTTCCTGCAAGCTGTCCATTGCCAAACTCAATGATGTTCAGGCATATGGTAAGTATTCCTGAAATTTCATCCTCCTGGCTTACACCTGCAGCTACTCCCCTCCAGTCCCCATGAGGGAAAAGTCTTGAAAGGCTCCTTACGCTTTTAAAACCTTCACCTTCTTCTAGAGGAAGCTTTGATATGAGGCTTATTATTCCTGTAACTGCATTGCTGGCACTTGCTGGTGAAGCAGCATGTCCAGTCTTTCCAAAGACTGATATGAGTATAAAGTGTGCCTTTTCCTCTACCTTATATTCAAGGCCTGTAGCCTCTTTCTCCCTTTCACATATTTCCTCTACCTGGTCTTTTGATATTCCATAAACCTGGGCAAAGGCCTTTCCAGGAATAACGTTTGATTTTTCTCCGCCCCATATCCTGTATATACCTGAGGATAGGCCTTCATCCTTAAAGCTGGCAGTTATCCTTCCACCAAGGCTGCCCTTTTCTATATTTATAACAGGAAAATCGGCGTCGGGTGATACTGACATAGGCGCTTCCTTTTCTATGCTGTAGTAGTATTTTAAATCTCCGCTTCCGCACTCCTCATCTGCACCCAGTATAAGCCTTACATTCTTTCCTACAGGTATATTAAGGTCCTTTATAGCCTTCATGGCATAAAGTGCTGCTATAGCAGGTCCCTTATCGTCCATAGCACCTCTTCCGTATAGCTTGTTATCTACAACCTTGGGCTCAAATGGAGTGGTAATTGTCCAGCCATCTCCTGCAGGAACCACATCCATGTGGGCAAGTATGTCCAGCTGGGTTTCCTTGTCGTTCAGGTCTATGGCTATTACGTGGTTTGCATAGTTCCTGGTTTTGAACCCCATGGCCGCTGCTATTTTTTCTGCCTCTGCCAAAGCCATGGCAGGACCCTCACCATAAGGCATTCCTTCCTTTGCCTCTCCCTTTGTGCTGTCAATTCTTATAAGCTTCTTTATGTCCTCAGTCATATTGGATAGATTTTGATTTAAATATTCTTTTATTTCCATATAGCATAAACCTCCCGTGCTAAGATATATAAATATTACCTATATGGTATTATAACACTCATTATTTCTCCATGGTACCCTTTTACATAAAAGGAGCTATCGTATTAAGTCATTGCTAACTCGGCAGTTTTAAAGGTAAGGTGTTTTTGGGTGGGAGCTTATAATCAAGCAATGTTTTCACGCCTACAGAAGAAGGCTATCACATAATGATTTTTAGTCAATGTGATAGCCTCTTATATAGCATAGTTTATTTAAAATATTTTACTGCTGCTTCAAACATGCCCATGTCATACTTTCCAAGCACGTTCACATACAGCCCGTTTCCTATCCTCTCAGTATGCCCCATTTTGCCAAATACCCTTCCATCGGGTGAGGTAATTCCCTCTATGGCGTATACTGAATCGTTTGGATTGAAGTGTATGTCATCAGTCGGATTTCCATCCATATCAACATACTGTGTGGCAATCTGTCCGTTCTCAGACAGCTGCTTTATAAGTTCTTTGCTTGCAAGGAACCTTCCCTCTCCATGGGATATAGCCACATTATATACATCGCCCACATTGGTGTTTGCAAGCCATGGGGATTTATTTGAGGAAATCCTTGTGCGCACTATTCTGGACTGGTGGCGTCCTATGGTGTTGAAGGTAAGGGTCGGGCAGCTTTCGTCAGTGTCAATTATCCTTCCATATGGCACAAGTCCAAGCTTTATAAGGGCCTGGAAGCCATTGCATATTCCAAGCATAAGGCCATCCCTCTGCTCAAGCAGCCTTGTTACCTCCTCCTTAACGGAGGCATTGCGGAAGAAAGCTGTAATGAACTTAGCTGAGCCGTCGGGCTCATCCCCTCCTGAGAAGCCTCCTGGTATGAATACCATCTGAGTATTCTTCATCTGGTTTGTAAAGTATTCAATGCTCTTTGATATACCGCTGGCTGTCAGGTTGTTTATAACCACCATCTCAGGCTCTGCCCCTGCCCAGGTCATAACCCTTGCAGCATCATATTCGCAATTGGTACCTGGGAATACCGGTATAAGCACCTTTGGCTTAGCAACCCTTATAGCAGGGGATGGATAGCTCTTTGCAGCATATGAGAACTTCTTTATACTCTTATTATTGGTCTTTATGTTGCAAGGGTACACGCTCTCAAGCTTGCTTTCGTAAGTCTCCAGAAGCTCACTTAGCTTGATTGTGTCGCTTCCAAGCACTATAGCCTCGCTTTCAGTCGTAACTCCAAGGGTTACACCCTCCTCGTTAGAATTCCCTATAAGCTCAAGTATTATGGATCCATAATTGTATCCAAATATATCATCTAAGGTAAGGTTCTTATCATATTCAAAGCCTGTGGAGTTTCCAAAGCACATCTTCATTACAGCTTCTGCTGCGCCGCCATAGCCTGGAGTATAGGCTGAGCAGGCTTTACCTGACCTTAAGAGCTTTGCTGCCTTATCATATACACCCTTCAGGCTCCCTGCCTTTGGGAGTTTATTGCCATCATACTCTGGCTTCAGCATAACAACCTTATGGTTTGATGCCTTAAACTCAGGTGATACTATGTTTTGAACCTTATCCGTTGTAACTGCAAAGGATACCAATGTAGGGGGAACGTCCAGTTTTTCAAAGGTTCCGCTCATGGAATCCTTTCCTCCAATAGCACCTATACCCAAATCCATCTGGGCCTTAAATGCTCCCAGAAGAGCACATAATGGGTCTCCCCACCGCTTTCCGTCCTTACCCGGCTTGGGGAAGTACTCCTGGAAGGTAAGATATACATCTTTGAATTCTGCTCCTGTAGCAATAAGCTTTGATACTGACTCTACCACCGCCAGATATGCTCCATGGTACGGGCTCTTTTCCATTACATATGGGTTATAGCCCCATGCCATAAGTGAGCAGGTGCTTGTTTTCTTAGTTTCCAAAGGCAGCTTATGCACCATTGCCTGTATAGGAGTCTGCTGGTTCTTGCCTCCAAAGGGCATGAGCACAGTGCCAGCTCCTATGGTGGAGTCAAACCTCTCTGACAGTCCCCTCTTGGAGCATACGTTAAGGTCAGAAGCCAGACTCATATACTGCTTCTTAAAGCTTCCTTCAACCTTTTTCTCATAGTCCTCACCAGGGCGTGCTTCTATGGAAATGTGCTTTTCTGCACCGTTGGAATCCAGGAATTCACGGGATATATCAACTATGGCCTTCCCATTCCAATGCATTATAAGCCTTGGATTGGCAGATATCCTTGCCACTATGTTAGCCTCAAGGTTCTCACTCTCAGCAAGCTTCAGGAACTTGTCAGCATCCCCAGCTGCAACCACAACAGCCATCCTCTCCTGGGACTCACTTATGGCAAGCTCTGTTCCATCAAGTCCGTCATACTTCTTGGTAACCGCATTAAGGTTAATCTCAAGCCCATCAGCAAGCTCCCCTATAGCAACAGAAACCCCGCCTGCTCCAAAATCATTGCAGCGCTTTATAAGGCGGCAGGCATCTCCGTTTCTGAAAAGCCTCTGAAGCTTTCTCTCCTCAGGAGCATTTCCCTTCTGCACCTCAGCACCGCACTCTTCAAGAGATTCAAGTGTGTGTGACTTGGAGGAGCCTGTAGCTCCTCCGCAGCCGTCACGGCCTGTCCTTCCTCCCAGAAGTATTACTACATCTCCCTCTACAGGCCTCTCCCTGCGTACGTTTTCTGCAGGGGCAGCACCGAGAACAGCCCCTATTTCCATACGCTTTGCTGCATAACCATCATGATAAAGCTCATCTACCTGTCCTGTGGCAAGCCCTATCTGGTTGCCATAGGAGGAGTATCCTGCTGCAGCTGTGGTAACTATCTTCCTCTGGGGAAGCTTTCCTGGAAGGGTTTCGCTAACGCTCTTAAGGGGATCTGCAGCACCGGTTACCCTCATGGCAGCATAAACATAGGAACGTCCTGACAGGGGATCCCTTATGGCTCCTCCTATGCAGGTTGCAGCTCCTCCAAAGGGCTCAATTTCTGTTGGGTGGTTGTGGGTCTCATTCTTAAATAAAAGCAGCCAGTCCTCCTGCTTCCCATCTGCATCCACCTTTATCTTAACTGTACATGCATTTATCTCTTCAGATTCATCCAGCTTATCAAGCTGTCCGTTCTTCTTTAAATATTTAGCTGCCAGGGTAGCGATGTCCATGAGGTTCATAGGCTTTTTCCTGTTTAAGGATTCCCTGGTGTCCTTATATTTCTGCCAAGCCGCCTGGAGAAGCTTGTCCTGAAAGCTTACAGAATCAATGGTGGTATTAAAGGTGGTATGCCTGCAATGGTCTGACCAGTAAGTGTCTATCATACGCACCTCTGTTATGGTAGGATTCCTTTTCTCCCCCTTAAAATATTCCTGGCAGAACCTTATATCATCATAGTCCATGGCAAGGCCGAAGCTGTCAATGAAGCCTTTAAGCCCTGACTCATCAAGTCCAATGAACCCGTCCAGCGTTTCTACCTCAGCTGGTATATTGTAATCTGTAGCAAGAGTTGGTGGTTTTGAAAGGCTTGCTTCTCTTGCCTCTACCGGGTTGATTACATATGCCTTTATTTTATCTATTTCCTCGCAAGTCAAGCTGCCATAAAGAGCGTATACCCTTGCAGTGCGTACTGTTGGTCTCTCTCCCTGGGATATTATCTGTATGCACTGTGCAGCAGAGTCAGCCCTCTGATCAAACTGGCCAGGAAGATATTCCACTGCAAATACAAAAGCGGTCTCGTCCTTAAATTCATCACTTATAATATCCAGCTGTGGCTCTGAGAAAACAGTGCTCTTGCAGTAATTAAAAAGCCCCTCCTCTATGTTTTCCACATCATAGCGATTTAAAAGCCTTAAGTCTGTAAGACTATCTATCTGCAGCAGTGACCTTATATCATTTGCCAATGCTGATGCTTCATTTGCCAGCTGCCTCTTCTTTTCTACAAACAGCCTGTATACCATTTACTTTGCCCCCTTTGCTGCGGCTAATGCACGCTTCCCTATGTCCATGCGGTAATATTCGTTATCAAAATGTACCCTTGAGCCTTCCTTATATGCTTTGTCTATTGCTTCCTTCAAGGTGGGGGCTGTAGCAGTAACTCCAAGCACCCTTCCTCCTGAGGTCACAAGCCTGTCCGAATCAAGCTTTGCTCCTGCAATGTACACCTGAGCATCTAGCTGGTCAGGTATGGTTATCTCATAGCCCTTGTCATACCTCTTCGGATAGCCCTTTGAAGCCTTAACAAGGCAGCAGGCACACTCTGCCTTAAATTTCACATCCACTTGGGATAGTTTTCCTTCAGTTGTGGCCATCATAATCTTAAGCAGATCGCTCTCAAGAAGTGGCAGCACCACCTGGGTTTCAGGGTCTCCGAACCTGCAGTTATATTCAATTACCTTAGGTCCCTTAGGGGTAAGCATAAGTCCGAAGTAAAGGCAGCCTCTGAACTCCCTTCCCTCCTCCTTCATAGCCTTTATAGTTGGAAGGAATATGGTGTCCATACATTCCCTTGCTATACTCTCTGTATAGTATGGGTTAGGAGCTATGGTACCCATGCCGCCTGTGTTAGGGCCTTCATCTCCATCAAGGGCTCTCTTGTGGTCCATGGAGGATACCATAGGCACTAGGGTAGTCCCATCTGTAAAGCTCAGCACCGATACCTCAGGGCCTGTGAGAAATTCCTCTATTACAATATGGCTTCCGCTTTCCCCAAATACCTTATCCTCCATCATGGAGCACACTGCTTCTTTTGCCTCCTCAAGTGTCTGGGCTATTATAACTCCCTTTCCCAGAGCAAGTCCGTCTGCCTTTATAACAACAGGGATAGGAGAACTCTCCAGATAATCCAGGGCATCCTTAGGATTCTCAAACACCTGGTATTCTGCAGTAGGAATGCCGTACTTTTTCATAAGGTTTTTAGAGAACACCTTGCTGCCCTCTATAATAGCCGCTTTCTTGTCAGGTCCAAAGCAGGGAACCCCTGCTGCTTTAAGAGCATCAACCGCTCCAAGCACCAGAGGGTCATCTGGTGCTACAATAGCATAGTCAATATTTTTTTCCATGGCAAAGCCTACGATTCCCTCTATATCCTTTGCCTCTATGTTTACACACACTGCATCAGCTGCTATGCCTCCGTTTCCCGGAAGGGCATAAAGCTCATCTACAGCCTTATTTTCCTTTATCTTCTTAATGATGGCATGCTCTCTTCCTCCGCCACCTACAACCAATACCTTCATTCGTACCTCCAGTGTATTAATGATGGAATAAACGCATTCCTGTGAATGCCATGGCTATGTTATATTTATTGCAGCAGTCTATTACAAGGTCGTCACGTATGGAACCACCTGGCTGTGCAATGTAGGATACTCCACTGAGCTTTGCTCTTTCTATGTTGTCCTCAAATGGGAAGAAGGCATCAGAGCCCAAAGCCACCCCTGTTATAGTTGAAAGGTAGGACTTTTTCATCTCATGGGTCAGTATCTTCGGTTTTTCAGTAAAATAGTTTTCCCAAAGACCTTCCGAAAGCATCTCCCCATACTCATCGTTTATATATACATCAATGGCATTGTCACGGTCAGGCCTTTTAAGTGTTGGCTTGAAGGGAAGATTCAA
>JAEZLD010000134.1 GCA_023415335.1 Bacillota bacterium | reverse complement strand
ACATGGCACATTCCAAAGCTGGTAGATGATAAGCACCAAAGCAGCATCTCGTCCTTAAATCCATAGCCTCCTATGGTGTTTACATTCTGGAATAGTATCCACCAGAAGAATATGAAGGCCGAATTATTCAGTATCATACCAAAGAACTGCAGAAGGAAGCTTGCTCTGTACTCCATAGCAGAGGACAGGTTAAATTTAATATAATAGGCCATAAGCCTTAGGGACTTTTTAACCTCCATTAACATTTACGTTCCTTACCCCCCTTCTATAAAAAATAACGGATATTAAAATGAATGCTCCTATATATGCCAGCTGTATTAAAAAGCCCTGGGCAAACCTCCCTATGGAAAAGTCCACAGCCAGCCTTGCAGGGGTATAGGTCACATATGCAAAGGGCAGAAACCTTGAGACACCCTGCAGCCACTGAGGAAACATATCCAGAGGCAGAAGCATTCCTCCTAGTGTGAATATCAGCTTAGAATATATCCAGAAGAAGGCTGTGTTTTCCTCTATCCAGAAAGCGGTAAGGGCAAGACTCATATATATGAAGAAGTTCAAACAGCAGCCTGCTACTAGAGATAATATTATAAACGGAAGGCTTACTATAGAAAATCCCTTCAGAGGTCCCACAAATAATAGCCCTACCGCTATTCCTGCTATACTGTTTGTTATAAGCTTTATAAAAACCTCACCAGAAGAATTGGAAAAGCAGTACATAATATAGCTGTATGGCTTATTCAGCTGATAAGCTATGGCTCCTCCCTTTACATCCTCATTTATCTGGTTGAATACATTACTTCTAGATAGAGTTACCAGCTCAGTTACAACCAGATACCATATCATACCGTTTAAGGTGAGTCCCCCCAGGGATGTCTCCCCCTTTTGTGAGTATATGGCGTTCCAAAGCATCAGATATATAAACATTATGAATACAAAGAACACATTCCTGCCAAGGAAATCCCAAAAGTACACAATATTATTAGAGATGCTTGTTTTGGTAATCTGGTAGTATTTATTCAGCTTTTCCATCCTCCGCCACCTCCCCGTTCTGTCTGTAGATATGGGCAATAACCTCCTCCATGGGAGGATCTGTAATGGTTATGTCCTCCACCCTTCCAACAGCTATAAGCTGTGCCAATACCTCCTCTATCTCCTGCTTGGAGGTGTCCACCTGAACCTTTACCCCATTGCCCTTTGCCTTAAGTATATTCAGTCTACAGTCCTCCAAATCAGGCCTTTGCTCATATTTAATTTCAATGACTTTGTGATTAAGGTAGTCGTGCTTAAGGCTTTTTATTTTTTCGTTAAGCACTATCTCACCGTGGTTTATTATTATAGCCCTTTTACACAGCTGCTCTATATCTCCTGCATCATGGGAGGTTAAGAATATGGTGGTGCTCTCCTCCCGGTTAAGCCTTAGTATAAGCTCCCTTATTTTCTGCTTTACTATAACATCAAGTCCTATGGTGGGCTCATCAAGAAATATAATCTCCGGCTTGTGGAGTATGGAGGCAGCAATCTCACACCTTATCCTCTGCCCAAGTGACAGCTTCCTTACAGGCACATTCATTAAATCCTGTATCTCAAATACCTCCTGGAGCTCCTCTATCCTTTTCGTAAGCTTAGTCTTTTCTATTTCATATATGCTGCCCAGCAGGTTGAAGCTGTCTATAGGAGGCAGATGGAACCAAAGCTGTGACTTCTGCCCGAAAACTGTCCCTATTTTGTAGGAGAGCTCCTTTCTGTGGGAGGAAGGATTAAGCCCCAGGACATTAAGAGCTCCACCCGTTGGATAAAGAATGCCTGTAAGCATTTTAATAGTTGTAGATTTGCCGGCACCGTTAGGTCCTATAAATGCAAGTATTTCACCCTTCTCTACCTGAAAGGATATATCCTTAACTGCACATACCTCTCTATAGCTGGGCTTCACTATTGACTTCACACTGCCCTTAAAGCCTGGTTCCTTTGTTTTTATACTGAAGGTTTTGTTTAATCCCTCTGCAGTAATGATGCTCATACTATCATCTCCTTAATTATATTAAGAACGCTTTGGCGTTCTAGCTGCGAGATGCGCGTCGTGAAGCGATATGTTCGCTGGCGCATCTTAAGAATCCGACGGAGGCCTTTATCTCAGTAGGAGATTGGACTCCCACTGAGACTAATTTGTTATTACTCCTCCTGCGAGATAAAAAATAAGCCTGAAGAACTGTCTCGTTTAGAGACTCGTCCTTCAGGCTTTTCCCCTGAAAGTGTAGATTAAATCCTGTACCGCTCGGACCTGACGCATATGCCGGAACCCTAGGCACACTCTCTGTTACAGGTATTATATTCCAAAGTTTACAAAATATCAACCTTTTATTTAAATATTTTTAATTATTTTAGCTTCAGCTTCGCCAGCGCATCTGCAAGAGCTGTATTAATAGGTTCATCCTTTGCCTTGTTCTGCTGCCTCATGAAGTTCTGTACGTCACGCTTGGATACGTTCTTGTCGTCGTTTTTCCTTCTCTCGTTGAAGGCTGAAAGCTTTTCACGGTAGCCGCAGCTGCACACGAATATCTGGCCCTCACCCTGGCCCTTAAGCTCCATCCTCTTGTGGCACTCAGGGCATCTTGCGTTGGTTACCCTTGATACGCCCTTCCTGTAGCCGCATTCCCTGTCCTGGCAAACAAGCATCTTACCCTTCTTGCCGTTAACCTCAAGAAGGAACTTACCGCACTCAGGACACCTTTCCCTGGTCATATTGTCATGGCGGAACTTCTCCTGGCTTCCCTTTATTTGAGCTACGCAATCCTTTGCATAGTTCTTCATGTCGTCTATAAAATGCCTCTTATCCAGCTTGCCTTTGGATATAGCCTCCAGCTTCTGTTCCCATTTAGCTGTAAGTGCAGGAGACCTAAGGTCCTCAGGCACCAGCTGCAGCAGCTGCCTTCCCTTGGAGGTAATGTATAAGCTGTTGCCCTTCTTTTCTATAAGGAAGGTATTAAGCAGCTTGTCGATTATATCTGCCCTTGTGGCAACGGTTCCAATACCTCCGGCCTCACCTAAGGTTTTAATAAGCTCCCTGCTCTCCCCTGCCATGTATTTTGCAGGATTCTCCATCGCTGACAGAAGGGTTGCCTCTGTAAAAGGTGCGGGTGGCTTGGTCTTTCCTGTAGTCTGGGTAAGTGAAGAAATGTCTAAGGTCTCTCCCTTGCTTATATCAGGAAGAAGCTGTTCCCTTACATCCTCAGAGGAGTTCTCATCCTCGTCATCATAGCGGTTTTCATAGACTTCCTTCCATCCCTGCTTTATAACTATCTTACCTTTTGCAACAAAGCTCTCGTCCCCAATATTAACCCT
>JAEZLD010000126.1 GCA_023415335.1 Bacillota bacterium | reverse complement strand
TATGCAGCATCTGTCAGCATACGAGCAAAGTATGCACATTCAACAGGACATCCCACAACAAGAGTCTGTTTCTTTTGAAGATTAACTCCCACTCCAATAACAAGTCTCGCGTACTGCCATAACATTTTCTCGTTCATAAAAACATCCTTTCTTATTCAAATATACTTTTATATTAGCATATGGCTTATTATGATGATAAATATTCAATTCTGTACTATGTAAAAAACTCTATTTGCCACTATAAGTAATTATGATTCATATTTACATATATTTCAACTATAAGCTTTTAATTATAATAATATCTGTCCTTGTTAAAGGGAAGTTGTTAAGCATCCACTACGGTGGTATTATGGTATTAAATACCAAAGCGGAGGAACACAGATGAAATTAACTATTTATCACACAAATGACATCCACAGCAGCTTTACAGGACTTGCACAGGCTGCAAGCTATCTTAGGCATCATAGGAGGTCTGAGGATCTCTATTTTGACTGCGGTGACCTATGTGATTTAAAGGATATTACTGTACAAGGGACTGGCGGCAAAGGAGCTATCCGCCTGATGAAACAGGCCGGTGCTGATGCCATGGCAATCGGCAACAACGAAATTGACCTTGAGCATGACGCGCTGACAGCCTGCTCCAGGGAAGGTTTGCCGCTTATTTCGTGCAATGTTGTGGATAATGATGGAAATATGATAGGAAATATAAACAAAAGCCTAATTATAGAACGGGCGGGGGTACGGTTCCTGTTGATTGGCATATCACCTTATTATGCCGCCGATAGACGCCCCAATGCTTACAATCTGTTTTTCCAGATGGGCAATATCATGACTATTGACCCTCTTCCTCAGATTCAACAGGAAATTGAGCTGAATAAAGGAAAATATGATTTCTGCATCCTGCTTTCCCACAGTGGTCTGGCTACTGAAGAGTGGTTTCTGGAGCAGCTTCCTGAAATCGATCTTTGCCTTGGTGGCCATTCCCATTCCCTCTGCAGCTCTGACCGCTATAGTCAGGCAGGCGGCCTTGGGCAGCACCTGGGTGCGGTACATCTGACAATAGAGGGACAAAAGGTGGTTAACATGACCACAGAGACGATTGAAATGACCATGGAGCCTGATAAGGATATGATAGAATTGTGGAAACAGCAGGAACAGCTTGCACTGGAGTGCCTGGATAAAACTCTATATGAGGTAGGCCGCCTGCAATGGGATGTTGAGAAGGAAAATTTATTGACTAACTTTATTGCAGATGCACTTTATGCCAATTATCCCTGTGAGCTTGCCTTTATCAACTCCGGAATTGTGGAGGGTGAAATAGAAGGTAGGATTTCGAAGAAACTGCTTATTGAGCTTTCTCCATCGAAGCTGAATCCTACCCGTTTTCCGGTTTCAGGAAGGCAGCTGAAGCAGGCTATCCTCCACGCACTGGACAGCGAATTTGTACACCAAAGTGGAAAAGGCGCGGGTGTACGTGGAAAGGTACTTGGAACTCTCGGCTTCAGCCATAATGTCCGAATCCAAAGAAACCCTTTTGAAATATTGATAAACGGAGATCCCCTGAGCGAAGATCGGGCTTATGTATGCATGGCCGACGATTCCCTGCAGCGGGGAACAGGCTATACGGAGCTTGCCACAGATGACACACATGCAGAGTTTTTCCGTGGCTTTATACGTGACTTGCTTGAACGCACACTGAATGACCCTGAAATTCTAAAATCTGCCCACATACAGCGGATACTCGATTAATATACCACGCATAAGAGGGGCTGTGGCCAGTGATTTTATCACTTAGCCACAGCCCCTTTAAGAGGTTCTTGCTTATTCCTCTATTATAGCGCGCTGTCCTTCATCAGGAACCTTTTCTAGCATGTTAAGTGCCTTTAGAACACGATTTTCACGGTATGCCTGCTCACTTGGAAGCGGCAAGGTTGGGTCACCAAACACATGCAGTACACTATTGCCTTTCAGAATACGATTTGAACCTATACCTTCTGCAATTTTTGTTAGGTTAGTTACCTGAATAACAGGTATGCCAGCACGCTGGATTTCCTTAGTAATCATGGACCCGCCACGACTGCTGGTTCCTCAGGTAGAGGTTTCAATAGCAGCATCGCAAAGGTCTGCCTTCAGAGCCTGAGCAATACCTTCTCCAAATTCTTTACATTTTTCCATTGGCGTCATAACACCAGCAGTAGAATAAATTGCGTCGTTCAGACTGCCTATGATACCTTTCTTTACGAGTTTACGTAGTGCATCAACAGGAACTAGACGGTTTGGATCCTGAAGCACAAATGCATTATTATAGCCCTGATGGCTTACTTCCCAATCCTTCGCATCCAATGTATCCATACCCTCGATGGAGTATCTTCTGAAAAACTTGGAGTTTGTAGGAACCTGATTATCAGGGTTACCTATAGGTACAAGACCACCATCAGTAACAATACCTATCCTGCATTCTGAAAGAGGCTTGTTCAAAACAGGAACAGGAATTTCCTCATGGTTTGGCATAACTACCTCTGTTTGATAAGGTTTCTTTCCATACTTTGAAAGAAGCATATCAATACCACGCTGAGCAGCAGGAATCTGATAATTGATTTCGATTGCAGGACCACTTCCATGGAAGCGCTCCTCCTTGCCATCAAGAATAGCCTCCCCTGCCACCAGGCGCTTTGCAAATGCAGCCATTTGCTTTATAACCTGTACCAGGTGGCGTGCATTGTTGTCACTCTGTAATATATAGCAACGGTTCTTGTAGAGGTCTGTTCCAGGGTTTTCTGCAAACAATGCAGTTACAGCCGGAATCTTGAGCTGCTCAGTTACAGCAGCGGTTGTGGATCCACATCCTAAACCATAACGTCCAGCGTTAAAACCAGGACCTGCTACGAATAGGTCAGCCTTTGCCTCGCGCACTGCATCCACAACCTGAGGAATGATTGTTTCTGGCTGCTCTGCAATGGTATTATCACCGCATATAATGGTCTTAACAATTTCATATTCGCTACCCAGACTTTGAGCCAAAGCAGCACCTGGACCAACCGGGCCATCCTTGTATTGCAAACCAATACTGGCAGTGTCTTCGCCGCCCAGACCAGCATAGAATTGGTTAATATAATGAACTACGCGTTTCTTAGACATATACTATTCTCCTTCCCTGGCAATATCGTTGTCTGTTGTAACATAGCAATCGCCCAACTGTGACCAAATACCCTGATAAGCAAAGTTTGTTGTATGCTTGAACGGTCCCCAAGGGTCATAACCAAGCAAACAAGGTACATTGGAGTTTTCGCCAATCAGCCTCTCTACACGAGGATGATCTAAATCATAGTTTCTTCCGCTGTTAATTACTGCATCCACAGCAGGGTCAGCAATTACCAGCATGTCTCCAGGCTGGTCATTGGAAACAGCAGACAGATTTAAAACAGTAGGCATTCCAAGCTTCTCACACCAGTTAAATGCCAGTGCGGAATCCAGCTGGCAATGTCCCATACCTGATTTGTTCAGCATAACACAGTCTGCACCAAATGTTTCCTTGCAGACATTAGCTGCAATCATACCCATGGTATCCTTACCGTCAATCTTCATTACGTTATTTGCAAATACAATACCAACAAACTCAAGGTCCTTGCCATGGCGCTTCATAAGCTCCTTAATGTAGACCTCATTTTGAAGATAATAGTTAGGCTCCCAGTAGCGCCAAACCATAGCACCATCGAGGATTTCAGTTGGCTGTACTACAAATGGCAGGAAGTTTAATGCACTCTGTCCATAGTACAAGAAATTCCAGGTATCGTGGGAAGCCATATGTGTTACCAGATAGGCTACCTTAGGTAGCTTTTTAGCTGGGTCAACAGGTTTACATTCAAATACCTCAGTTTCATCAGGCTTCATACCAATTGCGAGCTTTGCAAGATATACGTTCACACTTAATGAAGCATGCTTAAGCGCTTCTGCATACGTAGCATCAGAAACTCCTCCACCAGGTGTAGCATCAATACATACATGGAAGTGGCGTGAGAAGTTACTGTACTCTGCACATGGGCCGCCCATATCCAGGTAATACTTAATATTACATTTAGCATAGTATATATCTGAAACAACAACGCCTTTTAGAGCTACTGTCAATCCATCACCAGCCAAGGCAAGCTTGCCCCAAATACCTGGATATGATTCTTCTGGATGCTCTGCCTTACAGCGTGGCTGCATAACGTCGTGTATACTCAGAATACGACAGCTTTCACCAGGACGAGCAATCTTAATGTCCAATGAGCCAAACAGATCGCTTGCTGCAACCTTCAACAGCTCCTCCTTGTTCAGTGTCAGCACCCCATCAACAAGAGCGGTTTTCTCACCAAACTTAACATCATGAACCTTAACATAATCGACTTGTAAACGTTTGTTCATAGATTTTAAATTCCTTTCTTTAGATTTTATGTTCACTTACCAAGTGTTAAAATGTATATAATCATCCTTTCGAATATGAGTAAGTGCTTCCCGCAGGGCTTGAATCATCCATGGCTGGTCATCGGGCACATTCCCAACAATTGGCTGTTTGTTAGAGACATGGTTGCCTATGAAACGGCATCTATGGTCTGCGTAATTCAGCGTTTCCAGCAATAGCAATTCTTCCTGTAAAATTATTTCTGGAGGTGGAATGTGAAACAATCCCTTCTTCACAGCGTCCTCAAGCGGTGTTCCTTCCATTGGTGTCAATGTCATAACACGAATGGAACGTGGCCGTACTTGATTATAGAGTTCTGCCGTGTCCAAGGCATGCTGCTTCCAAAGCTTCACACCTCCAAGTCCAAGAATGGAGCTGAGTCCATATTGTATTCCTATGTTGTCCAGACGGTGCAGCTGCTGTACAATTTCTTCAGGCACCTCACCTTTTCTACAGTCCTTCAAAACCTGTCTGTTTCCAGACTCTACACCAACGTAGATGGTATTAAGTCCTGCCGAATGAAGTGCTTGAAGCTGCTCATCAGTCTTATGCAAAATGTCGTCAGCTCTTCCATACATAGCAAATTCCTGTATGCCTGGGAGGTAACTCCTCACATACTTAAAAACATCCAATAGGTATCGTGTTTTAAAGGCGAGTACGTTTTCCCCCGTCATAAACATTCGGGTTGAGGATTCCCCTTGGGAAGCCATTTCCATCAGATTTTCGCTTAACACTTGTATAGGAACCAGTTGTAACGGAGTTTTTCCATTTGATAACTGACAAAATGTACACCTTCCATAGCTGCATCCCACCGAAAGCTCTAGGAGAGCACTTTGATGCTCCGGTGGCGGTCTGTTAATAGTCTCATACAAAGTATACACTATGTATCATCATCCCTTTTCCCTATAAGCCAAAAGTAGTTTTCATACTCTTAACTTTATGCATTCTTTTTCGTACCTGGCAGTGTAGTAACCAACAGAATACCTACCAAAGCAACTGCGCCTGCACAGATGAAAGCAGTAGATGTTCCAACCAGCTTTGCAGCTAAAGATGCACCAACGGAACCAACACCGAAACCAATCATGGTTAAGGATAGGATTGTTCCAAGGTTTTTAGTACCGAAACGGTCTGCTGCTATTGGAGAGAAGCATGCCTGACTTCCACCATATGAGAAGCTTATTAAGCAGAAGCACACTACATATAAGTAACCAGTGGAAACTGTAAGAAGTGCAACTCCTAAAGCTGTCACCAGGAAGCTTACAGCAAAAGCAGCCTTACGTCCAATTTTGTCGCTGACTGTTGGAATTATAAAGCGTCCACCTACCTGGCATAGTGAAGCTGCACTAACACCTATTGTAGCCATTGCAGCAGTCAGGCCCTTATCTGCACCATAGGTTACAAATATTGCACTCAACAGCAGATAAGTAGGAACAGCACAGAAATATAATCCCATAAGTGTCCAGAACTCTTTCACATGGAACACTTCACTAACTTCATATTGTTTTTTAGTTACAGCATTAGCACCAGTGCCTACATAGTCCTTCATATAATCCTTTGGTGGAGCCTTCAGTGTCAATGTTCCCAAAATACCAACCCCAACATAAATAAAAGCAACAATCATAAAGGACTTTGAATACCCAAAGTTTTTCAGCCAGCTGCTTACAAATGGGCTGAACACTGTAGCAGACAGACCTAGCATTGCAAGAGTCAGTCCTGATGCCAAGCCCTTGCGGTCAGGGAACCATTTAGGCATTAAAGATACTATTACGTTATAAACCATTCCATCACCTATACCAAACAGACCACCAAAGGTCACGAACATGGCCCAAAACATTCCCTCATGTAGCGTAGATGTAAGAAGCCATCCTAAGAACATCAACACATAGCCAATAGCCAGCGTTGTTTTTATATTTGTTTTCTGCTGCATACGCCCGCCAACAAAATTACCAACGCAGAAAACAGCAATAAAAATAGTATAAGGCAAACTAGCGCTGGCAGAATCCACATTGAAGTTCTTCATAACATATGGCTGAAACAGACTGTATGTATAACATACACCCATAATCAGCATGCAGATCATTCCAAGAAATAGAATGACCCATCGGTTAGTACCTTTGCTTTCACTCATAAAACCACGCCTTTCATATAGTTTTAGATAAAATTTTAACAATAAAAGATAATGCTATTCGCCATTTATTAACGAATCATAAAAACTATAGATTTTATCAATTTTAGCACTATCTCTCATTTGTTATTTTTATTATAAAAAATCAATCTCTATAGTGCCTTATACAAATCGCAAAATTTGTCATAATCTTTTGCATTTTCTTTATTTTGCACATATTTTGTACATTTTTATTGTTTTGTACATTTTATTGTTATTTTTCATTTACATTTTAGCTTATTTCAAGTAAAATAATATTTGATTATACTTGTTTTTCTATAATTAATACATGTTAATTCTATAAACAAACTGTGATGGATAATTTCTTTTACGCAAGGGGAGTGATATTATTTGTCAAATCAGGAAATTACGAAATCTGCTCTTGCAAATGGCTTGCACAATTTGACGACTAGGAAAAAACTTAGTCAAATAACTGTCAAGGATATTACTAATGAGTGTGGTATTAGTCGAAATGCCTTTTATTATCATTTTAAAGATAAATATGATTTGATAAACTGGGCCTTTCTCTCAGATATGTTGCCAGTTATAAATACATTTTCTGATCCCGACCGATATTTCGATGGATTTGTGAATCTATGTAAGAACCTTCTGAAGGACCGACAATTCTACTTACAAGCCTTTCAATATGATGGTCAGAACTCTCTTCAGGAAGTGCTTATGGAAACCTATTTTGAGCTTATTAAAATACATATATCAACAACGTATGCACAGATAGGCTACAGGCTGGCAGATGATGAACTATACATTTTAGCTCGTTTAGAGACACACGCTTATGTGGGTACTATTATGGAGTGGATCAGAGACGGAATGCAGGAAAATTATATTAGCTACTTTGAAAAACTAAAGCTTATCAAGACTGGCCTTGCCTTCCCTCTCAGCACACCTATATCCACAAATACATAACCATGTTGCCTTCGGAATAAATTTTGAATTGTTCAATCCTTTAGTCATTTTAAACGTGAAATATAACACGCTGTTTATAATAAGTGGGGTGGTTTTTGTTGCCAAAACAATATAACAATATCACTTGGGATCCTGCCCTTCACAGGAATCCATCTGATGTATCCGTAACAAACAATATAGATTATTCTATACCTGCATGCACCCGTGGAATAGATATGCTGCTGGCAAAATTCCGTAATGAACCATACCAGACAGAGCTACAATTTGCTTCACCACAGGATGTACATATACCACATCTTTCAAAGCCATTGGCAAAAGCGAGGATTGCATTTGTCACAGATGGAGGGCTTGTGCCTAAAGGGAATCCAGATAATCTTCCTCCTGTGAATTCGAATAAATTCTGCATCTACCCCTTTTATGGAGCGGAGAAGCTGCTCTCCTCGGATTACGAAATAAGCCATCAGGGATATGATAATAAGTACACCTTAGAAGACCCTAATCGCTTAATACCTTTAGATGCCGGCATCTATGCCGTTAAGGAAGGACGGATTGCCAATATATTCGACTTTTTCTATTCTACTGCTGGTGTTATGACTTCTGTTGAAAACAGCCAGAAAATCGGACGCAAAATTGCTGAGTCTATAAAGGAGAATGGAATTGACGGCGTTATTTTAACATCAACCTGTGGCACCAGCACCCGTTGTGGTGCCTATATTGCTCGTGAAATTGAACTCACAGGAATACCTGTGGTTCATGTAACCAATCTTGTTCATATATCCGAGTGGGTTGGCTGTAGCCGAATTCTTTGCGGTAATGCTATCTGCCACGTATTTGGTAATCCAAAGCTATCTCCTGACCAGGAGTTTGAATATCGCAAACAGCTCTTTAATAGAGCACTGTATATACTGACTGAGGATCCCCAAAAAAACTCATGCATCATTGCCCATTAATTCAGCATTACTCTTATATGCAGGTTTAACTACGTCCCTTGTGGACTTTTAACAAAGATCGAATTCATTCCGGTCATACTAGAAGAAAGACCTTATCGACTAGCATAAGTCAGTAAGGCCTTTCTTCTTTATTTCATCTCTGAATATGTAGTATGCCTAATGGAATATATCCAGCCTGAAATGTCAATTTTCAAACGCCGCTCTGCAGCGTTTGAATGGCACCTATTTATTTTAGCTATTTACTTTAGTGTTGTAATGTGGTAGCATGGTAGAATATTAAAGTATGTGTATAATAATAAGTATATTTATCATATGATATGGAGGAAAAAAAGTGAAGTTTGATGCAGGCATTCCAAAAAATGAGGAGAAAGTAATCTTTGAATTACGCTCTCTTTATCATAAATACGGATACGCTCAATATAAAATGAGTAAATTTGAGGAATACGACCTCTATGTGAAAAACAAGGACTTTTTAATTTCAGAAGATGTTATCACCTTTACTGATACCAACGGCAGGCTGATGGCGCTTAAGCCGGATGTTACCCTATCCATTGTCCGCAACAGCAATCCTGCGGAAAACCAGGTTCAGAAGGTTTACTACAACGAAAACGTCTATCGGGTTTCAAAGGGCTCCCGGGTGTTTAAGGAAATTATGCAGGTTGGTCTGGAATGTATCGGTGCAGTTGACGATTACTGTATAGGTGAAGTTCTTGTGCTTGCAGCCCAAAGCTTAAAGCTGATCTCCGAGGAAAGCATACTCAATATTTCACATCTTGGAATTATAAATTCAATGTTGGATGGAATGCAGCTTTCGGAAGGTGCCAAGCAGAAAATCCTCAGGTGCATAGGTGAAAAGAACCTGCATGAGATCAGTGCCATTTGCATGGAAAACAGCGCAGATGCAGAGGATACAGAGCGTCTGAAGGATCTGGTACTTACATATGGCCAGCCAGAGAAGGTTTTGCCCCATCTGAAGGAGCTTGGCTGTAATGAAAATGCCCTGCAGCAGCTTAAGCTGCTAACGGACATGCTATCTGGCAACGGGCTTGGCAAGCATATCTGCATTGACTTTTCTGTTCTTAGTGATATGAAATACTATAACGGTATAGCCTTTAAGGGTTTTGTCCGGGGCGTGCCCACAAGCGTTATATCCGGAGGCCAGTATGACAAATTGCTGAAAAGGATGGGTAAAACTGGTCATGCGGTAGGCTTTGCAGCATATCTTGACCTTCTGCAGCGCCTGGACCGGAGTGACCGCAGGTATGATATAGACACAGTGCTTTTATATGATGAAAATACAGACCCCATGCGGCTGAATACGGCTGTGCGTCAGCTGCTCAGCGGAGGGATCAGTGTTATGGCACAGAAGGCTGTACCTGAAAAGATCAAGTACCGCCAGCTTGCAAAGCTAACAGAAAGCGGGGTGACCATACTTGAAGTCGATGCTTAATATTGCACTCCCAAAAGGCAGGCTGGGCAAGGTGGTATATGGAATGTTTGAAAATGCCGGGTTTGAATGCCCCTCCATCAGGGAGGAAAACCGCAAGCTGATTTTTGAAAATGATTCCCTTGGGGTCCGCTATTTCTGGGTTAAGCCTTCTGATGTGGCGATTTATGTGGAGCGTGGTGCAGCTGATATTGGAGTCGCCGGCAAGGACATTCTGCTTGAATATGTGCCGGATGTGTATGAAATGCTGGACCTGAATATGGGCAGGTGCCGCATGTGTGTGGCAGCCCCAAGGAATTTTTATGATGACCCTCAGAAAACCCTGCGTGTGGCAACCAAGTTTTCAAACATAGCCAAAAGCTATTATGCTTCAATAGGACGTGACATAGACATTATACAGCTTAACGGCTCCATTGAGCTGGCCCCTATTCTGGACCTGTCCGATGTCATAGTGGATATTGTGGAAACAGGTACAACGCTGAAAGAAAACAATCTTACCGTAAGGGAGACAATTGTTCCTATCAGCGCAAGACTCATTGCAAACAAGGCAAATTTTGAATTTAAAAAACCGCAGATTGAGGCCATAGTTCAGAGCCTTGCTGCACAGGTGGAGGCAAAGAAATGATTAGGATTTTTAAATATGGAGAAATATCCAATAAGGAGCTTCTTGAAAGATGCGAAGCAAAAACAGATGTGGAGGGAATTGTAGCAGATATAATCGCACAGATTCGCGTGGGAGGCGACACAGCACTGCTCTCTTTTACAGAAAGGTTTGACGGAGTAAGGCTTGAGTCCCTGCTTGTAAGCCAGCAAGAAATTGATGAGGCTGTAAGCCTGATGGAACCTGAATTTATAGAAACCCTGGAAAAAGCAGCTGCCAATATTTATGCGTTCCACTCCCGCCAGGTGCGCAACAGCTTTATCATGACCGAAAATAACGGTGTTATTATGGGCCAGAGAATTATCCCCATTGACCGTGCAGGCCTTTATGTTCCTGGCGGCACTGCCTCTTATCCCTCAACAGTTTTGATGGATGCCGTTCCTGCTAAAATTGCAGGCTGCCAGGAAATCATCATGACCACACCCTGTGGCAAGGATGGAAAGGTAAACCCTGCTATTCTGGCAGCCGCCAAGGTAGCAGGAGTGGATAAAATATTCAAGGTAGGGGGAGCTCAGGCCATAGCTGCCATGGCATATGGCACGGAATGTGTTCCTAAGGTGGATAAAATCGTTGGCCCTGGCAATGCATTTGTTGCAGAGGCTAAAAAGCAGGTTTTCGGCCAGGTAGCAATTGATTCTATTGCCGG
>JAEZLD010000121.1 GCA_023415335.1 Bacillota bacterium | reverse complement strand
GTTTCCATGCTTCCAAGCTTCAGGACATCTCCCTTAAGCCCTCCATTCGGGGCATATACCATAACCTGGTTATCCACAAGTACTTCATTTTTATTTTCGATCCTGTTGTAGTCTTCAAGAGGTATACATATAAGCTGGGACATACTGTTTGCAGAAACGTTCTCAGTATCCTCAGGAACTATAAATGCATTCCCCTTCTGTATGGCAGTAAAATACATATACCTGTATTTAAGTACATTCTCAGATGAGGCACCGGCCTTGCTTATTTCCTCTTCAATTATCCTGTCAATTTCCCGGGTTTGCCCAGATGAAATATTCTTTCCTTCCACAATAATGTTTCTAGGATAGCGAGACCTTAAAAGATCCTCCATGCCTGCATAAAGGGATACGGTAGTTGATACCATAACCAGCACCATGGTGGAAAGCACGCATATGCTGGCAAGGCCTGCAGCATTCTGCTTCATTCTGTATAGCATGCCTGACACTGAAGTAAAGTGCCTGGTCTTATAATAGTAGCTTTTATTCTTCCTTAGCAGCTTTAATATAGCTATGCTGCCTGCTATGAATACCAGGTATGTGCCTATAATAACAAGTATTACTGCCACAAAGAACAGATTCAGCGCTGTAAGTGGGGATTTCGTGGTAAGAGCTATATAATAGCCTGTTCCAAGGCATAATGTTCCTAAAGCGGCAATAATCCATTTGGTCTTTGGCTCCTTCTCACCTGTCTGTCCTCCCTTTAAAAGCTCTATAGGCTTGGATAGGTGTATCTGCCTTAAGGTGTTGAGAAATATTACTGCAAATATACCTCCGAACAGCATCAGCGTTTTCAGTATAGCTGGTCCAGAAATACCTATGCTTAAGGTTATGTCCATTTTAAGAAGCTTAAGCAATATCAAATATATAAGCTTGCTGAAAAGTATTCCAAAACCTATACCGGCAGCAATGCTTATAAATGCAGTATACAAGGTCTCTATGGCCATCATCCTTGAAATGTGCTTTTTCTCCATACCCAGTATGTTAAGCAGTCCCAGCTCCTTTTTTCTTCTTTTTACAAGAAAGCTGTTGGTATAGAACAGGAATATGGCAGCAAATATAGCTATAACCCATGTACCCAGGCCTAATATAAAACCCAGTGCCTGATGCTCCAAAAAGCTGCTGCTGTTTTCATACATTGCGTACATTATGTAGTACATCATAATAGTGCCTATACAGGTTAGAATAAATGGCAAATAGGTACGGCTGTTTTTCTTCATGTTGCTGGCTGCAAGCTTTGGATAAAAGCCCTTACTCATTGTCCCCACCACCTGTTGCTAGAAGTGTAAGGGTGTCGGATATCCTCTGGTACATCTCCTCACCCGTCATGCTTCCCCTGTTTATCTGGTGGAACACCTCTCCATCCTTTATGAAAAGCACCCTTTTGGCATGGCTGGCAGCCTTGGTGGAGTGTGTAACCATGAGTATGGTCTGTCCATCCTCGTTCAGCTGGCTGAATATCCTGAGGAGTCCATCAGTTGCCTTGGAGTCAAGAGCTCCTGTAGGCTCATCTGCCAGTATTATCTGTGGATGGGTTATTATAGCCCTGGCCACTGCAGTTCTCTGCTTTTCTCCTCCTGACACCTCATAAGGATACTTTGGCAGCAGCTTATCTATTCCAAGCTTTTCAGCTATTGGCTTAAGCCTCTCCTCCATCTGGCTGTGGCTCATGCCGGAAAGCACCAGCGGCAGGAATATGTTATCCTGTATTGAAAAGGTATCCAATAGGTTAAAGTCCTGGAATACAAAACCCAGGTTGTTCCTACGGAAGGCTGATATTTCCTTTTCCTTTATCCTGGCCGTGCTCCGTCCGTTAAGCTCCACATCACCCTCAGTAGGCTTATCAAGTGCAGCAAGTATGTTCAGCAGGGTGGTCTTTCCTGAGCCTGACTCTCCCATTATTGCAACGTACTCACCCTTCTTAACAGTGAAGCTTACGTCTGACAGTGCCTGTACGCGGTTACCTCCGAAACGGGTAGTATATATTTTTTTTAGGTTTTTAACCTCCAATAGTGTATCCATGGTTTTTTCCTCCTTCTTTCAATATGCTAATTATATCAGCAATAGAGCAATACCATCCATAGAATTGGCTTACAATCAGGGCCTTACAGCTTACATTATTGTAAGGTTAAAAAGAAGGAAAGGTGCAATTCTTGGGTATAGGGCTTAACACATTGGAAATGTTTTCTTGTAAATATGTTCAGATATACTTATAATTAGTTATATACATAAATGTATAAATGTTATTGCTGGGAGGTATTTTGCATGGATATTAAGAGGTTTTCTGATTACAGGAATTCGGTAGTTGATAACTGTTCAAAGGTAATAGTAGGAAAGGAGGATGCCATACAGCTTGTACTTACATGCTTCATCTGCTCCGGCCATGTACTTCTTGAGGATGTGCCTGGTACAGGTAAAACAATGCTGCTGAGGGCTTTTTCCAAAACCATAGGAGGAGACTTTAAGCGTATACAGTTTACTCCCGACCTGCTTCCTTCTGACCTTACAGGAATCAACTTCTTTGACCAGAAGGAGAATGACTTCCGTTTCAGGCCCGGCCCTCTGTTTGCCAATGTAATACTTGCCGATGAAATAAACCGTGCAACACCAAGAACCCAGTCTGCACTTCTTGAGGCAATGGAGGAGCAGCAGATTTCTGTGGACGGCAACAGCTATACCCTGAAGGAGCCCTTCATGGTAATGGCAACCCAGAATCCTATTGAATCCTATGGTACCTTCCCTCTTCCAGAGGCACAGCTTGACAGATTCTTCATGCGCATATCCCTGGGCTATATGACAAGGGAGCAGGAGCTTTCAGTCATATCCAGGGTCAGCACAATCGATATTATAGAGGGCCTCAGGCAGGTGGTAACAGATGAGGATACCCAGTACATAAAGGAAAACTTCCATCAGGTTCAGGTATGTGATGATGTGGCTAACTACATAATGGACATAATAGAAGGTACCCGTTCTGAAAATAAATTCATTACAGGTGTATCCACCCGTGGAGCCATATGCCTGTATAAGGCAGCTCAGGTAACTGCAGCACTGTCAGGCAGGGATTTTGTTACGCCGGAGGATGTCCGCTTTGTTGCACCATATGTGCTGTGCCACCGTATTTCTTCAAGCGGCGGTACCAAGTTTGCCGACACTCACGCCTTCCTGAAAAGGCTTATTGATACTATACCTGTACCAGTGGAAAACGTAAAATGATTATATTTATAGTAGCCCTTGTAATACTTGGATTTGTTCTGCAGTACTGGTCTATAAAGCATGGACTGGACGGCGTAAGCCATGCTTATAGCCCATCTCAGAGCATTGTAGAGCCCGGGGAGGTTTTCCACATTAATTCCACATTGAAAAACTCCTCCTTCAGATTCATATCATATATAGAAATAAGAGAGGATATTCCTCCTGAATTCGAATTAATATCTGCTGCGATGGATAAGCGTACAATGTTCCTTATGCCAAGGAGATGCTATCGCTGGAGCACTGATGTAAAGTCCTCCAAAAGAGGATGCTACACCTTCAGGGGTGGCAGGCTTATGGCAGGAGGCTTTCTGGGAATCAATGAAACCTTCAAGGCCATACCCCAGCACAAGGAGGTTGTAGTTATTCCACCTCCCTACCAGGGCCTCACCCTGAAGGACACCGTTGGAGGATTCTTAGGTGATATTTCTGTAAGCAGATTCATTATGGAAGACCCGGTGCTAACCATGGGCTTTAGGGAATATACAGGACGGGAGCCATTTAAGATGATTTCCTGGAGCCAGAGTGCCAGAAACAGAAGACTGATGGTAAAAAAATATGACTATACATTAGAGTTGGTGGTTACTGTGATTTTAAACGTAGAGTGCCCTCTCAATACGGACACAGAGCCACTCTTTGAGGATTGCTTTTCCATGGCCCGCACAGTATGTGAAGCCCTTGAGGATAAGCACATTAAATACAGCTTCTTAACCAACGCCTGCACCACAGGGGCACTTTCACATTGGGACAGCATATCCGATGGTCTTGGAAGCAGGCAACTGCATACAATACTCGAGGGCCTGGGACGTGCTTCCTATGGCTACACAGAATCCTTCCGTTCTATTATGAGTACTGCCATAAGAAGTGCCGAGCAGGGAAGAAGCCATATAATAATAATGCCCCAGCTCAAGGATGATTACTGGCAGCCCCTGAACCAGCTGAGGGACCTTACAGGAGGAAGGGTACTTATATTAACCCCGGAGGAGGAGAAGGTCATATGATTTTAGTTACCTTTCTAAAAATGCTGTGTGACATATCCTATATTATGTGTATAACATCACTTATAGGAAGCTCCTATGGAGTTTCACCCCAGCTTCTCCCTTATGTACTCCTGTTTTCCGTGTGCTCTACCATAGCAATGGTATTGGATGATAAAGGAGGGTTTCCTATCCTCCGGTTTATACCAATAGCCATTGCAGGGTCGTGTATTATTATTGCAGGGAATACAGCTTCCGCACTGGCACTTATTCCTCCGGTGATTTATATGCTGTACATATGCGTAAGGCGCCTGTTCCGCCCAGAATACTACCACACTGTAAACTCCTTTATGCCCCTGTTCGCATTGCTTGGGATAACAGGAGTCATACTCCTTCTTTTTGGAGGCTGGGACATCCTGGCCACCTATGCTGGTCCATATATAATAATATATCTTCTGGGAATGATACTTCTTATGCGCATGCTGAGGCATTCTGAGGAAACCATGAAACAGCCCCCGTTCCTCATTATGAACGGCGTCTCTATTGCAGGAGTGTGCCTTCTTTCTGTAATACTATTTACTAATACAGCAATGAGGGCAATTAAGATGGGATTTCTTATAATATACAAGATTACAGTTGTGCCCTTCATGTATATAATGAGTCCTATTATTGCAGGGATAGGATGGGTTATAGCCAAAATACTTACATTCATAATGTTTCTATTTCCATATAAGCCCCATGACTTAAACATGGGTGAACAGGAAAACGCTGAACAGCAGATAGGGGAGCAGTTGTCAAAATTTACCATATCAAAGGAATGGCTTTATGGTATATTTATGGTGATATTGATTATATTCATATTTAATAAGCTCAGAAACAAGAGCTCACGTTCAAAGGATGAAGCCATACTAAGCTCCTATGCATACACTGAGCCTGTTAAGGAGCCTGTATCACTGTCACGGTCGTTATCATCAATATTCCCCACTACACCTGCAGGGCAGGTCCGCCTTTATTATCGAAAGCTTCTGCAGTCCTTTAAGGATGATGGGGTGACCTTTACTCCCCAGATGGATACGAGGGATATAGAAAATCTCTGCTGTGACCTTAAGCCCATGCAGGAGGAGCCAATTAAGAAAATTCGTTTGTTATACCTGCCTGCCCGCTATGGTAAATCGGTGAGCAAGCAGAACGCCGAGGAGGCTAAGAAGCTGTATAGGGCAATAAAAAAAGCATCCAGATAGGAAGACTGTTTAAGGATGCCGCTTTACCGGTTGAAACATAATAGCAGAAAAGTATATAACCCACTATGACACTTTCAAAACTGGAAGGTGGTAGTGGGTTATAGTTTTTTGAGCGAGATGTTTACCTGACGGTAAACGTGATATGCTTCGGTGTTACCAAAGCGTGATATTGTGCTTTCAGCACAGTGATATTATATTCGCCCATGTAGCTTCAAACTGTGCCGCAGGCACAATATAACTACGACGAAGCCGTAATATCACTGCCGCCTGCGGCAATATAACTCGCCTCGAGGCGAATATAGCTGTGGCACCTTCCATAAGGAAGATGCCACAATAGGATGCTCTTTTTTATTGCTCCGGTATTATTATAGCTGCTATGATGTATGCCAGGATTCCGGCTCCTGTCAGGCCAAATATAACAAACAGCAGTCTTATAAGCGTAGGATCTATTGCAAAATATTCCCCTACTCCTCCACATACTCCGCATATTTTCCTGTCCATCCTTGATCTATAAAGCCTTTTATACTCTCCCATATCTATTCCTCCTATTATGTTTTTATTGTATAAAATATATCCTTACACTTCCCATTGAGCAGTCTATGTCATAGGTTCCAGGGGCACCATTATCAATATTCATGTCATTAACTCCTTCCGCATAGCTGCTTCCACCTACTGTTACACTTCCACCAGAGCAGCTTATGCTATAGTTGTGGGATTTCTCATCCCCTCCCTTAAGTCCAAGTTCAACGGAACCCATACTGCAGGACAGATCCATGTCCTTTGCTATACTTCCCTTCCACTCAAGGGCCCCCATGCCAATTTCAATGTCTGCATCCATGGTGCTACCTCCTATTACAACCTTTCCAGCCCCAAGGTCTACATCAACCTTGTGTGCATCAAGATTATCCACATTCAGGCTGCCTGCCCCAACCTCAAAGGTTACATCCCCTGCAGAAAGTCTATCCGCAGTAACAGCTCCTGCTCCAAGGTCTACGTCTATAGTCTCCAGAGAAACATCCTTTGGTATATATAATGTTATGGAATTATGGGAATAATCTCCCCAAAGCCTGCCTTTAAAACCCTTTAGATTAATCCTTCCATCCTGTACATAGCATTGAAACTTAAGCTTTGTGTTGCTCTCTACCTTAAAATATTCATCATCTGACTGCTTTACAACAAGCTGTCCTCCTCCAATATTCACATAAAGCTCTGATACTTCCCCTGGTTTAGCCAGCTTGTCATTGGAATATTTTCCAGTAAGCATTGGAAAACTCTTATTCTCATCCATATCCAGGTAGCCTTCTCCAAATGAAATAGCATGATTCAGTGTATAAAATATACCCTGTCCCCCAGATTTTCTCAGCAACGAAAAGCCTCCCATGGTTGCTCCTACGGCAGCAAAGCCTGTGCCCAGTAAAATAAGAATAAGTGCTACAATTATACATATACGTGTGAATCTGCTCATGCCCTATGACCTCCTTTTCCTTCAAAGGGCCTTCTGAAAAGCCCCACTATTGCCCTGATAAGCCACGGAATAACCTTTACGCTTATCCATACAGCCGCCACAATACCCAGCGTGCCAAAGCCAATAAGCAAAAGTCCTACACCCAGCAGGCTTAGTCCTGCTGCCACTGAAACAAAAAGCCTGGCAATTGCCACAACTGTTACAACAACTCCGCCTATTGCAAGACCTATTCCACCAAAACCCATTGCTAAGAGTATCCCAAAGAAGGCGGCCGGTATTCCGATGATTATAGCCAGAGCTGCTCCTCCTGCAGGAAAAAGTATTGGACTCAATATTATACACAGCAGCACTATGAGTAATATCTTTCCCCAATCTGTACTGCCCGTAGGCTGTTTATTATACCCTTCCCCAGATGTGCCTGAAGCATTTCCATTATACTCTTTTGCCTTTTCTCCCAGCTCTTCCTTAATTGTTGCCGCTACCTTTTCAGGGGAGCCTAATGAGCTTATAACCTCCTGTTCATTTTCCTCCCCTGCGTCATCAAAATAATCATTGTAATAGGCCAGGGCTTCCACCCTTTCCCTCTGACTTATATCGCGGAGAAGCTTCTCTAGCTTTTCCATGAATTCCCTTCTATTCACAATTTACACTCCCCTCAAAAAGGACATTAATTTTTTCAGAGTATTCATTCCACTCGTTCCTGTACAATCCCAGCTGGGCCATTCCCTTTTCCGTCGCCTTATAGTACCTTCTGTTTCTTCCTGCTATGGCAACATCATACACCTCAAGACATTCATCCTTCTGAAGCCTTCTTAGAACCGGATATAAAGTAGACTCTGACAGCTCTATGACCTGACGTACATCCTGGGTTATTTTATATCCGTAGGTACCCTCCGGCTCCTTGGACACTACCGCCAGTACGATGGCATCCAGAAGGGCTGCGCCTGTGTTAAATACCATCCCTATTGCCCTCCTTTTATTATGATAATATGTAAAGTCTATAATATTATATGATGTATAATATTATCTTTCATATACATACTATACGCTGTATAATATTATATGTCAATAGGTTACTAGAAAGTTTTTACAAATTAATTTTATAATAAATATATGCTGCTGACAAAGACTTCATTAATTAAAGAAAGAGCAAAGCATCTTTTCAATTATGCTTTGCTCTTTCTTTAATGTATTGTCTTTTCTTACTTATATACAACTGTTCTCACACCATTTATAGCCCTTAAGCTGGCCATAATGTCCTCAAGCTTGATTGTGTTTGGTATCTTAAGCAACAGATTTATTGCTATTAACAAATGTGGTTCTTTCTCACTATTCAATATCTTTATATCCTTTATACTTATATTGTATACCCCAAGCAAAATACCGATTTCCCCCACAAGTCCTGCTCTTTCCTCGCATACCAAACTAATCTCCTGATGATTTGCCATAGAAATTCTTTTAACAAAAAAGCTCAATGGAACCAGTGAAAATAGCACTATGGCTGTTGTTACGAGCGCACCTAAATAATATCCTCCCCCAATTGCAATCCCGATGCCGCCGCACACCCAGATGCTAGCCGCTGTTGTAAGTCCTGTAACATCATTCCCATCTCGCAATATTGTTCCTGCTCCGAGGAAACCGATTCCACTTACCACCTGGGCCACAAGCCTTGCTGGCTCTCCACCATAACCACCCTCACCGAGTCCTGAGAATCCATACATAGAAACAAGCATAATAAGTGCCGAGCCTGTTGTTACCAGTATATGGGTTCTAAGCCCTGCTGGACGTTTATGCACTTCTCTTTCCACACCTACAAGGCCTCCAAATAATGCTGCCAGTATCAGTCTTAATGCAACTGCTTGCTGTGAGATCATTGTATATCCCCCCGTTGTTTGTTATTTCTACAACCCTATATTACACTTCGTATCATCCTGCGATAAATAAAGCTTTTTATATTTTAAAGCATTACCATACTATTTTACACAACAACAAGCAACAAAATGGTTTGGAGAAACCTCCATAAGCTTAGGAATTCCCTTTTTACATTCGTCAGTAACATATATGCAGCGCTTATCAAACCTACATCTGTCAGGTGGATTTATAGGAGATGTAATTTCTCCCTTTAGAATTATTCTTTCACGTCTAGCAGAAAGGTCAGGTATTGGTATTGCTGAAAGAAGTCCCTTTGTATATGGGTGCAGGGGATTCTCAAAAAGCTCCTCGGCTGGTGCCTTTTCAACAATCTGGCCTAGGTACATAACAGCAATTTCATCAGAAAAATGGTTTACAACCGAAAGATCGTGGGTAATAAATATATATGTAAGTCCCATCTTATCCTGTAGGTCTTCAAGAAGGTTTAATATCTGAGCCTGTATTGATACATCAAGTGCGGATACCGGCTCGTCACATACTATCAACTTAGGCTCCATGGCAAGGGCTCTAGCTATTCCAATACGCTGTCTTCGCCCTCCATCCAGTTCATGGGGATAACTGTTTATATACCTTTCTGCCAGACCAACGGTTTCCATAAGCTCAACTACTCTCTTTTCGAGCTGTACCTTGTTAGTTATAATATGGTTTTCCCTTATTGGTTCTGCAATAATTTGATTTACTGTCTTTTTAGGATTTAATGAAGAAAATGGGTCCTGAAATATTATCTGCAGGTCCTTACGCATTTTCCGCATTTCCCTGCTGTTAAGCTTGTTTATATCCTTGCCTTCAAATATTATTTCGCCTGATGTAGGCTCAAGAAGCCTTAATATCGAACGTCCAGTAGTTGATTTTCCACAGCCTGATTCTCCAACAAGGCCCAAGGTTTTACCCTTTTCCAATGTAAAGCTGATATCATCAACTGCATGAAGGTAACCACGAGAGGTTTTGAAGTATTTTTTGAGGTTTTTAACCTCCAAAATTGGCTCTCTCATTATTTCCTCCTCCTATCTATACAGAAATCAGGCTCATCATACCTAACACAGGCAATCCTATGAGTATCACTTACACTCTCCAGCTCAGGCTGTATCTGAGAACATCTTTCACATGCATAATTGCATCTGGGTGCGAAAGCACATCCCTTTGGTAAATTAGTAGGATCTGGCATAAGGCCATGTATGGGCTTCAGTCTTGCAGTACGGTTTTTTATATTTGGAAGTGAATTGAACAGTCCTTCTGTATAAGGATGCATTGTTCTTTCGAATATATCCTCCAACGTTCCCTGCTCCAATATTCTCCCTGCATACATAACCGCTACCTCATCACAAACCTCAGCTACTATTCCCAGGTCATGGGTTATGAGTATCATAGATGTATCATATTTTTCCTTAAGCCCCTTCATCAATTCCAATACCTGGGCCTGTATTGTAACATCCAGTGCTGTAGTTGGTTCATCAGCTATAAGAAGCTGTGGATTACATGCAAGTGCAATTGCAATAACAACCCTCTGTCTCATTCCGCCTGAAAACTGATGTGGATATTCCTTGGCTCTTTCCCTGGGGATACCTACCAGCTCAAGCATGTCCATAGCCTTCTCGTTGGCCTCTGCAGGACTTAATTTCTCATGTATTTCAATACTTTCTGCTATCTGCTCTCCAACTGTAAATACAGGATTTAAGGCTGTCATTGGGTCCTGGAATATCATTGAAATATCCTTTCCCCTTATCTCATCCAGCTTATTTATATTCATAGCTTGTATATCCTTGCCAGCCACTATTAACCTGTTGCATTCCACTACTCCAGGAGGACTTGGGACAAGTCGAAGCATAGACAATGCAGCTGTTGTCTTGCCTGCACCTGTTTCTCCAACCAAGCCTAATGTTCTCTTATACCCAAGCTGTAAATCAATTCCGTTAATTGCATTTACAATTCCATCCTCAGTCTCAAAACGCACCCTAAGGTTTTTTATATCAAGAATTAAATCATCCTTACTTTCATTCATCGCTTTTCTCCTTCCGTTTCACGCCTTAGCGTTTTAGTTTAGGATCAAGTGCATCCCGCAATCCATCTCCAATAAGGTTTAAGGACAATACAGTCAGCATAATTGCTACTCCTGGGAAGATTGTAAGGTAACTATAGTCCCTTATATACGCCCTTCCACCTGAAAGCATACTGCCCCATTCAGGTGCTGGAGCAGGCACTCCTAATCCAAGAAAACTAAGGCTCGCTGCGGAAATAATTGCAGAGGCTACACGCAATGTTGCCTGTACTATTATCTGCGAAACACAGTTAGGTAATATATGTACCAAAACTATTTTCCAGTCACGCATTCCAATAGCCTTTGCTGATTCAACATATTCTTCTCCTCGGACCGTAAGCACCGCCGCCCTGGCCACCCTAACGAATGCGGGGGTACTGGCAATACCAACTGCCACCATAAGATTGAAGGTACTCTTTCCCAAAGATGCAACAATTGCAATAGCCATCAATATACTTGGTATTGCAGAGAAAATATCCATTATACGCATTATAACATCCTCAAAAGCTCCTCCAACATACCCTGCTGCCGCCCCTAAGGATACTCCCAGCACTAAGGCTATTCCCACGGCAACAATGCCTACAGCCAGTGAATATCTTGCTCCATAAACCAGCCTTGACAGTACATCTCTTCCCAAATCATCCGTTCCCAGCCAGTGTGTAGATGAAGGAGGCTGAAGCCTATTGGCTATATCCTGCTTTATTACATCATTCTCGTAACTAAAAATAACAGGTGCGAAAATTGCTAGTAAAGCTATAACTGTAATAATTATCAATCCCAATATGGCACCTTTATTTCTCTTCAGCTGATTCCAAATATTAAGCATTGAACTACGTTTTTTATATTTTTGAGACGCCAAAACATTTACATTCGTTTCCATACTGTCCTCCTTACTTTGTATACTGAGCTTTTATTCTGGGGTCTATAAAAGCATATACAATATCAACTATTAGGTTGACAATACTCACAAGAATAGTTGTCATTACTATTGCACCTGTAACAGTAGGGATATCTCTGTTATTTATGGCATCAACTATGAGTCTTCCTACTCCAGGCCATGAAAATACCGTCTCCGCCAGAACAGAGCCTCCCAAAACATTACTAAACTGTATTCCAAATACTGTAATTATTGGGATAAGAGCATTTTTAAGTGCATGCTTCCTTATAACCTTTCTCTCAGATACTCCTTTTGATCTAGCAGTACGGAGATAATCCTGTCTAATAACATCTAACATAGAAGACCTTGTGGTACGTGTCATAAGGGCTGCAAGTCCTGTTCCCACTGTTACTGCAGGTAGAATTATACTTTTAAAGCCTGTGTTCCCTCCTGATGGAAGCCATCCAAGCTTTAATGAAAATACCAATATTAGCAAAAGCCCAAGCCAAAAATTAGGCATGGATAACCCTAGCAATGCCAACACCATAGATATAGTGTCTTTGGGCTTATTCTGATTAACTGCTGCTACTATGCCTAGTGGTACAGACATAGCTATTGCTACGACCATTGTTAATAATGCCAGCTTTAACGTATTAGGAAGCCTTTCTATATAAGTCTTCATAACGTCACGTTTTGATATATAGGATGTACCTAAGTCTCCCTTAAGCATATTTCCAACATATCGTACATATCTTGTTGCCAAATTTCCATCAAGTCCAAGCTCCTTACGGATTTCCTGAAGCTCCTCCTCGGTTGCCTGTTCTCCAGCTACCATGTATACAGGATCGCCAGGAGCAATGTCCATAATAAAAAGTATAATAAAAATAACTCCTAGGATAACAGGCACAAGCATTAGTAAGCGTTTTATGATATAACGATACATACTATTTTATCCTCCTTGTATAACCTGCGAGGATAAACCATTTTATCCCCGCAGGTTAATAGATTACTTAGCTATATAAATCCCGCGATAATCATGCTTTGCGTTGCTCATCCATACTACGCCCTCAACCTTCTTGTTAGTACCTACATTTATCATGGAAGTACAGATTGGAACTATTGGGCAAGCCTCTGTTACATACTGGTCAATTTCGTTATACATTTTTTCTCTCTTTGCTGAGTCCTCTTCAACAAGTGCATCATCAATCATCTTATCCAGCTTGGCATCAGATATAAGTGAACGGTTGCTGCCGCTGCCAGTATAGTACATGCTTCTTACAGTAAAGTCTGTACCGTCGGCATCAGTCCACTGGTAAAGTGCTGTCTTATGCGTATGTTCATTCAACATTGACTTAAGAGCTGCACTTTCCATTTCTTCAAGCTTAACGGTTACACCTATCTTTGCCATATCTGCCTGAATTACCTGAGCCATCAGGTTCTTTGCTGAGCCATTATAAGCTAGTTCAAATGTGAAGCCATTGGCATATCCAGCTTCCTTAAGAAGCTCCTTTGCCTTTTCAAGATCATAATCATATCCCTTATTGGACTCATCTAATCCGAACTGTCCTCTATTTATCATACTGTTATGCACTGTTCCAAGGTTGTTATATCCTGCTGTAATAAGTGCTTCCTTATTAATAGCATGGGCTATTGCCTGCCTTACAAGCTTGTTATTAAAAGGTTCTATTGTATTGTTCATAGTCAAATACAGCATAACAACGTTAGGAATCTGCACAAGATTAAGGTTTGAATCACTAGATATATGATCCAGCTCTACAGCAGGAGGATCTATACAAACATCAATTTCTCCAGTCTGAAGTGCAATAACCCTTGCTGAATCCTCTTTCATTATCCTAAACTCAATATTCTTTGTTTTGGCAGCTCCATTCCTATAACCGTCATACCTTGTAACCATGGTATGGTCTCCAGTAATCCATTCCTTAAGGCTGTACATTCCAGTTCCAAGGCTTGAACCCTCATCACCTTTTTCTGTCACTGCCTTTTCGGACAGTATGCTAAGGCTCTTATGTGCAAGATTCATTAGAAACTCCTGGCTTGGTTTAGAGATGGTTATAATAAGTGAGGTGTCATTAACCACTTCAATGTTACTAATCAATGAAACCTTAGGTGAAGTAAAGGATGACTTCATAGCTCTCTCATATGTAAACTTAACATCTTTTGCTGTGCATGGAGTGCCATCAGTAAAGGTTGCATTGCTGGGAAGTGTAAACTTAAAATGAGTACTGTCTACTTTTTCATATTCTGCAAGTCCAGGTATAACCTCTCCTGTTTTTGAGTCAAGCTCAACCAATGTTTCATGAGTTAAATAGAAAAGCATCATGTTTGCATCAGTGTTTGAGCCCTGTGGGTCTGTAGTTGTCACGTCTAAAGATGTTCCAATGGTAATTGTGTCCTTGTACTCTGTTTTTGACGATGATGGGTCTTTACTGTCCTGAGCACCGTCTTTAGAGCATGCAGTAACACTTAATAGCATTGCTGCGGACAATAAAATGGCCATGAACTGTTTTGCTTTTTTCATTGTACTCCTCCTCTGTTTTTGGGTGGTTTATATAACTGCCACCAATATTGATTTACAACCATTAATATATATTGCAAAAACAATGCCAAACATCCCGCCACAGAATTTATTACATATTTCAACTTTTTACTACGGCATTTCAAACTGTAATATTTCAAAAGATAAATAAACAGGCAAAACTTGCCCGTTATGAGGCAAGTTTTGCCTGTTTATTTATATGAATGTTATTTTATGCCTGAAGATTTACTTATAAACCATATTCTTTAATTTTATTTCTTAGTCCCCTTTCACTAATTCCTAACTGTTCTGCTGTTATTCTTTGTTTTCCCCCATTTCTCTTCAGTACAGTCTGTATTGCCATTTTCTCAAGTTCCTTTAAGGTTAAATTCCCCAGCTCCTGTGTACAGGCAATCTCATTTATAGAACTTGCCTCCTTTTTCTCAGAATACATATATTCCGGCAGGTTTTCTGCTTGAATAATTTCTCCATCGCATAAAACTCCTGCATATTCTAGGGCATTTTCCAACTCTCTTACATTTCCCGGATAGCTATAATTAAGCAGTATCTTCTCTGCATCCTTGCTGAAGCCTTTAATATTCCACCCATGCTCCTTATTGTGACGCTGTATAAGCTCTTTGCTAATAAGCAGTATATCCTGCCCTCTTTCTCTTAATGCAGGAAGCTTTATTTCTATAACATTTAGTCTGTAGTACAGGTCCTGCCTGAAGGTTCCCTGACGAACCATATCCATAAGGTCCCGGTTTGTGGCAGCAATAACCCTCACATCTATTTTTATTTTCTCATTGCTTCCTAAAGGGGTAATTTCCCTACTCTGAAGAACTCTAAGAAGCTTACTTTGGAGAGGCAGAGGCATATCTCCAATCTCATCTAAAAACAGCGTGCCCTTATCTGCTATTTCAAATTTGCCCTTTCTATCGCTTACTGCTCCCGTGAATGATCCTTTTCTATGTCCGAAGAATTCCTCCTCCAGCAGCCCTTCAGGTATAGCAGAACAGTTCACATCTACAAATCTTTCCTCTTTACGATTTCCTGAAAAGTGTATAGCACGTGCTACCAGCTCCTTGCCTGTTCCGCTTTTACCATTAATAAGCACATTTATATCTACATCCTTGAGCTTATCAATCACCTTATAAATAGCCTGCATTGTAGGGCTTTTACCTATCATGTCACCATATCTGTATCTGGACTCCAGTTCTTGGCTAAGGTAGCTTACTTTTTCATGCAGCGTTCGAAACTCAAGCGCCTGTTGCAGATGTATATAGAGCTCCTCAATGTCCAGGGGCTTTGATAAATATGTAAATGCCCCTTCCTTCATAGCCTCTACGGATGAACGGATGCTTCCATAGGCTGTTATCATAATAACAACTATGCTGCTATCTAATTGCTTTATCTTTTTTAATATTTCAATACCGTCACTTTCACCAATAAGCAAATCCAGAAGGACTAGTTCGTATGGAACCTCCCTTAAAACTGCCAGACCTTCCTCTGCCGTTGTCACTGCCTTAACGTTGTAAATTGTTTTTAATGCAAGACTTAGTGACGCGCATATAGCAGGGTCATCATCTATTATCAACACCTTAGCTTTCATCCGTTTTATGCCTCCTTAACTTCATAACAATTCTCGTATATTTTGTCTCCTCACTTTCTATGGAGAGCTCTCCCTTGTTTTCCTTAACGAACACCTTTGAAAGTGCAAGACCGAGGCCTGTTCCTGATACCTTAGTTGTAAAGAACGGGTCTGTGCAGCTTCGAAGCTCCTTAGCGTTCATACCAACCCCTTCATCTGTTATTGATATAACAACCTGCCCTTCTACATCTCTGGCTGATATGTTCATGGAAAGTTTTCTATGGTCTTCCCCTGACATGGATTTAATTTTCTTTTCCATGGATTCAATAGCATTCATAATTATATTTATTAAAACCTGCTTTATCTGGTCCTTGTTTGCCTTGATATGGAGATTATCCTCAATATCCTCGTGTATCACTATACTTCCCTTTTTTATGACAGGCCTTGTTAAATACATGCACTCACTTATAATTGCTTTTACATCCACGCATTCCATTTCTCTTATTACAGGCTTTGCATAATTAATAAGACTTTCAATCAGTCTATTAATCCTGTCCACTTCTCCAGGTACAAACTTACAGAAAGACTCCTGGAACTCTCTGTCGCCGGCCTTAGTTCCAATAAGTGCGGCAAATGTTCTTATTGACATAAGAGGGTTTTTTATTTCGTGTGCTATCCCAGCAATGATTCGGTTTAAAGACTTGGTTTTTTCTTTTTCAAATAGCTCCCTTTTTCTTCTCTCCTCCTCAGTAACATCCTCAATCATTACCAATACGTCATTAATGTCTCCGTCTCTTACGGTCTGGCTTATATTCAGCCGGTATTTCCTCTTTTCACCGTCATCTCCGGTTAAAGTAACTATCTCATTACCCATGGAACAATTATCACTGAATACCATATCTATTTTATCCTTCAGTATTTCATGAAAGAGCCTTACATTTTCCACTTTCTCCCCCGCGGGAATTGTAGCCAAACCACACAGGAAGCATGCACTGCTGTTTACCAGGGTTATTGTATGGTTTTCATCTACCAGTATCATTCCGGTATGGGAATTTTCTATTATAAGATTTCTCAGAGTGCTTTCATTTTGTATCTGTTGTATCTTCATCTGCAGCTGAGCGTTTGCCTCCTGCAGCTTTTGTGTTTTTTCTGCCACCTGTTTTTTGAGTAATCTATTTATCTCCCAACTGAATATTATATAGACCATTGCTCCTATAACTAAAATTATAGAAATGAATACTACTTTTTTAATCAGCTTTGAAATATCTAGATATTGCTCGTTAACGATCCATTTATTATATATATCCTGATATAAGGAACTGGTGTGTATGGATACAATTTCACTGTTCAAGGTACGCTTAAGGTCGGTATCCCCTTTTCTAACAATAATGGCATACTTCACCGTATCCATATAGTTATAAACAATTGTATAGTCCTTCATTAAGCCTGCTTGTCTCAGTTGATAAAGCAGACTGTTTTTTATGCCAATCATAGCATCGGTTTCACCACTTACCTGTGCTTCTAATACCTCGGTTTGGTTACCCACAGCGATATACTTAACTGCTTTTATAAAGGACATATATGTATAATTTACCGTACCATATTCATAAGAAATACTATAGTCGTATCTATTATCACCTGAAGATATCCTCTGGGCTATTTTATTAGGTGCAATCAGGCAAAGGGAGGAGGAGGATATCTCATCTGTAAATTGATAATAGTACGGAGAATCTTTGTCCATCATCGCTCCCAAAATCATATCTACCTCACCGCTATCAAGGGCATCAAGGCATTCCTGTTTTGTTTCCATAGGAATGTACTGTATATTGAAGCCCTTCCTATCAGCTATAGTATTAAGTATTTCAACATGCATGCCATCAGGTTTTCCCTTATCATTAATGAATTGAAAAGCCGGAAGGTTGCAATTCAATGCAACCCTCAAATTAGTTGTCACAGCTTTAGCAGGTCTGCAATAAAAAAACATAAGAGTTAAAAAAATACTTACTAAAAATAGACATCTAAATTTATTCCTCATCTAAATTTCCCCTCAAGCAAAAGGCAGGATATTAGTATGTTGTTATCATTATAAGGATTCAAACACCTTTTTTCCCCTTGTCATAAGGTACCTGTACAACCCAAGGCTTACAAGACCAATCACAACGGCAAATATGCCTATAAAGGCTTCTATTGATATTTTCCCTGCTGCCAGGAATATATATATAAGCATTGGTGCTATTACCACGGCAGCACTTCCAAACATGGAAATCATGGTGCTGGCACCCTGCTTCACGGCAACAGTTTCATTCATCCAGTCAAACTTAGGGAATTTCAGGTTAACCACCACTCCAAACAAAGCACAGAACACATTCATAAGCACAGGCACCACCAGAAGCAGCACTGTCATTAAGGGCGTTGCCTTCAGTACCAGTGCACATATAACCTCTGCAACTATAACAGGAGGTATGCACACAAGCATATGCATCTGTGCCTTTGCCATGACCACCTGTCCCCCATCCACAGGTATGGACTGACATATCCACAGGTTCTTTCCCTCTAAGGAAATGGAGGGTGCCGATATTATGTTCATGGAGCTTATGATACAAAGAGCAAGTATAGCCACGGGAGCGATTGCCCCTTCCAGTGATGGAAGCTGTTCTGCATACTGCACCAGCAGGTCCCTTTTTACAACTAAAGCTACTGCCAGGGCAACTTCAAATACTATTCCAAGGGCTCCATTCATCATATACATAGGGCTTGAGGTTAAATGCTTCAGGTCCTTTTTAATGAGAGCTGACCTGGCACTGCTGACCTTCATTGCCTTTTCCTTATACTCAATCTTGGCAGTCCCTCTCTTTGTAGTGGCAATCTTTATAAAGCTCCTGGAGAGTATTAAATAAATCACTACCATTGGCACCAGGGACCAGGCCATGAATAAAAGCAGGCTTACTATATCGAGCTTTTCAATAGCCATCCCCAGATAATATGCAGGAGGGAGCACCCTTCTTATGGTATCAGCAATGGCTGCTCCATTGACTATAAGCAGCTGTATATATGTGGTTACCCTGCTATAGCCATAGAAATACGCGCCAAGGAAAAGCAGATATAGTATTAAAGTAATAATGGTTTTATTCCTCATCCTGGAGGTTACAACTGCTGCTATCCATCCTACAATACAGGACAGCACAATGGCCAGAAGGGGCAGGAAAAGGAATACTACAATAAAATATACAAGGCTTAAGGCAGTAAATCCCTCAAAATAATAGTAGATAGCAATGGCAGGTCCTACTGTAGCTACCTCAAATATATAGCTTAGTACCAGCAGCAGAAGCATGCGTGTGGCAAGTATATATTTGGGAGGGATAGGCATGGATAGCAGCAGGTCATTGTCCTTGGCCTCATAGAGCTGTACCTGAGCCACAAACACCGTGCTTATAAAGCATAATACAAAGGAGGTTATACCAGCTATAGCGAAATATAACCATGTGAGTCCTGCACTACTCAGGGGGCTGTAAAACTGGTAGAAGAGCATTCCAAACATAAGTGTAAAGCAGCCAAAGGCATAGAGCATAAGCAGTGCAAACAGCACCTGCATACCCTTTCCCTTTCTTCTGGAGGATTTGGTAATGTAGGCACCAAGAGCGCTTAAGCGGGTTTTTAAAAGAGCTCTAAACATTTTCGTCCTCCAGCTCAAGGAATACAGACTCTAAGGATGCATCACCCTTTACCTCCTCCATGCTTCCAGAGGCAACCAGCCTTCCTCCTTTAATTATAGCTACCTTGTCACACAGCTTCTCAGCCACCTCCAGCACATGGGTTGAGAAGAATATAGCCCCTCCATTGTCGCAGATTTCCCTCATAAGCTGCTTGAGTATGTGGGAAGCTTTAGGGTCAAGGCCTACAAAGGGCTCGTCCATTAACATAAGCTTAGGTTCATGTAAAAGTGCCGATATGACTGCCAGCTTCTGTTTCATTCCATGGGAGTAAGCACTTATAGGCTGTGCCAGGTCTCCCGTGAGCTCGAACATATCCGCATATCTTTTTATCTTGCTTTCCCTCTCCTGCTTGCCTACACCATAAACGTCAGCAATAAAGTTCAGATACTTTATTCCAGATAGGAATTCATATAAATCCGGGTTATCAGGTATATATGCTATCTTCCTTTTACATTCAAGGGGCTTTTCCCTTATTGATGATCCATCAATATAAATTTCCCCCTGGTCAAATTGGAGTATTCCACAGCAGGACTTTAGGGTGGTAGTTTTTCCTGCTCCATTGTGACCTATAAAGCCATATATTTCACCCTTCTGGATATGCAATGATAGGTTATCTACGGCCTTTTTATCTCCATAGGTCTTTGTAAGATTCTCGATTCTAAGCATTTTCCAACCTCTTTTCCATTTAATGGTTTGTTAATAATTTAATAATACCACAAGATTTTATCTCTTCCTATTTAATTTTTTCTTTCTTTTAATATATTTTAAGCAATTATGCGGAGAGCACAGCTGCCCAGCAGATATGTTATTGCTGTATATTTTGCTTATTCAACAATTGAGAGCAGTTCAGAAACAAATTTATCGCTCTCACTTATCCATGGGCTATGGCCTGAGTGTTCAAACCATATGATTTCCTTGTGTGGAGCCTCTAGAACTGTATAATAATCCTCCGTTAAAGAGGTTGGCGCATTGATGTCATGCCTGCCAAGGAAAAAATATACGGGAACTTCAAGCCTTGAATAGTCTTTCCGTAGATCTGTACCATACAGCTGCGGATAAACATGATTAAAGGTTGAAACGATTCCTCTCAGATAATTGATTTTATCCATAAGCCCATACTCAGATGTAAAAATATAATCAAATGTATTCAAGCCACTATTGTGGATTTCCGGGTTCCTGGCCATATAAATGTAAAGATAATTCAAGTATTCGTTACTTTTCCATGTAACATCCGAACCATAATAGGGTGGCCGGCCATTTTTCCTTAGTTTTTCTATTTTTTCTGTGTCGCCTTTGCCTTCTGCAATTTCTATAGCCTTGTCATAATCCATGTTTTCCGTTTCCACAAAATCCACCATTTGTCCCGTTCCTATCATTGCATAATAGCTGCCAGGAGACTCTGACGCCAAAAACACTCCAAGCGCGCTGCCCCAGGATTCTCCTACCAGGTAAATCTTCTCCTGGCCGAATCGCTGGCATAGATATTCCGTTAGTGCTAGTCCATCTTCAATGTAGGTATCAACTGTCAGGTTTTTACCCCCTGCACTGTAAGACTTTCCAGAGCCGGGCTGATCCCATACAACCACTACAAAATGCTTTTCAAGCTGGGAAAGTTCAAGACGTACCGCTGACATCTGCGTGCCGCCCGGGCCTCCTGCCAAAAAAAGAAGTACAGGATTGTCACTGTTTTCACCTCTAATGCTGATCCATTCCTTCCTGCCGTTCAGGTTAACCTGTTTCAGTTCGGCAATGCTTCCTTCAATCACCCTTCCATTTTCATCTTTAATAGGCGGTGTAGAAGCCGCAAACTGACTGAATAGAATATAACCTCCTGTTAAAGCAGCTGTAATGACCAGGAGCAGTGAATTCCTTTTAAACCTTATGCACTGTTTTGAAGCCAGTGTACCTGTATGTCTCTTTATAAGGCACCTGATACCTATAACAGCTTCTGCTGCCAAAAGTATAAGCAGGGCAGCTGTCAGGACTAATAGGGCAATTATTCCAACCATTAATATTCTCCTGTTTATATTATGATTACTTTTTAACTATTCCAAATCACGCCATATATTATATAACGCTGTTCATTATTAGATGATTATTATTTATCATCTATATTATACTATATACAGGTCATGTTTTATATGTATTATTATAGCTCCAATAATTGGTACAGTGTCCTGACGCATCCCCTGAGTACAGGCGGCGATAAATCCAATACATAATGAGCAAACGTATGGATATGTGCCTTTACCCTAAACTTCAAAAAGTATATTGTTGCCCTTTATCTCATATAGTAAAATATGAAAGGACCCCGAGTCCTTTACAACTTTAGGATAGGAGACTAAAATCATAAAAAGAATATTTAGACCATTGATAGTATTTTTAACCACAGTATTGATTTCATTATCCCTTACAGGCTGCCTGGGAGGGAGCACACCTTCCATTCCCAATGGCTCCATCTTCCAGGTCCGCTTCATTGACGTGGGGCAAGCCGACTCCTCCCTTATAATGTGCGATGGCAAGTCCATGCTTATAGATGGGGGAAATGTGGAGGATTCAGACGTTGTGGCAGCGGTGCTGAAGAAGCAGAATATATCCCATCTGGACTATGTGGTATGCACCCATGCCCATGAGGACCATGTGGGAGGATTAAG
>JAEZLD010000096.1 GCA_023415335.1 Bacillota bacterium | reverse complement strand
TGAGAGGAGGTATACACTTCCGCACTCCTCTTATGTATAAGCTGCACATGGCTCCATTAGTTACCATATCCCAGGGACAGATTGCATATGTGTTTGCAAGGGACGGACAGCCTCTGGCACCTACCCAGACCTTAGGAAAGATAGTGCTTGAAAGCAGCAACTTCCAGAACGTAAGAGGTTTTCTTCAAAATGGAGGACAAAAGGGACCACAGAGAGGAATAGTGCGCGAAGGAACCTATGCATTCAATCTGGCACAGTTTATAGTAATAACTGAGGATAGGATATATTATCTGCCCATGGGAAACCGCTCTGAGGAGAACTTTATAAACACCATGGCAGTAGGACTTAAGGAAAGGGGAGGCTTTAAGCCCATAGTTATAAAGGGAGCAGATGACAAGGTGGGGATAGTCACTGTCCATGATGGCCCGTCCTTAAATAAGGATGATATAATTGCGCCTACAGTAGGAGATGACGCCTCAAAGCCTGAGACCTATCACAACAACTTCCAGGACCCGGAAAAATTCCTTATAGCAGGAGGCTTCAGGGGAAGGCAGCATCAGGTGCTGGTGGAGGGAACCTATTTTATAAACAGGCTTTTTGCAACAGTAGAGCTTATAGACAAAACTATAATAGACGTTGGGTTTGTAGGTGTTGTAGTATCCTATATAGGACCTAAGGGAATAGACTCCACTGGAGATCTATACAAGCATGGAGAGCTGGTGGAGCAAGGCTGCAGGGGAGTATGGCAGCAGCCGCTTATGCCTGGAAAGTATGCCTTCAACACCTATGCAGGCAAAATAGTAAAGGTCCCCACAACTAACATAATACTAAAGTGGATAAGTAACCAGAGCGGTGTGCATAAATATGATGAGAACCTGAAGGAGGTTAGCCTTATAACCAAGGATGCCTTTGAACCATCTCTGCCTCTTTCAGTTGTGCTTCATATAGACTATAGGAAGGCATCACTGGTTATACAAAGGTTCGGAGACATAAAGATGCTGGTTGATCAGACCTTAGACCCCATGGTATCTGCATACTTTAAAAACATCGGTCAGACTAAAACCTTGATTCAGATAATCCAGGAAAGAAACGAGATACAGCAAACGGCCTCTAGTGAGATGAAGGCTAAGTTTGACCACTACAACCTGGAGCTTGAGGAGGTACTTATAGGAACTCCATCCTCCTCGGCCAATGACAACAAAATAGAGTTCATACTTACACAGTTGAGGGAAAGGCAGATAGCAGTAGAAAAGATAGAAACCTACTCCCAGCAGGAGAAGGCAGCTGCCAAGGAAAGGGAGCTTAGGGAGGCAGAATCTAAGGCAGAGCAGCAGAGGTTCCTTACTGAATCACAGATAAACATAGACATACAAAGCAACCAAGGTAAGGCAGAGTACCAGAGGTCACTGCAGGATGCAGCCAAGATAAAGGCCATAGCTGAGGCAGAGGCTGAAAGGGAAGCAAGGGTCGGAATAGGAAAGGCTATTGCTGTAGAGGAACAGGTAAGGGCATATGGAGGGCCACAGTACCAGGTAACCCAGGATATTATGAACAGGTTTACCTCTGCTATTGAAAAGACAGGAATAGACATAGTGCCTAAGACAGTAATAAGCATGGGGGGAGACGGGCACCAATCCAACATAAATGCATTTGACATGCTGCTTACACTGCTTATAAGTGAAAAGCTTGGGGTATCACTCCAGAATGCAGATGGGGGAGTCTCTGACGAGAAGGTAAGCCGAATAAAGGAAAATATAATGAAGTCTATCAACGAGGAAAATAAAAAGGAGGAGGCTGCAAAACAGCAGAATGAAAGCAAGGAGCAGGTAGCACCTTCTAAGGAAGCAAAATAATTTAAAACTTATAAAATCGGTAACATAGGTTACCGATTTTATTTTTTACTCCATATATAATCTAGATATAGAAAAGAACAAACAAACCATAAAAATAAAGGTAAATGATGAGGAGGTTTTAACTATGTTTTGCCATCAGTGTGAACAGACATTAAAGGGAGGCTGCACAAAAATAGGGGTTTGCGGAAAGGACCCTGTAATTGCCAGCCTGCAGGATACTATTATATTCGGACTTAAGGGGGTAGCAGCCTATGCAACCCATGCAAGGCAGCTTGGATACATTGACCCGGAGGTTGATGGAATAACCCAGGAGGCCCTATACAGCACACTTACCAATGTAAACTTCAGCCCTGAGGATACCCTGGCTATGGCTCTGAAGGTAGGTACAGCTACAGTAAAGATTATGGATGTGCTTGACAAGGCACACACAGAAAAGCTTGGAATACCACAGCCTGTAGTTGTAAGCGAGGATAAGGTAGAAGGGAAATGCATACTTGTTACAGGACATAACCTTTATGCCTTAGAGGAGCTTTTAAAGCAGACAGAGGGTAAGGGCATTAATATATACACCCATTCAGAGATGCTTCCAGCCCACGGATACCCACAGCTTAAGAAGTTTACTCACCTTAAGGGAAACGTAGGAAAGGCATGGTATGACCAGAGAAGAGTGTTTGAGGAATTCCCTGGAGCCATACTGGTTACCACTAACTGCGTAATGCCTATAATAAGGGGAACCTATGGAGACAGGCTCTTTACCTATGACGTGGCAGGGCTTGACAACATAAGGAAGATTGAAAACGATGATTTTACTCCTATTATAGAAAAGGCCCTTTCATTGCAAGAGGCAAATGTGGAGTCTGACAAGACACTTATTACAGGCTTCCACCACAGCACAGTTTTAAGCATCGCACCAGAGATAATAGCAGCTGTTAAGGAAGGGAAGATAAGAAGGTTCTTTACCATTGCAGGCTGCGACGCACCTACAAAGGGAAGGGACTACTACAGGGAGCTGGCACTGGCACTTCCACAGGATTGCGTTCTTCTGACTACCTCCTGCGGTAAGTTCAGGTTCAACGATGTGGACTACGGTAAGGTTCCGGGAACCGATATACCAAGGTTCATAGACCTTGGACAGTGCAACAACTCCATTTCAGCAGTTAAGATTGCCCTTGCCCTGGCAGAGGCATTTAACTGCTCAGTAAACGAGCTTCCGCTTTCAATCGTGCTTTCATGGTTTGAGCAGAAGGCAGTCGCCATACTTCTGGGACTTCTCAGCCTTGGAGTGGAAAACATCTATGTAGGACCTAAGGCACCAGAGTTCTTTGTACCTGAGGTAACACAGGTACTGGTAGATAAGTTCAACCTGCACCTTATAAGCGGGGATGCTCAGGCAGACCTTAAAGAGATGCTTAAGTAGAAGCTTAGCTTTAAATGATGTATAATTAAGAATATAAAGGGAGGGGGCTTTAAAATGGCACTAAGAAAGATAGTTCATATAGATGAGGAAAAATGTAACGGCTGTGGACTCTGCATTCCAAACTGTGCGGAGGGAGCACTTAAGATAGTTGATGGGAAGGCCAGGCTTGTAAGCGACGTATACTGTGATGGACTGGGAGCATGTCTTGGGCACTGTCCACAGGATGCTATCAGTGTTATCGAAAGGGAGGCTGACGAGTTTGACCAGGAGGCAGTGGAAAAAATGATAAAGGGCCAAGAGAAAAGGGAAGAGAAGTCCTCTCCAGCACCTCATCAGGTCGGCTGCCCTGGCAGTGCCATGAGGACTATACAAAGAGCAGCAGCTCCTGCACCATCAGGGGAAAAGCAGGCCTCACAGCTTGCACAGTGGCCTGTACAGCTGTCTCTGGTGTCCCCGGCTGCTCCATACTTTAAGGGCGCTGACCTTTTGGTTACAGCTGACTGTGTACCCTTCGCATATGCAGACTACCACAAGGACTTCCTTAGGGGAAGGGCTGTAGTTGTAGGCTGCCCAAAGCTTGATGATATAGAGCCATATATAAGCAAGCTTGAGGAACTCATAAGAATAAACAACCTGGAAAGTATAACGGTTCTCAGAATTCAGGTACCCTGCTGCGGAGGAATGACCTATGCTGTGCAGACTGCCAGAGACAATGCTAACTCAGATATTCCAATAAAGGTTGTTACTATAAGCATCGAGGGTGAAGTAATAAAAAGAGAATATGTGTAGAAGAAGTGCCGGTAATCCGGCGCTTCTATTGTTTGTTAAGGAAAGCCTATGAAATATTAAGAAATATTACGAAATATTAAGCACCGTGGAGCAAATGGGATTATTTAGAGAAATTAGGAAAATAATGGGATGACAAATATTTGACATTTGCAGGTAGACAAGCTAGTATAAATATGTTTGATAAGTAATCATATAGGATTCGAGGTGGTTAAGGTGTACCCTCTTCAAGCACAGATACGCGTACTCAGCGACTGTTTAAACAAGAAAATAAAGGATAACAACTTTATAATTGATGAAGATGTTGTCAGGCTCAGTCAGATTGTGGACAGATATATAGTAGAGCATGAGAAAATGAAGCTAGAGAGGAAGAATAGTAACTAAACTGATATTTGCTAAAATATACCGTAATTAATATAGTTGACAAATTATAATATAATTTATATAATAATATATGTTCTTCCGAACAGACGATTTCTTATATGCGCTTGTAGCTCAGGGGATAGAGCAACGGTTTCCTAAACCGTGTGTCGGACGTTCGATTCGTCTCAGGCGCACCAAATCAGCCCAGTAGATTGGTTAATCTGCTGGGTTTTGCTTTTGCATAAAATAATTTTATTGGTAATATATGTATTCCTGTGATATTATAAAAAAAGAACAAGAAGTATTTTGAATTAGCCTAAACCCTGCAGGGGTGAAGACATCCATTTGGAATGTTTTCCTGTGCCCACCTGGTGGAAGCATTATCTGCCAGATGGGGTGTAGTATAATATCCTTAATGATACTGGAGGAATGTATCGTGAATTATCCAATTTAGAAACAACATCATAGCTTCACCTTACGATACTCTATGAGCATCGTTTTTTGTTGTGTCTAAAAAATTGGAAAGGAACTGCATTCGTATGAATAAAAGAAATGTATATATAATGTATATAATTGCCCTGCTGCAGGGTATGGTCTTCTACGGCCCCGTGGCTACACTATATCGCCAGGCACATGGGGTTACTGTATTTCAGATAACAATAATAGAAAGCATATCACTTGCCTTATGCCTGCTGCTGGAGCTGCCATGGGGTGTCATAGCAGATAAAATAGGGTACAAAAAGACAATGGTATTCTGCTGTATGCTGTACTTCGTATCCAAGATAGTGTTCTGGAAGGCAGATAGCTTCGGACTCTTCCTGCTTGAGAGAGTAATGCTCAGTATTATAGTTTCTGGAATGTCCGGTGTGGAGCAGAGCATACTATATCTGTCTTGTGATAAGGACCATAGCCAAAGGGTATTTGGAGTGTATAACAGCCTTTTAACCGCAGGACTTCTGGCAGCATCCCTTATATTTTCGGTGTTTATAAAGGATAACTACAGCCTGTCTGGCCTCCTTACGGTAGTCAGCTATGGAATTGCTGCAGTACTATCCTTATGGCTTGTGGAGGTCCGTGGAAATGAGAAAAGAGAGCAGAGCGTAAGACAGTTTGTCTCCCTGCTATCTGGAGTAGTCAAAAACAAGAGGCTGCTTATGCTTCTTCTGGGAGTGGCACTGCTTAATGAGTCACACCAGACCATTACTGTATTCCTTAATCAGCTGCAGTATATAAAGTGTGGTATGTCACCATCAACCATAGGGTATATTTATATAATAGTTACCATAGTAGGCTTGTGCGGGGTCTGGTCAGAGAGAATAACCAGGAAGCTGGGCTATGGCGTCATATCATATGTGCTTTATTCAGCTGCCATAGTAGCCTGCTTTATTCTGGCATTTACAGGGAATGCTGTACTATCAGTATTGTGTATCATAATCCTCAGGGCTGCATTCAGCCTGTTCCAGCCCCTGCAGATGGATTTGCAGAATAAAGGAATAACCACAGAAAACAGGGCAACTGCCCTGAGCATAAACGCTATAATAATCGATAGTGTAGGGGTTGGCACCAACCTGGTATTTGGGGCATTGGCAGATACTACCCTCAGGGGGGCCTTCCTCTTCGGGGGAGCAGCCTGCCTTATAGGCATGCTGTTTTTTGCTGCAGGGAGCAGGTCCTTTAGAATCCGTTAAGGTTTACACCCAAGGATAATGATAATATAATAAAAGCAGTTTTTATAATCAGGAGTGTTCAAATGGATGAGTATTACATGTCTCTGGCAATAGAAGAAGCAAAAAAGGCTGCCATGCTGGATGAGGTGCCCGTTGGTGCTGTTGTGGTACACAATGGGGTAGTTATTGCCAGAGGGCATAATTTAAGGGAGCTTATGAAGGATTCCACAGCTCATGCTGAGATGCTTGCCATACATGAGGCCTGCAGGGCTCGTGGGGGGTGGAGGCTCATGGACTGTGACGTATATGTAAC
>JAEZLD010000088.1 GCA_023415335.1 Bacillota bacterium | reverse complement strand
GAGAAGATGAAAAGCGACACAAGCCAAAGTCTCCTGAACGAATATGCAGACTTGCAGACAAGAATGGAGCTATTAGGTGGATATACCTACCGCAGGGATTTAGAGACCATATTCCAGAAATTTGGCTTTGCATTAGAGGATTTAAAGAAGCCTATGGGAACCTTTTCGGGAGGACAGCAGACCAAGATAGCCTTTGTGAAGCTGCTGCTTGAAAAGCCTGATATAATGCTTTTGGATGAGCCAACAAACCATCTGGATATGCCTACCATAGAGTGGCTGGAGGGGTATCTAAAAAGCTATAACAAGGCAGTAGTAATAGTATCACATGACCGTATGTTTCTTGATAGGGTCATAGATGTAACCTATGAAATAGAATACCACAGGATAAAGCGTTATCCGGGCAATTATTCTGCCTTTATGGAGAGAAAGAGACTGGATGCCGAAAAGCAGCAGAAGGACTATGAAGCCCAGCAGAAGGAGATTAAGAGGCTTACTGAGTGGATTGAAAAGTGGAAGAACACCCCTACCAAGGTAGCATCAGCCCATTCTAAGAAAATGGCAATAGAGCATATGGTAAAAATAGAAAAGCCCAGAAGGTTCGACACTAAAACCTTTAAGGCACAGTTTGAGCCAAGGATACAGAGCCATAGGGAGGTGCTGACAGCTTCCGGTCTTGAGATAGGATATGACAGGGTACTGAGCAGAGTATCCTTCAGACTTATGAGGGGAGAACGTATGGCTGTAATAGGAGAGAACGGAAAGGGTAAATCAACCCTCCTCAAGACATTAATAGGCCAGATTCCTGCATTAGGTGGAAGGTACACCATAGGTGGAGAGGTTGAATGGGAGTATTTTGACCAACAGGCAGCGGTTATGGAAAGTGAGGATCCTAAGCTTACGGTTCTGGAGGACTTCTGGAATGAATACCCTAACCTGATGGAAACTGAGGTTAGGCAGTCCTTGGGAAGCTTCCTGTTTACACAGGAGGAGGTGTTCAAGCAGCTTATGCAGCTGTCAGGAGGGGAAAGGGTAAGGCTTGCCCTATGCAAGCTGTTTAAAAAGCACCCAAACCTGCTTATACTGGATGAACCCACAAACCACATGGATATAATGGGTAAGGAAGCACTGGAGAGCATGCTTAAGAATTATTCCGGCACGGTGCTTGTGGTATCCCACGATAGGTATTTTATAAAGGAAATAGCAACAGGTATACTGGACTTTGAAAAGGATGACGTTAAGCAATATCCCTTTGGCTATGAGGAGTACCTTCAGGAAAAGAGAAAGCAGGAGGGCCAGCAGCCCATGGCTCAAAGCAATGCTAAGCCTGAGAATAAGCTGCAGGAGGCGGAGCAGAAGAAACCCCGCTACAGCCCGGCAAAGCTTGAGATTAAGAGAAAGCAGCAGATAGAAAGATATGAAAGGCTTATAGAAGAAAGTGAGGGAAGGCTGCAGGAGCTAAGAGATAAGCAGCAGGACCCTGACATAGCCTGTGATTATGAACAGCTTACACAGCTGGAGGAGAAAATATCCCGTGAGCTGGAGGAGCAGGATAACCTGTTTAACCTTATAATGGAACTTGAGGAAAATGAGGAATATATATAATACCTGCAGGAGGATAGAATGAGGGATTTTATAATAGCAGCCCTTCCCTGGATTATCCTAGGATTATCGGTAGCAATAATAGCAGCAAATGGTTTTAAGAAATCAAGTAAACATAAGGAAAATCAAAAATCAGGTGAGAATGGGTCAGACGCCTCTGAAAAAAGTGAGGATGAGGAAAACTACATAGCCATGGGCATGAGCATAGGCATGTGCCTGGGAGTTGCCATAAGCACAGCAGCTAATATTAACCTGGGCTATGGAATCAGCTTTGGGATGGTAATTGGAATGGCAGTTGGCAGCTGTATTCATAAAAAGTAAAGAAGCTTCAAAAGTGGACCGCAACCTATGCATTAAGCACAGGCTGCGGTCTTTGTCATTGTACGCAGGCTTCTTTAACTTTTAATATAGTGCAAACAAAATGAAATTATGTTTACTTAAGCTTCTATTGTGGCTGATAATAGTGGTATAATATAGAATAACTCAGGGAGGTGAAGGCTATGATATGGAATCATTCAGTTGAGGATATTACAAAGGGTTTTTGCGAGGAAAAGGACCATTTTATATGCCTGCTGTGTGGAGAAAGCTTTATAAGGGGGAGAATATACAAAATAGATGATGAACTGTATGATGCAATAGGAGGTGTAAATCAGCATATCAGAAATGAACATGGTACTGTTGCTGATTACCTATTGAAACAGGAGACATCCCTTACAGGGATTTCTGAAATACAAAGACAGCTGCTTAAGCTTATAGCACAGGGCAAATCAGATAAGCAGATATCAGAGGAGGTTGGAATTGCCCAATCTACCGTCAGGAACCATAGATTCAAGCTGAGGGAAAAGGAAAAACAATCAAAGCTATTTCTTGCAATGATGCAGTCCATAGAGGAGCAAACCAGCAGCAACATAGGAAAGAGCGACAAAGGACAAATTCAGGAAACCCACATGGCTGCTACTATGGTGGATGACAGGTATGGTATTACCAAGGTGGAAAAGGAAAAGACCCTAAAAACCTATATGGACGAAAATGGTGCATTAAAGCAATTTCCAGTAAAGGAAAAGAAAAAGATAATAATAATGAGAGAGATAATGAAAAGCTTTAAAAGAGACAACGATTACTCAGAGGGTGAGGTTAATAAAATCCTGCAGAGGATATATGAGCAGGATTATGCCACGTTAAGAAGGGCGCTTATCGAGTATGGCTTTATGGAAAGAACCAATGACTGCAGAGTATATAGGGTGAAGGAGTAAATTAAACAAGGATATCAGAGAGTATGATATATACAAACCATAGGGCAGAACCAGTACCTGGGGCTTTTTAATTAGAAAGTAGTGGTTAATATCTAAAATATATGGTATTATTTTTTTAAAGTACAATGCTGCCGATTAGGGGAGCCTTTGAAACTATAGGAGTATTATGAAGGGGATTCAAAATGGAGAATAAATTTAATATCTATAATTCACTGACAAGAAAGGTAGAGCCGCTGATACCAAGTGTAGAAGGTAAGATTAACATGTATACCTGCGGACCTACTGTATATCATTTTGCGCATATAGGTAACCTTAGAAGCTATATTGAGGAGGATGTGCTGGAGAAGGCACTTCGTTACATTGGATATGATGTTAAAAGGGTAATGAACATAACTGACGTAGGCCATCTTTCAAGCGATGCGGACACTGGCGAAGATAAGATGCTCAAGGGAGCAAAGCGTGAGCATAAAACAGTTATGGAGATAGCTAAGTTCTATACCGATGCCTTCTTCAATGACTGCGAGAAGCTAAACATTAAAAAGCCTGATGTGGTTGAGCCTGCTACAAACTGCATAAATGAATTCATACACATAATTGAGGTGCTCTTAGAGAAGGGTTATGCCTATGTGGCTGGTGAAAATGTGTACTTTGACACCTCTAAGCTTAATGACTACTATGTGTTCACCAGTCAGAGTGAAAAGGAACTTATGGTTGGAGTCAGGGAGGACGTGGATGAGGACACCAACAAGAGAAATAAAAGCGACTTTGTGCTATGGTTTACAAAGTCGAAATTTGATAATCAGGAGCTTAAATGGGAAAGTCCTTGGGGAGTAGGCTATCCAGGGTGGCACATCGAGTGCTCAGGCATAAGCATAAAGCACCTGGGTGAATACATGGACATACACTGTGGAGGCGTTGACAATGCATTCCCACATCATACAAACGAAATAGCCCAGAGCGAAGCATATCTTGGACATAAGTGGTGTAGCTATTGGTTCCATGTACATCACCTTATAGATAAGAATGGGAAGATGAGCAAATCAAAGGGAGAATTCCTTACAGTTTCGCTGCTGGAGGAAAAGGGCTATAACCCACTAGTTTATAGGATGTTCTGCCTCCAATCCCATTACCGTAAGCCTCTGGAGTTCTCCTATGAGGTGCTGGACAACGTGACTGCGGCCTATAACAAGCTTACAAGGAGAATAGCAAACCTTAAGGATGAGGGAGAGCTGGATAAGGATAAGATGGCACAGCTCAGGAGCAGCTTTGAGGATGCCTTATGCAGTGATCTTAACACCTCCTCTGCACTTACAGTTGTATATGATGTGCTTAAGGCAGACATGAGTGATAAGAGCAAGCTTGAGCTTTTAAAGAGCTTTGATGAGGTGCTTTCATTAGGACTGGTTAATGAGGCTGTGGATGACGGAATAGATCATGAGCTTGAAAAGTTTGTATTGGAGAAAATAGAGCAAAGAAAGTCTGCCAAGAAGGAAAAGAACTATGCAAAGGCAGATGAGATAAGAAACGAGCTTCTTGCCAGGGGAATCGTCATAAAGGATACAAAGGATGGAGTTGTCTGGGAAAAGGCCTGATAATATAGCAAAAGGATCCGCACACTATGGACTTGTGTTCATGGTGTGCGGATTTTGTTGTTTACATAAAACAACAAATTATTCATAATGTAAAAGTTTATGCAAATATTTTAAATATGTTACAGAAATGGTATAATTAAAAATAGCTGACAAAATCGGGTATAAATACATAAATCTACATGAATAATTTTGAGGGATTGAGGTGTTCACTCATAATAAAAGGTATAAACCTATTTATATTACCTTTAATGCAGCTAAATATTGATTAATAGAAAGGGATGCTTTAGTAATGAAAAATCCATTGTGGACTCCATCAGATGAGCGCAAGAGCCACTCTAGGATGATGAAATTCATGAATTATGTTAATGACAGGTATACCAAGAACTTTAGCGGATACCAGGAGCTTTACAAGTGGTCAGTAAATGAGACCGAATGCTTCTGGGATTCGGTGTGGAATTTCATGGATATAAAATGCTCAACTCCCTATTCAAAGGTAGTAGATGATCTGAAGAGATTCCCTGGTGCAGTGTGGTTTCCAGGCGCAAATCTCAACTATGCTGAAAATATGCTTCGTTGTAGTGACCGTGAGGGAACAGCCATTGTTTTCAGAGGAGAAAACAGTGTACGTAGAGAATACAGCTATAAATATATATATGACCAGGTAATAAGGATGGCTACAGCCTTCAGGAGGGATGGTATAAAGCCGGGTGATAGAATAGCAGGCTACCTTCCCAATCTGGCTGAGACCATAATTGCAATGCTGGCAACTACAGCAATAGGTGCTGTTTGGTGCTCATGTGCAACTGATATAGGACCTATGGCTGCAGTAGACAGGATAGGCCAGGTTAAGCCAAGGATAATGGTAACTGCAGATGGATACTACTACAAGGGTAAAACCTTTGATGTTCTTTCCAATGCAGAGAAAATTTCAAACAGTATAGATACTATTGAAAAGGTAATAGTCGTGCATTATGCAGGGAATGGGGCTTGTAGAGATATTAAAAATTCAGTTGGTTGGGATCAGTATCTCCGGGAGGCTGATACAAAGGATTTTATGTTTGAGCAGATGGACGCCTCAGCACCAATGCTTGTCATGTTCTCCTCAGGAACTACAGGAAAGCCAAAATGCATGGTTCAGTCCATAGGAGGAATACTTATAAACCAGCTTAAGGAGCTTGTGCTCCATAGCGGTATACATGATGGTGAAACTCTTCTTTATATAACAACCTGCAGCTGGATGATGTGGAACTGGCAGGCTGCAGCACTTGGGACTGGAGCTAAGATAGTGCTGTTTGATGGCAATCCTGCCTATCCAGATGCTTCAGCTATATGGAAGGTGCTTGAGGAGGAAAAGGTTACAGCCTTCGGGCTCAGTGCCAGCTACATCCACTCTCTTATGCTTCAGGGCTTTGTTCCTAAAGATGCAGTAAATCTGGATAGCCTTAAAACCATATCTCAGACAGGCTCAGCGCTGTCAGAGGAGGGCTTTGAGTTTGTATACAGCTGCATAAAGAAGGATGTGCATTTTAACTCAATAGCCGGAGGAACGGATATAAACGGATGCTTTGCAATTGGAAGCCCAATAAGCCCTGTATACTCAGGGGAGCTGCAGGCACCGGGACTTGGAATGAAGATAGAATGCCTTGATGACAATGGGAAGCCTGTAAGAGACCAGCAGGGGGAGCTTGTATGTCTATGCCCGGCACCTTCAATGCCCCTTTACTTCTGGAATGATGAAGGCGGTGACAGGTACCATAGTGCTTATTTTGATGTATACCCTGGCATATGGAGGCATGGGGATTATGTAATGTTCCATTCAGATACGGGAGGGGTAACCTTCTACGGAAGAAGTGACTCGGTATTAAAGCCATCAGGAGTGAGAATAGGAACTGCAGAGATATACAACCAGGTAGATAAGCTTCCTAAGATACAGGACAGTCTTGCTATAGGTCAGAACTTCTGGGGGGACCAGAGAGTAATTCTATTTGTACTGACCAAGGACGGAATAAAGCTGGACGAGGACCTGAAAAAGGAGATAAGGGACATTCTAAGAAAGAATGCATCCCCAAGGCATGTACCTTCTGTCATCATCCAGGTTCCTGATATTCCAAGGACCTTAAACGGCAAGAAGGTAGAGAGTGCTGTTACCAACATAATAAATGGCAGAAAGGTTACAAACAGGGATGCCCTTGCAAATCCTGAGAGTCTTGATTTCTACCAGTCAATATTACCTATGCTGCAAAATTAAAAGTATATTGTACAGGCCTCTGGCTCTAAGCCAGGGGTTTTTCTTTGAGATGTATTTACATAACATGAAAAAAATGGTAGCATATATTCAATATACTAAATGGAGGATGGGATATGAGCGTTAGAAGGATAATGTATGGAACCCCATTCAACTTTACGGGGTTTGAAGGCTGGCTAAACAATATGGCTATGAAGGGTCTAATTCTAACTAAGATAATACGACCCTGGTGTGTTTTTGCAAAGCAGGAGCCTAGGGATATGGAGTACAAGCTTGAACCATGCTCCATTGGTTATATTAAAAGGATGAGAGAGAAATACAGCAGTATGGGTTGGACATATGTTTGCAGATGGAAGGGAATATGTGTATTTTGTACACCGAGGAAGGCCGATCTACATGAGGCACATGATAACTCTGAGGAATTCGGCAGCATAATTACAAGAGGACGAAAAGCATTGATGACTGATGTGGGAAAATGGATGGCGCTATTTATAATAATGATGCTTGCCTTGATTCTGATAATAGGACGCAACAATACGCCTTGGATGAATATATTTGATAAGGATGCAATTTTATTAGTGGCATATTTTTGCTTATTTTGTGTGGTTTTAACTTTTGAACGGAGAGATTTTTTAGCTCTTAAAAAGCATGAGAGAGGGAGTGTAAAGGCTGGAGAAGTAATTACTCAAACAGTTGCCAGTAAAAAGGGAATAGGTACACTAAACCATGTAATGGCAGCGATGTCTATATTCATTGTAGTACTTCTACTTATGTATGTCTTGGTAATTCCAGGTGTAAAGCTGGTAAGGGCAGTTTCAGAAACAAACTATGAGTTGCTTACAGATGAAGAAAGCAGTGATTTCATACGGCTAAATGACATAGAAAAGCAGGACAGCTCTTTATTAGATACACACTGGTTTAAATACGACAATCTTATTAGCAGAACAAGGCATCTTTTATATAAGCAGTACAATACAGTCGAACAGTTTATGGTAACAGGTGAGAAATGGAATGAGAAGGAGTATTCTCCATATATGCGAGTGGAATGTTATGAGGTTTTCACAGAAGGATTGGCAGAAAGGCTTGTAGGTGATGTTATACGAACAGCTGAAAGCCCAGACAATTGGCCTCAAGGCTTTGCAGTATATACCAATGAGTTTAAATATGAGGGGTTAGACGAGGTATATCGTATAGGAAATAGTTATACAGGACTATATACGTTGGTTGCAAGGAAGGGCAACAGGATCATTAATATTATGTATTATGGGAAAAAGCCTTATGTTGAAATGGTAGAGGTTATAACAAGTAAGCTGTAAGTTTAAAAGGGTGTGCTGTACTATACAGGTGTGGCATACCCTTAATTTTATATGGGCTTAAGTACAATAAAGGATTGTGATGCTACTTTAATCAGGCAATACCTGTGTCTTGCATCTCTTTATCTTATGATTTCCTCTCCACGTATATAGCCATGGTGGCATGTAGGCTTCCTTCATTTACTTTTTATTTGGTTTTTACACCTGCATTTCCAGCTACATCATATGTAATACTATGGTTATCAATTGTTGATATGTGTTTTGGGTCTCATATTAAGTATGGAATGTAAAGTTTATAGGTTTAAACAACGATAATAAAGAGGAATACTGTAGTAAATGTAGGATATATGCACATTATATAAGCTTTAGTGCAGAAAATAAAAAATATGTCAAAACATAAAAGTGTTTTTATAAAAGGAGGATAAAAATGTCTGAATTTAATGAAGGCCTGGTGTTTACCAATGATAAATGCATAGGCTGCAACAGATGTATATCATTATGCCCAAGCATAACTGCAAACCATGCTGAGTCAGAAGGGGAAATCTGTAAAATAAACGTAGCAGGGGATAACTGTATTGCCTGTGGAGCATGCTTTGATGCATGCGATCATGATGCAAGAAGCTATAAGGACGACACAGAACACTTTTTTAAAGATCTTAAGGAAGGGAAAAGTATATCTCTCCTTATTGCACCTGCATTTATAGCTAATTATCCCCATGAATACGAAGGTATTCTATGGGGACTAAAGCAGCTAGGGGTAAAAAGGCTTATAGATGTGAGCTATGGTGCAGACATAACTACCTGGGCATATGTAAATTATTTAACCTCTAAAAAAATGGATGGAGCTATATCACAGCCATGTCCAGCAGTGGTAACCTATATAGAAAAGAATATCCCAGAGCTTATAGATAGGCTTGTTCCTATCCAAAGCCCTATGATGTGTGCGGCCATTTATGCAAAAAAATATATGGGAGTAGAAGACAAGCTCGCCTTCCTCAGTCCATGTATTGCCAAGAAAATTGAAATAGATGACCCTGACACAGAGGGGTATGTTTCTTATAATGTTACCTTTGAGCACCTTATAAGATATATCAAAGAAAATAAAATAGATATTTCAGGCAAAGGAATAAAGAGTGAAGTAGAATCAGGACTTGGTGCTGTATATCCAACTCCAGGGGGACTGAAAAAGAACATATTGTGGTTCTGTGGTGAGGATGTGTTTGTAAGGCAGATTGAAGGAGAAGAGAATATATACGATTTCCTTAAGAATTACAGTGAGAGAATAAATCAAAATAAGGAACTTCCGTTTATAGTGGATGCTTTAAATTGTGAGGGTGGATGTGTGTACGGAAGCGGAATCGAAAAGGAAAAGCTGGCCAGTGAAGATGCCCTTTATGAAATGCACAGAATACATAACTCGAGCCTTGAAAGAGGTAAGAAAGGTCCATGGTCTCTTAAGCTGAAGCCGGAAAAGAGAGTTAAGGAGCTTAACAAGCTGTTTAAAAAGCTTAATATAAATGATTTTATAAGGCACTACTCAGACAGATCAAAGGATTATCTGGTAAGGATTCCAACTGAGCCAGAGCTTCAGGATATATTCAGTCAGATGAACAAGCTCAACCTTCAAGATCAGTCCATAAACTGCGGAGCCTGTGGATATGGTAACTGCAGGAAGATGGCAACAGCTATATTTAATGGCTGTAATATAAAGGAAAACTGTATGTACTATGCAAAAAGCCAGATGGCTGAGAGAACCGAATATGAGATGCTTGTTAAGGATATGGAAAGGGCACAGAAAAAGATAGCGGAAGTAAACAGCAAAATAATCAATGTTATCTCTAATGTGAACCAGCATTTTGGTAACCTGGATATATCGCTAAAGGAAATGTATAACGCTAATACACAAAATGCAGGAGACTGCACAAATGTAAGCAATGCAATGGCTGAGATACAGAGCTTTGCAGATAATCTGAAGGTTTCGTTTGATGGGATACAGAGTATTTTGGTAAGGCTGGATGATAACAATAAGGGAATTAAGGAAGTGGCTGACCAGACAAAGCTTCTTTCACTAAATGCATCCATAGAGGCAGCAAGAGCAGGAGAGGCTGGAAGAGGCTTTGCTGTTGTGGCTGACAAGATTAAGGAGCTAAGTGAAAACAGTATACTTACAGCTACAGAAAGCGATAATAACAAAAAGGTTATTGGCGAATCCATTTTTTCATTATCCGCTTCTTCAAATGAGCTTATAGAGACAATTGTTTCAATAAACAGCAGGATTTCTGATTTGACCGCAGGAGCACAGGAAATGCTGGCAAGCACATTAGAAATCGAGAATGTGTCTTCTCAAATAAAGGAGGAATTAGAAACACTGGTGAGGCTGGAACAGAGCATTTAGGGAATAATGTCGGGTAAATTTTTTTTAGACTTATAAATGCACCTACATACTCCCTTTGAAAAATGATATACTTTAAATAGTATTCATAGAAAGGGGGTATTTTTATGCGGTATGAAATAATAGGACAGACGGTACCAGCGGTTGAGATAACACTTTCCAGAGGAGAGTCTATGTATACCCAAAGCGGTGGTATGGTTTGGCAGTCTGAGGGAATAGATATGACCACTAATGCCAGGGGAGGCTTCATGAAAGGCCTTGGGAGAATGCTGGCAGGAGAGTCTCTTTTCATGACCACCTATACTGCCAGAATGGATAATGCAGTAATAGCTTTTGGAGCCACGGTGCCAGGGAATATTGTTCCCATGAACCTTACTGGAACAGGGGGAATCTATGCTCAGAAAAGGGCTTTCCTTTGTGCTGAGGACAGTATAAATATAAAAATCGCATTGACCAAAAGAATGTCCTCTGGTTTGTTTGGGGGAGAGGGGTTTATATTAGAGGACATAAGTGGGAATGGCCAGGTGTTCCTGGAGGTTGATGGAGATCAGGTTATTAAAAATCTTCTTCCAGGTGAGGTTATTAAGGTTGATACAGGGAATGTAGTAGCCTTTGAGAAATCGGTTGCCTATGAGATAGAAACCGTAAAGGGCTTAGGAAACATATTTCTTGGAGGAGAGGGATTGTTCCTGACCCGTCTTACGGGTCCGGGAAAGGTTATTCTTCAGACCCAGAATTTTAACGATTTTGCGGGAAGAATAATTGGCATGATGCCCTCAAAATAGCAGGAATATAAGCAGACATAAGTGGGATTAATATAATGTAAGGGAAACAGTAATTAATGTGCACATAAGAATGGAGGGGCAGTTGTTTGGCGGATACAGACAGAAAAGGGATAATATTCGATTTGGACGGCACAATGTGGAACTCACTGAAGCAGATTATCCCAGCATATAAGAGAGTACTTAGCAAATATGAGGATATAGAAATTGATATAACAGAGGAAAAGCTTAAAAAATGTATGGGAAAGACCCTTGAGGAAATAGGAGAGATGCTTTTTCCACAAATTGATTCTGACAGGATAAAAAAAATACTAAGTGAGTGCGCCCAGGAGGAGCTTGTGGAGATTAGGAAGAAAGGTGGAACCCTTTATCCAAGGCTTAAGGAAACACTTGGGGTACTAAAACAAAACTATGGGCTATTCATAGTAAGCAACTGTGAAGATGGCTACATAGAATCTTTTCTGGAATATCATCAGGTAAAGGATTTGTTTGATGACTACGAATATGTGGGAAGGACAGGAAAATCAAAGGGTGAGAACATAAAGGAGATAATAAGGAGGAACAGGGTGGATAAGGCAGCATATGTTGGGGATACCCAGGGAGACATTGATGCTGCAGACCTGGCAGGCATACCCTTCATATTTGCTTCCTATGGCTTTGGAAGAGTGGACAGACAGACTCCATCCATAGCTTCCTTTGATGAGCTGCCAGAGGTAATAAATAAAGTCATATAAGAGATCAAAGCTTAATAAGTAATATATAAAGAGACTGCAATGAAAAAATTCATAAAGCAGTCTCCTTTTTATATTCATGTTAAGGGCAGGATATTTTAGCATAGTCTATGAAAGTATTTATAAGCCTTTTTAGGAGAGATATGGGGATTTATAGTTGTAAAATTCTACAAATACAAAAATTTTATTTATTCTTTAGGTAGTGGTATTTATACGGCTCTTTTGACAGAAACTAATTACTATGGCTGTATTTATTAAACGAAATGGTGATGCTATGTATCTGTATCATTATTATGAAAAGAGCAATGGGCCATTCAGAAGCCTTTCTGACATATCTAAGGATGAGGCAGATGAAATACTTGCAAGACTTCATGATCAAGGCGGAACCTTTGCCTCCTACAGAAAACAGGATTATATGAAAACAAGAAAACAGCTGGAATTACATGTGCGAAAGCTGTTTATTGAAAAGGGAGGCAAACCCTTAAGGATATCGCCACACTATATGGTACTTGAGGAATGCCCATACCTCATGACCTGGTACAGGGAAACTTGCTTTCTGAGGATCCCCATTGAAAGCTTTAAGCTGGTTACCCTTTCCTTTACCTATGGAGATATGTTTCCTACCTTCAACCCTGAAAACGATGATGGTAAGGAGTACAGGAAAAAGGTGTATACCTATGGAGAAATATTGAGACTCATAGAAAAGTATGGTCTACCCCAAAGCTGGAATGCTGACGGGCACTATGGCCCTGAACGCTATATAGAGGTACAGGTTTGGAGTGACGAGGTAATAGGTGAATATATACACTTCCCAGAATATTAAGCCCTTCCTAGCCATTACAGCTAGGAGGAGGCTTTGTTTTTTTGGATAACTGCCCTTAGTCCGACCTCTTCCTTGGAAATAAGCCTTTTTATGTTAATTCTGTGAACAAATAGTCCTATGAGGCACAGAAAGGTTGATATGATTATACATTCCATGCTGTAGCCAAAGAAATATGAAGCTATAGGCATGAGAACATACATTGCAATTGAGCCTATGGCTATATAATCTGTTACTATTGTGAGTATTACCAGGGAAATAATAATAATCAGAGCTATCTTGTAGTTTATTGCCAGAGCCATGCCTGCCAGTGAGGCTGCACCCTTGCCGCCCTTAAAGCCCATATAGAATGGAAATATATGACCGATAAGCGCAAAAGCCCCTGCGATAAAGAATGAGTACTGGGTGTCCGGGAAAATAATTCTTAGTATTATTACTGCAGCTGCAGCCTTAAATATGTCAACAGCTCCTGTTATTATGCCATACTTCCAGCCCATTACAGTGGTTACGTTAGAAGCACCGGCATTGTTGGTGCCGTATTGTCTTATATCTATTTTCTTTACGACTTTCCCTATTATGTATGCTGTCTGAATACATCCAAGAAGATATCCTATAAGTGCGCTTAATACTATTACAGATAGCTTCATAAAAAATCCTCCTTAGTTACCATTGATATGGATTTATTATAACATATAAGTACTATTTTTTTATAAGAAGATTTGATAAAAAAAAGGAAGAACAAATGTAATGAGTTGAGCTGTAATATATGCATAGCTGGAATTCATATAATAATTTATAGCAGGTAAGGAGGATGACCATGAAGGCCAGAAAACATAAGTTTACAATTACTATGCTTTTGTGTATGCTTCTGCTGATAATAAATATAGGATACCTTAGCAGCTATACATCTATAATACAGAAGACCTTTGCCAGGACCATTGTTATAGATCCAGGTCATGGAGGAAAGGATGGAGGAGCCAGTGGAGTTACGGGGACAGTTGAGAAAGACATTAACCTTGCAATTTCCCAAAAGCTTCAGGGCTATATTGAAACCAATGGGGATGTATGCCTGATGACCAGGGAGAGCGATACAGGACTATACGAGGCCTCCAGCACCAAATGGGTTAAAAGCAAGGATTTGAAGAAAAGAAAGGAAATAATAAACAGCAGCAATGGAGATGTTTTTGTAAGCATACATCTTAACAGCTTCCCACAGCAGCAGTACTACGGAGCTCAGGTATTCTATCAGACAGAAAATGAGCAATCTAAGCTTCTGGCAGAATGTGTTCAGAGCCAGATGGTAAGTATGCTTGATCCGAACAATAAAAGGGTTGCTAAGGCTTCTGATACATATTACATATTAAAAAATAATCCTATGCCCTCCATAATAGTTGAGTGCGGATTTTTATCAAACCCCAGGGAGGAAAAGCTGTTGCAGGATGAGGAGTATCAAAACAAAATTGCTTATGCAATATATACAGGGATTTTAAAATACCTTGAGGGTAGTAAGCTATAAAAAAGCCTGATGTACTAGTAGTTGTAAAATTAATATGTGATAGTTTTCTTCAATATGTTTGAAAATCAAAGTACTGTAAAGGCCTCCCTCTGTAGAGGTGGGACTCTGTGACTACCCAGGGTGTGAATAAAGTGAAGCAGATGGGGCATATAAGCTAAGTGCTATAACATCAGCCCATCACAACTATCGTCGGTGAGAGGCGGCTGTCGTACAAAAAATAGTCATTGAAACGGGGCTGTTGCAATTGCTTAATGCGACAACCCCTTATCTATAGCTAATACTGTTCTATTACAATCTCAGCGATATTGGTGGAGTGGTCACCTATCCTCTCCAGGTTGCTTAAGGTATCAAGAAAAATTGTTCCAAGCTCAGAGGTACCGCTGTTATTGCTGAGCCTTTTGAAATGATTCTGTCGGTAAAGCTTTTCCATGTTGTCTATCTC
>JAEZLD010000085.1 GCA_023415335.1 Bacillota bacterium | reverse complement strand
GCTACTGGCAGCTGTACAGATTTAATCCCCAGCTTAAGGCCCAGGGAAAGAACCCCTTAATACTGGATTCCAAGGAACCATCAGAAAGCTTCCAGAACTTCATAAAAGGAGAGGTCCGCTACTCTGCACTACAGACTATCTTCCCAGATAGGGCTGATAAGCTTTTCTCTCTGGCTGAGGAGGATGCATCCGAAAGGCTGCGACTTTATAAGCAACTTGCAGACATGAAGCCCACAGAATAAATCTTTATACTTTCTTTATAATCTATCTCAAGGTTTTGCCATTTTTATGACTATGATAATTATGCTTGCAGCTGCTATTACCGGGATTACTGTACACGAAAGAATTACTGATAAATTTTCTGAAAGGACAGGTCAGATAGAGCTTATTGACATTGAGCCTAAGGAGTTTATGGAAAGGCTCAGATCTGGGAAAATTCCTCATTACCTCCATATATCCAAACCCATGTTGGAGTAGGCTATAGGATGATTCGAGCGGATTAAGCAAAGGTGCTGATGAACCAAACGATCTGTCCATCAGCACCTTGTATCCCCATAACCATGTCAGGCAACATCCTGCATTGCTTTATATTGTTTAGGGACTTATTTTGTCCCTACGGATTATATGTGTCCCACTAAATATATTATATCATTCCTACATAAAATGTAAAGCAGTTTTTATAAATATACAGTTTTTTGTTAAAAGTATGCTTAAAGCCTCCCAACAACTATGTCAGAGCAGTAAATCTTTCATTCGGTACATTGTAGAGGCGGGACTCTGTGCCCGCCCATTGGTATTACCTTTCCCATACGAAGTACTTTCTATTTCTCGTTCATATCCACCCATCCCTTTGCATATTCAACGGCTTCATCAGAGGGCTCAGTTACCTTTGAAACAGGCTTTATTTCCTCTACATTATCTATGGGTGCAGCTTCGTGCTTTTCAATAGGCGTATTCATATGCTTCTGCTTATAGTTTTTTTCACTCATGTTTAATATCCCTCCTTACACTATTATTTGCAATAAGTCTCCAGGATATTATTAACGGCTTAATACCATAGATTGGCACTGTATGTTATAATACAAATAAAACAAAGGAGGTGTCATTATGCCGCACTCAGATTCATTAAATGCCTATTCCCTGGCAAGAAAAGCAGGTCTTAAGGAGTACCATATTAGTACAGGCCGTGGTGAAACAGGTTACCTGCCTGCTCTTGAAGATATGCTTAAAAACATAGAAGTCGTTGCCCAGGTTGAGCTTGGAACCTTTGAAATTCCACTTAAAAAAATAATTGGTACCAACTCCCACTTCAGGGCAGTTTCCTTTAGTTCCAATTTTATGCCTGTATACCCAGAGGGTTCTGAATTTGCTACTAAGTGGATGTCGGTATATAACCATCAGGTTGAAGACGGCATAACTGACCCGGTTCAGGTTTATGAATATTTAAACTGGTTCTATATAGTGGAGGGAAACAAAAGGGTAAGTGTGCTTAAATACCTCAATGCCTACTCTATAAATGCAACAATTACAAGACTTATACCAAGAAGAGACCCATCAGACCACACAAACCAGCTATATTATGAGTTTTTGCTCTTCAACAAGGTTACAGGGCTTTATTCCATATGGTTCTCCAGAAGAAGAAGCTTCAGGGAGCTTTTAAGCCTGCTTGACAGCTATAAGCCAAAAGATCTGCATATGGATAATAGGTTTTTGGAATTTGAGGCCTTTGTTTACAATGTATTCAGAGATGTTTATCTGAAAAACGAAGGAGGAAGCCTTCCTATTACCACAGGAGACGCCTTCCTTGAATATGCAAAGCTCTGCGGTATTCCTGACAGCTTAAATGAGGAGGAAATATCAGTTCCTATACGGGGACTGATTAAGGAGCTCAGGTATTTTAAGAGGGACGATGCAATAGATATACAGACTACTCCTACTGAAGCCTCTCAAGGAATATTTTCCGCCATAACCTCCTTTATTAAACCCCAGAAGCAGCTAAGAGCAGCCTTTGTATACGCCAGAACAATTGAAACCTCAGGGTGGACCTATGCTCATGAGATAGGAAGAAAGCAGGCACAGGAGGCTTTAGGAAGCCTGGTTTCCACTACCTATGTAGAGGGAGTGCCCGAGGGTGACTCCTCATATGAAACCATAAAAAAACTGGCAGAGGAAGGAAATGATATTGTATTTACTACAAGCCCTGTATTTAGGAATGCCACTCTGCGCTGTGCCCTTGAGCATCCCGAGGTAAAATTCTTCAACTGCTCCGAAAGCATTGCAAACGCTCATGTATCCAATTATTATGGAAGGACCTATGAGCCTAGATTTCTTACCGGGATTATTGCAGGCTCCATGACCAAAAACAACATTATAGGCTACTCTGCCACCTCCCCCACTCCCGAGGTAATAAGCTGCATAAACAGCTTTGCCATAGGTGCCAGGCTTGTAAATCCATACTCTCAAGTAAGGGTAGTTTGGACCAGGGAGTGGAACAGCCATGATAAATTTCTCGGAGCTACAGAAAAGCTTATTGCAGAAGGTGCTGATATAATATCGAATCTTGTGCTTACAATCCCAAGGAACGTTACCATGGAATACGGCGTATATTCTATGCTCTGCAGCATATCTTCCCTTGAAAAGAAGCCTGAGGCTTATCTTGCAGCTCCTGTATGGAAATGGGGGGCCTTTTATGAAAAAATACTGCGAAATGTACTTAATGGAACTATTAAAGCCGTAGGCGATATGTTTCTCACTCAAAAGCTGGTAAGCTTCTGGTGGGGAATAACCTCTGGAGTTCTTGACATATATTATTCTAAAAGCAAACTACCTTATGAAACCCAGAGATTGGTTGAGCTAATGAAAAGGGCAATAATGAATAGCGACTTTGACCCGTTTGCAGGACCTTTATATGACAATAAAAACAACCTGCATGTAGAGGAGGGTCAAATTCTCTCCTCTCAGCAGATTCTATCTATGGACTGGCTTGCTGAGAGCATTTCGGCAGAGCCTTACCAGGAGTCCTGATTTATATCTATTATATAATAGCCATAGCAGTTTATTATAGTAGTGTCCTTATATTGTATTAACCTTTCGCCCCTGTTATAGTTTAAATGCTGGTGTCCATGGAAATAATATTTAGGATTATATGTGTCCAAAAGCTTGTTAAAGCATTTAAAGCCCGTATGGCACAGATCCTTTCCGTCTCCAATGCCATAGGCTGCTGCATGAGTAACAAGTATATCAAAGCCCTTGCTGAGAAAAAGCTTGGGCTTAAGCTTTTTTATTCTTCTCTCCATGTCCTTTTCTGTGTACTGATGAGATGCATTTTTATATTTCATGCTTCCTCCCAGCCCAAGTATTCTTATGCCTTTATATGTAACCAGCATCCCATCAATACTGTCACAGCCTCCTGGTGGCTGATTGTCATAGCCTTGGTCATGGTTTCCATGTACATACATTACAGGCACATTAAGCACAGTTACCAAATAGGAAAGATACTCCCCCCTCAAATCTCCACAGGATATAACCAGCTCAACATCCTTAAACCTTTCAGAATCAAAGTAGTCCCATATATAAGAGGATTCCTCATCTGCCACCAGTAACACCTTCATGGCATTCACCTTACCTTCTAACACCTATATTTATATCATTTTTTGCATTTCATATTATAAATATAAATAATTTATATCCTTTTATCAAGTACAGACATATAATCCCCCCCAAATATTGCATATACCATATCCATATTATCTAAACACATGAAATTCATGTAAATATTAAATTTTTATATTGTTATAATTTGAATTTTGTCCATAATTGTGTTAGAATGCTATAGTAAAAAAGGAGGCGATGTATTGGCAAATTTGAAAAAAGTATTTTCCCTTTTTCTAAACGTATTAGCAAAAAGAAAAGCTCTTTCTATCGGCCTTTGTTCCACCTTCATATTGATTTTTGCTATGGGAGTATATGTGTTTAATAACCTGATATATGAGGTTTATATTGATGGCGTATCTATAGGATACGTGCAAAACTATGATGAATATGAATCCGCACTAGGCTCAATTACAGAAACAGATGGCTTAGAAGTAGCTGAGAAAATATCCACGAGAAAAACAGTAGCCTTATCAGAAATTAAAGAGGATTTAAGTCATCTAAACAACATGAATGCATCTGCCAAAACCTATGCAAATTACAGGGCAGGTAATGCTGTTGAAAGTGAAAGCTCCAGCTATTCAGCTGGACAAGCTGTTGCATCAGTACTTGCCACCACATCAGATGCCCATGAAAGTGCTTCAGATGAGGTGGCTAAGATGGATGATACTACACAAGAATCCGCATCAGCCCAAGCTCCTGATGATTCAGAAGAGCACAATGTAAATGAGCAGGAATCCTCAAGCCATTCGGAAGAAGGTCATACGTCTTACGAGATGTCTGAGACACCCGAAGAAGCATTAGAAGACAGCGGGTCTGAAGAAAAACTATACATTTGCAGCACCATAATTGAGAATCGGGCAAGAGAAATGCTTAGCTTAAAACAGCCTGCAATTGCTGTAGTCATAGATGGTGTCCAAGTTGTAGCGGTAGCGACCAAAGAGGACTTTGAAGCTACAATAGCTCAGGTTAAGGAATATTATACTAATGTAAATGAAAACTATGAAATAGTATCCGTAACCATTCCAGAGGAAGTAACTACAGCCGATGTATATGAGGCGGATGAAAATATACTATCCATAGAAGCTGCCGCAAAAAAAATAATAACCGGTTCAGACAATCCCCAGGTTTATACAATAGAGCAGGGAGATACCATTTGGGACCTTGCTATGACGAATAGCATTTCAGCAAATGCTATCCAGGCTGCAAACCCTGATATGAATATGGATAAAATAAATATAGGGGACGAAATAACACTTCCTCTCACAGATCCATATATACATGTTGAGGTTCAGGCAAGGGTAACCACACAGGAACCCGTTCCTTATAACACAAAGGAGGTTTCTGATAAAACCCTTCTCAAGGGCAAAACAAAGCTTACTCAGGAAGGAGAAAATGGAACTGAGGAAATAGTAACAGCAGTTACCATGGTAAACGGCATAACTACCTCAGAGGATATTATATCAACTACCACAATAAAAGCCGCTGTAGATAAAATAGTGGCTGTGGGCACAAAGGTTGTAAAAGTACCCAAGCCGTCTACAGGTACATCATCCTCATCCTCATCATCCTCATCTTCTTCCTCCTCAGGCAGCAGCGTTTCCTCCAAAGGCTTTATAAGGCCTTGTGCAGGGATTCTCACCTCTAACTATGGATACCGTTCCCGCGGTTTCCATACAGGAATAGACCTAGCCGCTGCTACAGGAACAAAAATAGTTGCTTCCAAGGCTGGAACTGTAACCTTCTCAGGCTGGAAGGGTAACTATGGCTATTGCGTAATAATAGACCATGGAAATGGGGTTTCAACACTGTATGCACACAATTCCAGTAATAAGGTCAACGTAGGCACCTACGTTACTCAGGGACAAACTATTGCACTCATGGGAAGCACCGGAAATTCAACTGGCCCCCACTGCCACTTTGAGGTCAGGGTAAACGGTGCACATCAGAATCCCTGGAACTATATCAGATAGAACAAAACCAGTCTTAAGGCCGCAAAGGGAATACTAGAAAAGCAAAAGCATGCTGAGGCTTTGGAACAGGCCTTGGCATGCTTTTTTGTTATAAAACAGCATATTCCTATACAATCCTGAAAAATAATACGGTTGCAAAAACTATTTTTTGGCAGTAAAATAATTGTCAAGGAGGTGATATTTTGGATAATGGTGGTAATAAAAATGCCATCCCATTAAAATCTACCATCAAAATAGGGGTATTATTCCCAATATTCTCTGCCCTTATAATAGCTGCCATGTGCATATGTGTTCAATCCTATAAGCATCTGGTATATGAGGTTTTCATTAATGGAAAATCCGTAGGCTATGTTAAGGAGTCTTCTACATATAATGCAGCCATAGATGCTATCGTTCAAACAGATGGTCAGGAGGTTGCTGGGGCAATACGGCTTCAGCGCAAGGTTGTATTTGAGAATATTAACGAACCTGCCATGACAGAAAGCCTGGCAAAGGTCAATACTTCAGTCCTGGCCAATGAAAAGCAGTACATAAACAGCAAGTCTATAGAAAGCATGGCCAGATCAATACTGGACCTTAAGGAGCCAGCAGCTGCCCTATGTGTAAATGGAACATGCCTTGCAGTAGTATCAGACAGCGCTGCCGCAGATCAGGTTATACAGGGAATATTAGCATATTACACTCCAAGTGACAGCTCCTCACAGGTAATATCTGTTACAATCAAAGATAATATCGAAGTAAATGAAGTCTATGAATACACTAATAATATAGTATCTTGTGATTCTGCCATCGGCAAAATAGTTGCAGGTGTAGCATCACCAAAGAAATATGTAATACAAAGCGGAGATACCATTTGGGACATCGCCATGAGCAGTGGTATATCAGTAAGCGATATACAGTCTCTCAATCCTGAGCTCGACATTAATAGAATTCGCATAGGAGATGAAATATATCTTTCATCAATAGTTCCTTATGTAAATGTGGAAACGGTCGCAGACATAACGTCCCAGGAGACCATTCCTTATGACACTACAAAAAAATACGACAGTAATCTCATTAAAGGGCAAACAAAAGTCTTAACCAAGGGAGAAAGCGGACTGAAGCAGGTTGTAATCAAAACCACACAAGTTAATGGATTCACTACAAACCAGGAGGTATTAAACAGTACTGTGCTTAAGGAAGCAGTAAACCAGGTAGTAGCTGTTGGTACCAAGGTAGTATACTCTACAGCCTCAAGAGGCTCCTCTACTGTATCAACCTCAGGCTTTATAAGACCTGCTCCTGGCATACTTACCTCAAATTACGGGTATCGTGGAAGAGAGTTTCATACAGGAGTAGATTTAGCTGCATCCACCGGAACACCTGTAGTCGCCTCAAAAGCAGGCACTGTTGTATTTTCTGGCTGGAATGGAAATCTAGGTTACTGCATAATAATAGATCACGGAAATGGTGTACAGACTGTTTACGGTCACAATTCAAAGCTTATAGCAGGTGTGGGAGCTTCTGTCTCACAAGGTGAGACAATAGCCCTGATGGGTTCAACAGGAAGGTCATCTGGTCCACACTGTCATTTTGAAGTGAGAGTAAACGGAGTATCTCAAAACCCCTGGAACTTTATAAACTAGTTAAAAAGCCTGTAGAATAACCTGTATATTCCACAGGCTTTTTATATATAAACTATATGTTAATTTTATGACTTATACATATATATATGCAGCTACATGTTTGATATTTTGTAATAATAGGTGTAAAATTATGTTTGGAAGGAGATGATGCTTTGGAAAATACCAGCAAGCGCCCTTCCCTTTTAAAGAAAGCAATGTCCAAAAAGAAGGTCATTGCAGCATGCTTTTCTTCTTTTCTAATACTAGCTTTAGCCTTTGGGTTTTTCGCTTACAAAAATACTGTATATGAAATCTTAATTGACGGAAATTCAGTGGGATATGTAAAGGAATATGATACCTATAAGGCAGCGATAAGTTCTCTTTCTGAAACTGATGGCAACACCGTGACTGATAAGGTTGTTGCAAAGCGCAGGGTTGTATTTGACAGCATCGCTTCGGAAAATACGTCAGCTTCAGTGGGAACACTTGCAGAATCGAATGGTACTACAGAAGTAAATGTGAATGAAAACGTCTCACAGAAGCAGTACATTAGCAGCGAAAAAATACAAACCCTTTCAAGGGACATGCTGGCACTAAAGCAACCAGCAATTGCCTTAACAGTTGATGATAATCAGCTGGCAATAGTTCCAGACCAGGACACAGCCCAAAAGGTAATAGAAGGAATAAAAGCATACTATACACCAGATAACGAATCTACTGAGGTGTTATCGGTAAATATAAGGGAAGATATAAAAACAGACAATACATATGCATATGTTGGTAACATGTTGGACTGCGACTCTGCTGTTAAAAAAATAGTTTCAGGTGTTGTTACTCCAGAAACCTATACTATACAAAGCGGAGACACTATATGGGATATATCCTTATCCAAGGGAATATCCATTGACTCAATACAGTCCCAGAATCCTGAGCTTGATATTAACAAAATACAAATAGGGGATGTACTAAACCTATCTACTACTCAGCCCTATGTTAACGTAGAGGTTGTTGCAGATATCAAATCTCAGGAAACAATCGCATATGACACAGAAAAGGTTAACGATAGCTCCCTTCTTAAGGGAAAGACAGCGGTAAAACAATCCGGAAAGAACGGCACAAAGGAGGTTGTAATCAAAACCACTAAGGTTAATGGGGTTACAACAAACCAGGAAGTCGCTTCAAGCACAGTAATTGACGCACCCGTTAATGAGATTGTTTCAGTTGGTACAAAGGTGGTACAGAACACGGTTGTAGCATCAAGAGGTTCTTCCTCAAGCGTGTCTGCCAAAGGCTTTGCACGGCCTGCAAGCGGGATACTTACCTCCAACTATGGATACCGTAAAAGTGGTTTCCATACAGGGATTGACCTTGCCAGCTCCACCGGAACGCCTATAAAAGCATCAAAGGCTGGTACAGTTATTTTTTCTGGCTGGAATGGCAGCTATGGCTACTGTGTAAAAATTGACCATGGAAACGGCATAGTAACTCTGTACGGCCATAACTCCAAGAATCTGGTAAGCGTAGGACAGAAAGTAAGCCAGGGAGAGACTATTGCCCTAATGGGTTCAACAGGCAATTCCACCGGCCCACATTGTCACTTTGGCGTATATGTAAACGGAGCTGTACAGAATCCATGGAACTTTATAAACTAAAAACACTGGCTGCCACATAAAAATGCGGCAGCCTTTTTAATGATTATTTTTATTTAGTTCATACTTCGGGTGGGCACAATAATATATCCTAAATGGATGTTTTCACCCCTACAGTAGGAGACATCCAATTGCTATTTCGCTCTATTACTCAGGTATTCCTTAGACTTCCTCAGGAATATCTCCACGTTATTTCTCTCCACCTTCTCCTTTTCCTGGTCTAGCCCTCCACGTCCCAGCCGGTCACATAAGGACAACAGTGCCACCTCGTCTATAGAGGTCTCCTCTGCCATGGCACCTATATCAGCAAAGGGCATGTTCTTCACAACAAAAAATGTCTGCATATGCCATCTTACAAGCTTGCAAACCTCATATACAAACTCCTCGTCGTCTGTATATTCTCTTAGAAAGGACTTAGCCAGCTTCTCTCCCTCTACATCATGGCCGTAAGCCGTTATCCTTCCCTTCCTGACACAGGTTGTTGGTACCTTGCCCAAATCATGAAGCAGTGCTGCCCACATGAAGGCTTTAGGATTCCTGCTCTCCCATTTCCTTTCAGCAGCATTATCTACCACCATCATCGTATGCCTCCATACGTTCCCCTCAGGGTGGTGCTCAGGTGACTGCTCAGTATCAACCATGTCTGACAGCATTGTAAGAGGATACTCATCCATAAGCTCAGTACTGTCTAGTATATGATTCAAATACTCAGAAGGCCTTTTATCGTTTAGAAGGTGGTTCTCTAGCTCATTAAATATATTTACACTTTCCACAGATATCTCTCCCATTGAACAACATTTATATTTTGTATAATCGATAATATTATTCCCTTTTATTTAATATCATATAAATGCTATTCATTAATTAAGAAGGCAGCTGTAAATTATTATGCCTGATGGAGAGGTTCACTTATAGGCTTGTCCAGTATTTCAGGCCTACTAAGTATCTCCTTTAAAAGCTTAACGCTGTTTGCATAGTATACTCCGTCAGCTATCCTTTCATCAATTGTAAGACCTAAATCAAGTGTTGTTTTCATTTCATAGGTTCCATCCTCATTGAAGCAGGGAGACGACTTTTTTTCACCTATTGTAACAAACAATGAGTTAGTGCCCCAATTTGCCAGATGATGGTAGTTAGCATCCATCTTAATACTCCCAAGGTTGGACATAAATACTGTTGAATAATATGGGTCAACATCCATTAATGATTTAGGATATTTTCCATGGTACTCCAGCCATCTTAGAACTCCCATAACCATTTTTAATATAGGCCGTGGAAGGTGGTTCAATACTCCCATGACATCTGTGGCACCATCATCCTTGCCCTGCTTACGGGCAGAATAAACGATTTTCTTAACCTGTGAATATATCTGCTCTAAAGGTGGAACATCGCTGTTTTTATCAATCCTCACCATTGCCAGCACCTCATCTGAATCATCCACAAGCCTTTTCTTAACCACAAAGGAAAGTATTATCTCCTTTCTGTCATAAAGCCTGTAGCCGCTATAAAACCTGTTAAGTCTGGGTCTCATCACGATTGTTTTCGCTAAGGCAGCACATATTACATGAAAAAAGGTGTACTTAAACTCAGGACTATTTGAATTTTTCTCTTCAAGATACCTTTCTACTGCCGTCAGGTCAATTCTGGTATTAAGTACCGCTTCATTATCTGCACGGTTAGGCATAGCAAATGGCATGATTGCATGCATGGCATCTGTTTCTTTGACCCTATAGCCGTCCGTACGGTCTCCACGTTTACGCATAGTCTGTTTGTTTTCACATGTTTGCATGTCGCTCATTCCCCTTGTGTAAAATATCTATATAAAAGCAGCTTAAGCCGCTTATAAGCACAACTACAAACCCATGCTTACACTATAATTTAACGGGCTGCCCATGTCAAGATTCAAATATACATAATATTTCCATATGACCGACACACAGCTTTAAAGGGTGCAGCCAAAGCTGCACCCTTTAATATTTTACATATCTGCACTAATATGCTTTTCCTTTTGTGTTTCAGTCTTGCTATTAGCAGCATAAGACTGTGTACTCCTGTTTTCCTCAAGGTTCTTGAAGGCTGCAGCCAGCATCAGCTTTATCCTGTTAAGCTGGTTTACCTCACTGGCGCCGGGGTCATAGTCAATGGCTGCAATATTCGACTGAGGGTAGCTTCTTCTAAGTTCCTTTATCATTCCCTTGCCTGTTATATGGTTTGGAAGGCAAGCAAAGGGCTGCAGACACACTATATTGTTAACTCCGCTCTCCAAAAGTTCCACCATTTCTCCTGTAAGGAACCAGCCTTCTCCTGTCTGGTTACATAAGGAAAGGTGCTTACCTGCCCCCCTTCCAATTTCCTTTATGGTCTCAGGTGCTGTAAAGCGTCTGCTCTGTGACAGGGCCTTTTTCATATACCTTCTATAATACTCTATGGCCATTATAGCTGCCTCTCCGACAATCATGCCTTTGTAGCTTCCTGAAAGCTCCTTGTACTTAACTGTGCTGTCATAGCTGCTGTAAAGGAAAAAGTCCATCAATCCCGGTACCACAGCCTCGGCTCCTTCGCTTTCAAGCAGTCCTACTATGTCATTGTTGGCAGTAGGATGGAATTTAACCAGTATTTCTCCTACTACTCCAACCTTAGGCTTTACCACATTTTCGTTTATCTCAAATCTGTCAAAGTCACGTACTATACCAAATACATTCTCTTTGAAGTCTCTACGGCTTCCAGTTTCAAGGGATTCCATACACCTTGCTGCCCACTTTTCGTATAGGGCATTGGCGGAGCCTGGAGTCTTTTCATATGGCCTTACCTTATATAGCACGTTCATAAATAAATCACCATAGGCAAGGGCCATCATAGCCTTGTCCAGCATGCCTGGGGTTATTTTAAAACCAGGGTTCTTCTCCAAGCTTGCTGCACTAAGGGATATAACAGGAATATTCTCCATTCCTGCATCCTTAAGGGCCTTCCTTATAAAGGCAATATAGTTGGTAGCCCTGCAGCCTCCCCCTGTCTGTGTTATCATAATCGAGGTGTTGTTCAAATCATACTTACCTGACTTTAATGCCTTCATCATCTGCCCTACCACTATTATGGACGGATAGCAGGCATCGTTATTTACACACTTAAGTCCCTCATCTATAGCTTCCTTGTCAACAGACGGCAATATTTCTACGTTATAGCCGCCCTTCCTGAAGGCAGGTACAAGGAATCTGAAGTGTATTGGAGACATCTGGGGTGCTAGTATGGTATGGTTTTCCTTCATCTCCTCTGTGAATAACACCCTGTGGATGGTGTAGTCGTTTTTCTCCCCCTGTATCCCCCTGGCAGCCCTTTCATCTATAGCTGCAATAAGGGACCTTATTCTTATTCTGGCTGCACCCAGGTTGGTTATTTCATCTATCTTAAGAACAGTATATATCCTTCCATAGGCCTCCACTATCTCTCTTACCTGGTCTGTGGATACAGCATCCAGTCCGCAGCCAAATGAGTTCAGCTCTATAAGCTCAAGGCTTGGGTTCTGGGCAGCAAACTCTGCTGCACTGTAAAGCCTTGTATGGTAAACCCACTGGTCAACGATCCTTATGGGCCTCTTAACACGGCCTAAGTGGCAGATAGAATCCTCAGATAGTATAGCAAAGCCATAGGATTTTATCATTTCAGGTATTCCATGGTTTACCTCAGGGTCTATATGGTATGGCCTTCCTGCAAGCACTATTCCCCTTATGTGGTGGTCCTCCATGTATTTTAAGGCTTCCTCTCCCTTTTTCATTACATCATCCCTGTAATTAAGCCTTTCCTCATAAGCCTTGTCCATTGCCTTCTTAAGCTGGTCATCAGGTATGTTTTCCCCCTTAAGCTCCTGCTTCAAACGCTTAAGCATCCTGTCTCTATCATCAATAGGAAGGAATGGCTTGTAGAAGGTTACATTCTCCCCTCTCAAGGAGTCCATATTTGCTTTTATGGTTTCAGGATAGGAGGTTACAACCGGACAGTTATAATGGTTGTTAGCCCCTTCATCCTCCTTTACATTGTAAGGTATACATGGGTAGAATATCTTCTTAATGCCTCTTCCAAGTAACTCCTCAATATGTCCGTGCACAAGCTTAGCAGGGAAGCATACTGATTCAGAGGGTATTGTCTCCATGCCCATTTCAAATATATCCCTTGAGGACCTTGCTGAAATCTCTACCCTGTAGCCAAGCTCTGTAAAGAAGGTAAACCAGAAGGGATAGTCCTCATAAATGTTGAGTACTCTTGGAATTCCTATAACCCCTCTTGGAGCCTCCTCCTTCTTTAAAGGCCTGTAGTTGAAGAGCCTTTTATACTTATACTCATACAGGTTAGGGATATCATTCCTGTGAAGCTCCCCTCCTGCTCCTCTTTCACATCTGTTGCCAGATATAAAGCTCCTTCCATCGGAGAAGCTGTTCACTGTAAGGAGGCAGTTGTTTCCACAGAGTCCGCAGCGTCTCATGCTTGTCTCAGTTTTAAAGCTGTTAAGCTCATCTCCTATAAGAAGAGTGGTTGTCTCACCTTCACCCATCCTATTTTTAGCTATAATGGCAGCACCAAAAGCTCCCATTATTCCTGCAATATCAGGTCTTATTACATTTCTGCCTATTATTCGCTCCATACCTCTGAGTACTGCGTCATTGTAGAAGGTGCCTCCCTGTACCACTACCCTTTCTCCAAGCTCCTCAGTATTCCTAAGCCTTATAACCTTAAATAAAGCATTCTTTATAACTGACATGGCTATTCCAGCAGATATGTCCCCTACCTCAGCGCCCTCCTTCTGGGCCTGTTTTACCCTTGAGTTCATGAACACAGTACACCTTGTGCCAAGGTCTACTGGATTCCTGGCATTAACGGCCTCCTTGGCAAAGTCCTTAACCTCCATGTTAAGGGATTTAGCAAAGGTCTCAATAAAAGAGCCACAGCCAGAGGAGCATGCTTCATTAAGCATTATGGACTCAATTACTCCGTCCTTTATTTTAAGGCTCTTCATATCCTGTCCGCCTATGTCCAGTATGAAGTCCACACCAGGCAGGAAGAAGCTAGATGCAGTATAGTGGGCAACAGTTTCAACCTCACCTATATCCACCTTAAGGGCAGATTTTATAAGCTGCTCGCCATAGCCTGTTACTGCCGAATATGCTATTCTGGTTCTGGAATTTAATTTACCATAAAGCTCCTTAAGGGCATTTATTGTTGAATCCAGCGGATTTCCCATGTTGCCCCCATAGTATGAGTATAAAAGTCTTCCATCCTTACCTATAAGGGCAAGCTTGGTAGTGGTAGAGCCCGCATCTATTCCCAAAAAGGCATCGCCCTCATAGGCTTGCAAGTCCCCTCTTGGGACTCTTGTTTTGGCATGCCTGTCCTTAAATTCCTCGTACTCCTCTGCATCCTTAAACAATGGTTCAAGTCTTACGGTTTCCCCTTCACCTTTTTTGCCAAGCTCTGGCATCCTTTCATAGAGACATTCAAAGGGCAGAGGCTCGGTTTCCTTTGAAGACAGTGCAGCACCCATTGCTACAAAGTACTGTGAGTCATCAGGAAAAAGGGCACTTTCATTATTTATATTAAGCGTCTCCATAAAACGCTTTCTAAGTTCTGGCAGAAAATGCAGAGGTCCTCCCAGAAAAGCAACCCTTCCTTCTATAGGCCTACCCTGTGCCAGCCCTGATATGGTCTGGTTTACCACTGCCTGCAGAATAGATGCTGCCACATCCTCTTTTGCAGCACCTTCATTTAAAAGAGGCTGTATATCTGTTTTTGCAAAAACACCGCACCTTGAGGCAATAGGATATATGGTTTTATGCTTTGAAGCCAGAGCATTAAGCCCATCTGCATCTGTCTGCAGTAGGGATGCCATCTGGTCTATGAATGCTCCGGTACCTCCTGCACAGGTGCCGTTCATCCTCTGTTCTATAGTGCCATCCATGTATGTTATCTTTGCATCCTCTCCTCCAAGCTCTATTGCCACGTCGGTAGAAGGAATTATTTCCTCTATAGCATTAGTGCAGGCTATTACCTCCTGTATAAAGGGTATGCCCAGCTTTTTAGCTATGCCAAGTCCCCCTGAGCCGGTTATCATAACCGTCACAGGGTTCTTTTTAAGCACCTGCCTGGCCCGTTCAAACATAGACAGCACCGTGCTTTTTATATCAGAAAAGTGCCTCATGTACTCCTTGAAAAGCACATTTCTCTCCTCATCCACAACCACCATCTTTACAGTGGTGGAGCCTATATCTATTCCTACGTTTAAAATATTTTCCATCTTCCCATCCTCATCCAAAATACTTTTTCTGACATATAGCAATATTATACACCAGCAGACATGTGTTTCAAAATGCAAATACTACATTTATTATAACATTCTTAGAATACTAAGTTTTTTATGAATGTGTTAAATTTACAACATTTGTTATATGGTATGTTAGCAAAACCTCTTCATTGGGTATGTTGTAGTTGTGAGCTCAAAGTCCCCTACATTACATACCTCGTGCCCTGCCAAATTTATTTATATATTCTTCCATCTCTCGTATTCCATCCAGCTCCCTGTCCTCTTTCATGTACTCCTCCAGCTCAGGGTCCAGGTCCATGGATTTTATTACATCCTTTAATGCTTCATCAAGCCTTCCCATAAGACAGAAGCAGCAGGCTCTGTTATAGTATAGGTAAGCTTCCTCAGCATTGTATTCAATTGCTTTATCCAGCACCTCTATAGCCCTTTTGTAGCTTTTCTCCTCTATATAAATAACCGCAAGGTTAAGATAGCTGAAGGGATACTCTGGATTCTCCTCTATGCTAAGCCTATAGCTGTACTCTGCCTCATAAGTCCTGCCAAGCTTTTTCTGTACCACTCCAAGATTAAACAGAGCCTTATAGTTATGGGGATCTATCTGAAGGGCACTTTGTGCATGCTCAAAGGCAGATTGGTTTTCATTCATTTCCTCGTATATGACCCCAAGGTTCACATGACCCCAGAAATCATCTGGTCTCATAAGAAGGAGCCTTTTATACCACCCTATGGCGCTGCCCCTATCCCCCAGGTCATCATAAGCGTTGGCAATGAAGAAAGCTGCCCTGTCATACTCAGGATCTAAATCAAGGGCCCTTTTGTAGTACCCAATGGCCTTTTTCTTATGTCCTTCATTATCATAGGATACCCCTATTCCATAATAAGCCCTGGACTCCTCAGGGTCTGATAAAAGTACCTGCCTATAAAGCTCCCTCGCTTTTTCAAATTCCCCCAACTCGTCATATATAAGGGCCTTGTCTATTAGAAGCTCACAGTCGTTCATGTGCCCTTCTATAGCCAGTGCTTTATTCAAAAGCCCCAGTGCCTTTTCGTAGCTGCCCTCTCTTCTCATGCTCTCTGATAGCAGCCTGTAGTTATTTATAATATACTCTCTTCCAACCATAATTCTATTTTCACTACCTTCTATCATTGAATGCAGTATTTTCCTTAAGCTATATAATAATACATTTAGCATTATAATATAAGCCATATATCTATTCTATAAATATTATTAAATTTCTTTAAGGTTGTTTTATTCCCTATTTAATGGTATATAATAAATTAGTAAATGCAAATGATTCTTTTTTGAATTAAGGAGGAAAATAATGAATAAAATAAAGATAAGAGTATTAACCCTGATTACATGCCTTGCGCTTATTCTCTCAGGCTGTGGCAGGGGTTCAGGTTCCCCGCAAGGGGATAGCTCAGACCATAGCATTACCATAATAACCTCATTTTACCCAATATACCTTGAAACTATTAACATAACAAAGGATATTGAAGGCGTGAGGGTAATAAATATGACCCAGTCCCAGACAGGCTGCCTTCATGACTACGCCTTGACAACAGAAAACCTTAAGACATTATCAGATGGGGATGTTTTTGTTATAAACGGAGCCGGTATGGAAAGCTTCCTGGACAAGGTGGTTGACCAGCTTCCTTCCCTTAAGATAGTTGATGCCAGCAAAAACATAGGTCTTCTTAAGGACGAGGATGGCGAGGAAAATGCTCATGTATGGGTCAGTGTAACCAATGCCATGACACAGGTAGAAAACATAGCATCCCAGCTCTCCTCAATAGACCCTGATAGAGCAGAAGCATATACTGCCAATGCAAAGACCTATTATGAGAAGCTGCAAGCCCTTAAAGATGAGATGCACTCTTCTATAGACAACCTGCCTAGCAGAGATATAATAACCTTCCATGAGGCCTTTCCTTATTTTGCACAGGAGTTTAACCTGAACATTGCTGCAGTTATTGAAAGGGAGCCTGGAACCGAGCCCTCTGCCAGGGAACTGGAGGATACCATTGAGATAATAAAATCCTCAGGAATCAATGCACTGTTTGCAGAGCCCCAGTATTCCTCAAAGGTTGCGGACACCATAGCAAACGAAACAGGCTCAAAGGTATATTATCTGGACCCAATCGTTACAGGAGATGCAAACCCAAATGGTTATGATGATTATATAAATAAAATGAGGAAAAACATGCTGGTGCTGGAGGAGGCTCTTAAGTAATGTCTGAAAACTATACCCCCATAAACAAACAGAATAAATGTGGATTATGCTGCACCAAAATAAAAAATTTTAGTGTTTCCATAGGTAAAAACCAGATACTCCATGATGTGAACATGCACATACACTGTGGTGAGCTTACTGCCATAATAGGTCCAAATGGAGCAGGAAAAAGCACCCTGCTTAAGGCCATATTAGGAGACATACCTCATACAGGAGAGCTTAACTATGCAGACCATAAGGGTTCCAGAACAGGCTCCCCTCTCATAGGCTATGTTCCCCAGTATTTAAGCTTTGACTTAAGCACCCCAACCAGTGTGTTTGACTTCTTTATGTCAGCTAAAACAAAGAAGCCATCGTGCTTTTTCCGTCCAAAGTCCATTAGAAAGGATATATTATCAAGCCTTGAAAAGGTACATGCTGCACATCTTATAGACAGGCGGCTGGGAGCATTATCTGGAGGAGAGCTTCAAAGGGTATTATTAGCATTAGCTCTGGACCCCATTCCTGACATATTGCTTTTGGATGAACCTGTATCGGGAATCGACCAGGCAGGGCTTTCCATGTTTTATGATACCCTCTCAGAGGTAAGAAGGAATTTCGACCTATCCATTATACTGGTATCCCATGACCTTGATCTGGTATTCAAATTCGCAGACAGGGTGATGCTGCTGAACAAAACAGTTGTTTGCAGCGGAAGGCCTGCGGAGGTGTTCACAAATCCCCAGACAAGGGAGATATTCGGCCTTAACTGGTATAATGAAACCCTTAAGTCTATGGAAGTGGATTCAGAAGGAGGCAGCAGATAATGCAGTGGATATATGGATTAATTGATATTGTACTCCCCTTCCAGTGGACACAGTACGCCTTTATGAAAAATGCGCTTATTGCAGTGCTGCTGGTAACACCTTTGTTTGGAATACTGGGTACCATGGTTATAAACAACAGGATGGCCTTCTTCTCAGATTCCCTAGGCCACGGGGCCTACACAGGCATTGCCATAGGAGTACTGGCAGGGTTGGCCAATCCCCTTTGGTGCGCAACTGCTTTTTCAATAGTGTTTGCAGTTGTTATAACTCTTGTTAAAAACAGAACCAGTGCCTCCACAGACACTATAATAGGAGTTTTTTCCTCTACAGCTGTGGCACTGGGGCTTGTACTTATGTCCATGGGAGGGAACTTCTCAAAATACTCCTCCTACCTTATTGGAGACCTGCTTAGCATTACACCATCAGAAATACTTATGCTCCTTATAGTTTTTACAGCCATAATAATACTTTGGTACTTCCTGTTTAACAAGCTGCTTCTGATAAGCATAAACTCCTCCCTCTCCTCCAGCAGGGGAATAAACGTGCTGCTGGTTGAAATCATCTTTACCTCAGCCATTGCAGCTGTTGTAACCGTCTCCATACAGTGGGTAGGCCTTCTTATTATAAACTCCATGCTGGTGCTTCCTGCCTCAGCTGCCCGTAACATATCCTCGAATGCCAGACAATATCACCTTTATTCTATACTCATTGCTCTATTCTCAGGCATTTTAGGGCTTATACTTTCCTATTATATGAATACAGCAGCAGGGGCCACCATAGTACTCATAAGCGCAGTAATATTTTTTGCAACCCTTGGTCTTAAAGGCCTTATGCATGATTAGCACAGGAGGGATTGGAATGAAGCATACTGAAGCCGATTATATACAGCTGCTTAAGAAAACAGGTCTTAAAAGCACTAAACACAGGCTTTCAATACTTAAAATTTTAAACGAAAGCCCCCAGCCTATATCAGCAGAGGATATATTCCTGAAGCTTAAGTCAAAAGAGGTTTCAATAAACCTATCCTCCGTGTATAGAATACTGGACGCCTTTGTAGAAAAGGGAATTGCCATAAAATCCAGTGTGGATGGCTGTGACATGAGCTTATTTGAGGCCAGCCATGGAGAGCACCTCCATCATTTCATATGCCAGGGCTGCAGAAAGATGGTGCTTATAAGTGGATGTCCCCTGGAGGGTTATGAAAAGCTGCTGCAGGATATGCTGGGCTGCGAAATAACAGGTCATAAGCTTGAAATATATGGCTACTGTAGGGATTGTATGAAAAAGTTTTAACAGGGGTATGGCAAATTTCGTTGACAAAGACCAGTATCAATAATAAAATACAATTAAAAATAGGAATTAGCTGAAGCTAATTAACCTTTTGTGTGTGTTTATGGGCACATATGGATAAAATGAAATACTTTTATCCTGCATTTTCAACACAAAATGGACATGCTGTGCTTTACATAATATAAAAATCATTTAAAGGGAGGATTTATGATGGATTTAAAGGGTTCAAAAACCGAAGCTAATCTTCAGACGGCCTTTGCCGGAGAGTCTATGGCACGCAACAAGTACACCTATTATGCATCTAAGGCAAAAAAGGATGGCTATGAGCAGATAGCAGAGCTTTTCGAGGCCACTGCTAATAATGAAAAGGAACATGCAAAGCTCTGGTTTAAGCTTTTACACAATGGAATAGGTGCTACAGAGGAGAATCTTCTTGACGCAGCTCAGGGTGAGAACTATGAGTGGACAGACATGTATGCTAACTTTGCAAAAGAAGCAAGAGCAGAGGGCTTTGATAAGATAGCTGACCTATTTGAAGGCGTTGCAGCCGTAGAAAAAGAGCATGAAGCCCGCTACCGCAAGCTCCTTGGCAACATAAAGGATGGAATTGTATTCTCAAGGGATGGGGATATGATATGGGAATGTGGAAACTGCGGACACATACACGTTGGACCACAGGCTCCAGAGTTATGTCCAGTATGTGCTCATCCAAAGTCACACTTCAGGATAAGAGCAACAAACTATTAATCTTCAATCCATAATATGAATTTTATGCAGGAGGGAAAACAGGTCCTCCTGCATTTTTTATAAATATTTTACTCTTATAGACTTTAATACAAGCTTTTATGTTATTATTAATATATACAGGAATGATATTTTAGGGGGATGAGCTATGTTTAGAGTAAAAGAAGAATCCAGCTTTCAAGAGGGAAATGGCTATAAGATAAATAACGTCCCTCTGGACATCAATTACAATGCCTGTAATGTGAAGTATACACTTAACAATGATTTCTCTAAAAATCCATATGCAAAACATAACGACTCAACCAACAAGCAGGCAAGGTCCCAGCGTTTAAATCCACAAGGTGCAGGGAGCGGGCATCATACCTTTGCTTCTGGTAATGCATGGCGCATGAGTGGGGAGCAGACTGCCGACAGGGCTAATGTAAGGACCACATACGCACAAAGGAATATGGGCAGCCAGACAGCACCTCAAGGCGCAAGACCAGTTGCTAAAAAGGCCTCTCCCATTGGACTTCTTATCCTTCCCATAATATTTGTACTCATAGTTATTTTTATGGCAACAGGAAAAAACCCAGGCTCCTTAATTTGGATAGTAGCTGCAGTAGCAGCAATATTCTCATCTAAAAACAAGAAAAATACCCGCAGATAATGCATGATATAGCAATACGGACTGCATTAAGCAGTCCGTTATTTTTTGCAAGTATAAACACTTAAATCAGAAGTAGAGCCCCTTGTGGCTCTACTTCTGATTTAAGGGAAGATGTCAAAAACAAGGCGGCCTTTTCTACATAAATTCTTCATTACTCATGCTTTCTTCTTCATCTTCTCTTAAGCTGACAATACAACTTCTTCTCCGTTTATTTTCCGGGAAATAATACTTACTACTGTTGAAATGTGTAGGCTATTCATACCTCTCTGTTGCTTCCTAGGGTATTGTGTTTTTATGGATTTTAATTGGAGCATAAGGTCCTTTTTAATGTGCTATAGCAGGTTTATTTTTACCTGCATCTTCTGAAGCATTTTTCAATATGGTCGTCTATTATACCCACCGCCTGAAGATAGGAGTATATTATCTTTGTTCCAAGAAAGGTAAAGCCTCTACTTTTTAAGTCCCTGCTGATTTTATCCGACAGGTGGGAAAAGCATGGTACCTGCTCTATGGAATCCCAATGGTTTACTATAGTTTTTCCTTCTGTGAAGCTCCATATATAGGAATCAAAGCTTCCAAACTCCTTCTGCACCTCAAGAAACCTTTGGGCATTGCTTATAGAAGAAGCAATTTTTCTCCTATTCCTTACTATTCCAGGATTACTCAGCAGCTGCTGCAGCTTCTCCCATCCATATGAGGCTACCAGGTGAGGGTTGAAATCGTCATAGGCTTCTCTATAGTTCTCCCTCTTCCTTAGTATGGTTATCCAGCTTAAGCCTGCCTGGGCAGACTCAAGCACCAGAAATTCAAACAGGGTACGATCATTGTGGACAGGAGTTCCCCACTCCTCATCATGATACCTTGTATACAGCTCATCGCCCTCACACCAGGGACATCTTATCATGCATCTCACTCCTTATACCTAGTGGTTCTCCATATACTCATTTTCAAGTGTAGCCATATCCAATATCTGTACCGTATCCAGATAAAAGTCAATTATGCCCTCATCCTTCATTTTAGCCAGTTCCCTAGACAAGGAAGGCCTGGAAACGTTGAATATGTCTGCCAGCTGGTTTCTATTAATTCCAAGCATAAAGGTCAGCTTGTTATTTTTCCTGTACTGCTCTAATAGATAGGCAGAAAGCTTGCCCCTAAGGTTTTTCATTACAAGAAACTCTACCTTCTTGTTAAGCATAACTGCTTTGTCGGATATTATGCCCAGCATGTTTTCTATTATTCTCTTATGCCAGGGACACAGCTTGTTACATTGTGTCAGCAGCTTGCCCTTATCTAGAAAAAGAGCCACGCTGTTTTCCAAGGCCTGCACACTGTTTGGCCAGTCAGTCTGACTGGAGAAGACAATAATCTCTCCAAAGGTGTCCCCTGCTTCCAGAACAGCCATGACTGTCCGTCCACCTGAAGGAGTTTCCTTAACCACAGATGCCTGACCTTCCAGCAATATGCCTATGGTGCTTAAAGGCTCACCTCTTAAGGCCATATATTCATTTTTCTTAAATGCTACAACTGATGGCTTCAAGCACCCTAGCATACCTTTAAGCTCTTCCTCCCTGATACCCTTGAAAATTCGCATGGTAGAAAGAAGCTTATAATATTTTTCATCCATACCCATTACCCCATTAATTTTCTCTATAATACATTATATATTTTGAGCTGATTGGCACTGTAACTCCTTTAATTTATCAACTGCATTCCTAATAAGCTTTACAATAGACAAGTCTGGTACCCCTACCACAAAGTTTTCACAATGGTTTACTGGAATCAATATCTTTTTTGCGTTGCTCTGTCCTATTGCAACAGACATATTAGGGGTTATCTCACCCATAAGGGAGTCAGCAATTACAATGCCTATAGGGCCTATAACCACATCTGCCCTTCTGCAGTTTACGATTATGGCATTCTCACCTGTAGCAGCGAAATCTGCCCCAGCCTTCAGCATGGCAGCAGTTGCCGTGCTGTTAGTACCAACTGCTGTCACTACTGCCTCAGGAAGCTCCTCTTTTATCATTGCTGCTACCTGCTTTCCAATTCCTCCGCCCTGCCCATCAATTATTAGAACATTCATTTCTTCACCCTTCTTTTATATGAATTATTATTTTTTATGAAGCAGCTCCTTGCCCATGGAGCGGTATTTATCCATCTCATCCCTAGGCACCATGCTTCCACCTGTTGCCCAGGCTATATGCAGGGAACCCTTCATTTTATCCTGAAGACCATGCTTTTCAATATATGCCCTTCCTGATTCCCCGTTAAACAGCCATACCGGGCCAGGCACTCCGGCAAGCGCCGAAGGTTCCAGGAATATACCCTCAGAATCCCCCAAAAGGGCTAAAAGCTGGTACAGTGTCTCATCTGTAGCAGTATAAGCTCCACTAAGAAGCTTCTCAATGGTGCGTCCCACAAATCCTGAAGGTCTTCCCACTGCCAGCCCATCAGCTGCCGTTACGTTATCTATTCCAAAGTCCTGTACACAAACCTTATCATGCTGACCTGTCATGCAGCCTATAAGCATGCAGGGAGAATGGGTGGGCTCTCCAAAGAAGCAGTGCACGTTGTCCTTAAAGAGTGTTTTAAGCCCAAAGGCCACCCCTCCAGGACCTCCTCCTACTCCACAGGGTATGTACACAAAAAGTGGATGGTTTTCGTCAACAGTTATATCCTCCTTCTCAAGCTGTGTCTTCAGCCTTAGGGCTGCTACTGCATAGCCCAAGAAAAGATTTTTAGAATTTTCATCATCCACAAAATAGCTGTTTGGGTCCTTCTTAGACTGCCTTCTCCCCTCGGTCACGGCAAGGCTGTAGTCAGAGGAATACTCTACCACCTTCACTCCCCTGCTCCTTAAGAGCCTTTTCTTCCATTCCTTTGCATCTGCAGACATATGTACGGTTACCTTAAAGCCAAGCTTTGCGCTCATAATCCCTATACTGAGGCCAAGGTTTCCTGTAGAGCCAACAGCAATAGAGTACTTAGAGTAAAAATCCCTGAATTCCTGGCTGTCTATTATAGAATAGTCGTCCTCCAGCCTCAGAAGCCCCTCCTTAAGTGCCAGGTCCTCTGCATGCTTAAGCACCTCATATATGCCTCCCCTGGCCTTAATGGAGCCTGATATGGGCAGGTGATCATCACGCTTAAGAGCCAGATGCCCTTCCATATGAAAGCCGTATAATTCCTCCAGCCTTCTTTGCATGTTGGGTATCATAACTAAAGTTGATTCAATAATACCATCAGTAGCTTCTGTTTCCGGAAACACCCTTCTTATGTATGGAGCAAACCTGGCCAGCCTCTTCTCAGCCTCCATTATGTCCCTCTCCTCCAGAGGAAGGGTTGGCTCTGCCTTCTCATAGCTGTCATAGCCAGGATTGATCCAAAATATCTCCTTTAAGCTTATGGCTTTCCTGAGCAGAGGGTACTCCTCCATCCACTGCTCAACATTTTTTCCTAGTATCTCCTTGCTCATACGCCTATCCCCTTTTAATCAAATATATCGTAATATTCCTCTCCCCAGTACTTTTTTATGTATTCATCCCTTCCGGATACGCTTCTGTCCTTTTTATATTCCATAGGGCTTTTCTTATAAAAATCCTGGTGGTATTCCTCTGCATCATAGAACCTCCCTGCAGGAAGAATGGGTGTTATGACTTTTTTGTCAAACCTGCCTGATTCATCAAGCTGTCTCTTTGACTCCTCTGCCTCCTTTTTCTGCTGTTCAGAGGTGTAAAATATGGCCGTCCTATAAGAAGGCCCACGATCCTGGAACTGGCCACCCCCATCTGTAGGATCTATCTGCCTCCAGTAGGCTTGGAGCAGTCTATTGTAGGTTATCCTCTCCGGGTCATAGGTTATGCATACAGCCTCGAAATGCCCTGTCTTCTGTGTCTTAACCTCCTTATATGATGGGTTCTCTGCATACCCTCCTGTATATCCGGATTTGACTTCTATGACCCCATCTAAAGCATCAAAGGGGGATACCATGCACCAGAAGCATCCTCCTGCAAATATAGCCTTTTTATATTTATCAGCGTTTTCCATTACAGATCCTCCTAATTGTCTAATATCATCTAAGCTTATTATATGTAATAAATATAATCACTTCAACCATTCCATATCTGTGGACATGGTATATTACCAAATAGATGAGACTAGGGCCAAAAAAAGCATCCCGAAGGATGCCTTTTTATATATTTACATACTGCTTTACAATCCTATGGTAAGCTCCACCGGGCAGTGGTCAGAGCCAGTTATATCCGTGTGGATATGAGCACCCTGAAGCTTATCCTTAAGCCTTTCCGATACGCAGAAATAGTCAATACGCCATCCTGCGTTGTTGGCTCTTGCATTAAACCTGTAGCTCCACCAGGAGTATACCCCTGTAGTGTCAGGGTAGAAAAATCTATAGCTATCAATAAAACCACTTTCCAAAAACTCCGTAAACTTAGAACGCTCCTCATCGGTGAAGCCTGCATTTTTCCTGTTGGTTGCGGGATTCTTTAGATCAATCTCCTTGTGTGCAACATTTAAATCCCCACACATTATAACAGGCTTTTTTTCATCCAGGAACTTAAGATATGCCCTGAAGTCATCCTCCCACTTCATCCTATAATCAAGCCTTGCCAGCTCATTCTGGGAGTTAGGAGTATACACGGTGACCATATAAAAGTCATCAAACTCAAGGGTTATCACCCTTCCCTCCTTATCGTGCTCTTCCATGTCAATACCATAAGTAACATTAAGTGGTTCCATTTTTGAAAATATTGCAGTACCCGAATAGCCCTTCTTTTCAGCATAGTTCCAGTATTGATGGTACCCTTCGGTTTCCAGCTTTATCTGTCCCTCCTGCAGCTTGGTTTCCTGCAAACAAAATATATCAGCATCAGCTTCCTTGAAAAAATCCATAAAGCCTTTGCCTACACAGGCCCTTAGTCCGTTAACATTCCATGAAATAAGCTTCATATAAGCCTCCTCCTTTTGTATAATCGTTAATATTAAATTACCACATATGAGACATAATTTCCATAGGGTTCTAGCCCAGGACGCAAGTCCCTTGTTCGCAGCATTGACAACGTTAAGCTAGTATGATATATTTTGTAGAAAGCTGAATAAATATTTACGATAGAGGTGCACTATGCAATGAATAATGGCTATACACAGCCTTCGCAGGGCGTTTTAGTCAGGAAAGGTGCAGGTGCCGAAGACAGCTGAGGCGGAAGGCTGGTCTGGCAGTACAAAACAAGATTTGTCCTGCTGTCGCAGCATATGCGGAGAGCTATCTTATTTTTATGCATGTTTATGGATATAAATGCTGTAATAAGATAATGCTTATTACAGCACTTTTTTATTTTTATACTCTTTTTAAAGCATCCATAGAGATCACATAAACTTATGCTGCAGAAAAATTAATCTAATAAAATAACAACGAGGTGTAATTAATCATGGTAAATAAGGTGTTGAAATTCGGAGGCAGCTCCCTGTCCGATGGGGAACAGTTCCGCAAGGTAAAGGATATAATAACCAGTCAGCCCTCAAGAAGGTACGTAGTTGCATCAGCCCCAGGCAAAAGGTTCCCCGGGGATGAAAAAATCACAGATATGCTATACCACTGCCAGGCTCTATCCTCCCAGGGAATGCCCATAAGAGAGGAATTCAGTAAAATAGAGGAAAGGTATAATGGGATTATAAACGACCTTCTGCTGGACCTATCCTTATCGGAAGAGCTGGAGGACGTGAGACAAAGGATAGAATCCGGTGCCACAGCAGACTATGCAGCCAGCAGGGGAGAATACTTAAACTCCCTTATACTCTCTAAATATCTTGGCTATGATTTTATGGACGCAAAGGACTGCATATTTTTTGATGAAAATGGGGCTTTTGACGGAGAAAAAACCTATACAAAGGCTTCCCAGCTGCTGAAGGAACACGAAAGGGCAGTAATTCCTGGCTTTTATGGCTCTATGCCTGATGGAAGCATAAAAACCTTCTCAAGAGGAGGCTCCGACATTACAGGCTCTATAATAGCCCGCTCGGTAAATGCTGATATATATGAAAACTGGACTGACGTATCAGGAATGCTAATGGCTGACCCCCGATATGTAGAAAACCCTAAGGTAATAGATACCATAACCTACAGTGAGCTCAGGGAGCTTGCCTATATGGGGGCCACTGTAATGCACGATGAGGCTATATTCCCTGTACGTCAGGCACGTATACCTATAAACATAAGGAATACCAATTCACCTGAGGACCCAGGCACCATGATTGTATCCTATGCCCTGTCCAGAAAAGGCACCTGCGTGATAACAGGTATTGCAGGCAGGGTGGGCTTTTCAACACTCTCCATTGAAAAGGAAATGATGAACTCCGAATATGGCTTTGGCCGAAGGGTGCTAGAGGTACTGGAGAAGCACCATTTATCTTTTGAGCACCTGCCTACAGGCATTGACACTATGTCGGTAATTATAAACACCCATGAGCTGGATGAGGTTAAGGATTCCGTAATATCCAGCATATATGAAGCCGTGCATGCGGATTCGGTTACGGTAGAAAGTGGTCTTGCACTCATAGCTGTAGTAGGCAGGGAGATGGTAAACGCCAAGGGTACTGCTAGCAGGATATTCACCTCCATCGCTAAAAGCAACGTAAACATAAAGCTCATAGACCAGGGCTCCAGCGAGATGAACATAATAGTAGGGGTAGATGACAAAGACTACACAACTACCCTAAACGCCATCTATTCAGAATTTGTAAGGTAAGGGTGAGAAATATGCTTTGTAATAATATATCAATAAATGAAAAGAACCATCTTTCCTTTGCCGGCTTTGACACAGTGGAGCTGGCAGCAAAATATGGCACCCCCCTATATCTGATGGATGAGGCACGTATACGCCAAAACTGCAGAACCTATACCTCCGCCATGAGGGAGTGCTTTGGAGAAGATTCCCTTGTGCTATACGCCAGCAAAGCAGCAGCCTTCAAAAGGATGTACCAGATAGTATCAGAGGAAGGCATGGGATTTGATGTGGTATCCATAGGAGAAATCTATTCAGCCCTTAAGGCAGGCTGCCAGCTGAAAAAAGCATATTTTCACAGCAACAACAAAACAGACTATGACATAGAATTTGCCATAAAGAATGGAATAGGCTGCTTTGTGGTGGACAACGTAGAAGAGTTAGACAGTATTCAGCAGGAGGCTGAATGCCAGGGTATAGTACAGAAGGTTATGCTGCGGCTGACACCAGGCATTGACACCCACACCTATGAGGCCGTAAACACAGGCAAGGTAGACTCAAAATTTGGCACTGCCATAGAAACCGGTCAAGCCGAAAAAATAACTACATATGCACTGTCACTGAAAAACATTCATCTATGCGGCTTCCACTGCCACATAGGCTCCCAGGTATTTGACTCAGACACCTTCCTTAGAGGCTCTGACATAATGCTGGATTTTATAGCCCATGTAAAGGAAAGCTTCGGCTATGAAACAGAAGAGCTGGACCTGGGAGGAGGCTACGGTGTAAGATACCTTGAGGAGGACCCTTATATTGACATTGCACAGAATATAAGGCTGGTAGCAGACTCCATAAAGCACAGAGCTCAAGAACTTTCCATAAAGCTGCCAAGGATACTTATGGAGCCTGGCAGGAGCATCGTAGCTGATGCAGGCATGACTCTGTACACAGCAGGGACGGTTAAGTCAATTCCTGGATATAAGAACTACCTGTCAGTTGATGGTGGCATGACCGACAACCCTAGGTTTGCACTTTACGGCTCCTCATACACCATAATGCTGGCCAACAGACCAAAGGACAAGGCAGATTTCTACTGCTCCGTGGTTGGCAGATGCTGCGAAAGTGGTGACATAATTCAAGAAAATGTAACCCTGCCCTATCCGCGGCGTGGAGACACCGTGGCTGTGCTGACCACAGGAGCCTATAACTACTCCATGGCCTCCAACTATAATCGCATCCCCAGGCCTCCGGTTGTAATGCTGAAGGACAAACAGGATTATGTAGCAGTCCGTCGTGAGACCCTAGAGGACCTGGTGGCTAATGATATCTAGGGTCCAGGGAGGCCAGGGACGGTTAAGCTATCTGTCTCAAGAGAGGCAAGCGAGGCAGGGACGGTTAAGCTGTTATCTCACATTTTTCACTATTGAGGAGTCTGGGATAAAATATCTTAAATAATAAGGCACTGCAGCTGCAGTGCCTTATTATTTTTTTCTATTGAATTATCTTTGCATGTATTACCAGACGGGCATCTTCAAAATCATAGTCACATGTTGATAGGGTTATTATTCTATCGTCAGTAGACACATTTACCGAAGAGGTAAACAACGACTTGGAAATTATTGAATCAAGATAATTCCTGTATGCCTCCGATTTAGAAAAGGATGTCTGAAGATAATTAAAGCCTGTATCTGTTATATATACTGAGAACACTCTTGCAGTAATTGTCCCTTCTGAGGTATACAGGGTTATTATGTTATTCTCATTATTAAAGAAGTCTTTCTTCCTATATTTCTCCAGTTGATGGAACATATTATCCGCCTTCATATTATGGCCGTATATGATAACATTGGTGGTAGCTTTATCCCATATGCTGCACCTGTAATCCATAAATATACTTCCAGAGTAGCTGTATTTCTTATATATACTTCTTCTAAGATAATAGTCATTATCCGAAGCTTGTACCACTGCATAATCAATGTTAGTATTTGCAATATTAATCCAAGCCTTTATATCCGGATTTATAGCTGTCAGTCTGGCAAATTTCTGTTCTAAGGTTTCTGGTTCTGGTGTTGGTGTTGGTGTTAATTCTGGCTCCTTTGTGGTTGTAGGTGTTTGTATAGGGCCATAAAAAATGTCTGCGACCTTATCATTTTCTTTTTTGCTCTTGTATGTATCCAAACCACTCTTTATAAGCATATAGGCAGAATAGCAAAATACTACTATGCATATCACAAGAAGTATATTACTAAGTATATTTTTTTTGCCTTTTTTTTCATTTACTGTATGTTTATCCCGGCTATACCTTTTATTAAAAGCAACCATTTTTCTCTCTCCTAATTTATTACTTATAATATTATACCTACATTATCTCCCCCTCTGTCAAGCTATACGCTTATATTACCATAAACTAATGCAAGCCTTCCCTCTATATATTATAAATATGTAATTTCCAGTCCTTATACAGTATATAAATCTTATTTTCTCCAGATAATAATCATAGAGGAATTATTTATATGGATATTCTAGGAGGATGTAATGAAGGAACAGAAAAATGAAAAAAAACACATCCTATATTATTATATTATCGCACTACTGATAATACTCCTGCTGAACGTATTGGTATTCCCAAAAATAATGGATGGGAATACTCGTGAGGTTGACTACAGCACTTTTTTAAATGATCTAGAGGCAGGCAGGATTACGCATGTAGAAATACAGGATACACGGGTTTTATTCAAAGCAATAAATGAAAACGGAGGGTCTACAACCTATTCCACAGCTTTGTTAAACGACCCGGATCTGGTAAACAGGCTTCATGCACAAGGAGTACAGTTTTCAAAATATACCTCTGAGCTTGATTCTCCGTTAATAACATTCTTTGTTTCATTTGTTTTACCAATAGCCTTATTCTATATGCTTGGTCAGTTCATGACAAAAAGAATTCAGAAAAGACTTGGTGGTAATTCCATGTCCTTTGGGAAAAGCAATGCTAAAATATATATATCTGCCCAGACAGGAATCACTTTTAACGATGTTGCAGGAGAGGATGAAGCAAAGGAAGCATTAAAGGAGATAGTCGACTTTCTCCACAATCCATCAAAATATGTGCGGATTGGTGCCGTAATGCCCAAAGGAGCACTCTTAGTCGGTCCTCCTGGGACTGGTAAAACCCTCTTGGCAAAAGCTGTTGCAGGAGAAGCTAATGTGCCATTTTTTTCAATCTCCGGAGCAGAGTTTGTGCAAATGTTTGTAGGTATGGGGGCTGCAAAAGTAAGAGACCTGTTCAGGCAGGCAAAAGAAAAAGCTCCATGCATTGTTTTTATTGATGAAATAGACACTATTGGAAAAAAGCGCGATACAGGTGGAATAACCGGAAATGATGAAAGAGAACAAACATTAAATCAACTACTGACAGAGATGGATGGCTTTGATGCTAAAAAGGGTGTTGTCATTCTTGCCGCTACCAACAGACCAGAGAGCCTTGACAAGGCCCTTCTTCGGCCTGGCAGATTCGACAGGAGGATCCCTGTGGAACTTCCGGATTTAGCAGGGCGTGAAGCAATACTAAGGGTTCATGCGAATAGGGTTAAGATGGCCGACAATATAGATTTTAATGCTATAGCCAGAGCCACTTCAGGTGCTTCAGGTGCAGAGCTTGCTAATATAGTAAACGAAGCAGCATTAGGGGCAGTAAAGAAGGGACGGGATATGGTAACACAAAAGGATCTGGAAGAAGCAGTCGAGATAATTATTGCAGGGTATGAGCGCAAGGGTGCCGTAATTTCTCAAAAAGAGAAGGAAATAATAGCCTACCATGAAATAGGGCACGCGCTTGTTGCAGCACTTCAAAAAGATTCTGCACCCGTACACAAAATAACAATTATTCCACGTACCTCTGGAGCTTTGGGCTACACCATGCAGATAGACGAGGAAGAACGACTTCTTGTAACAAGAGAACAAGCCATAAATAAGCTAGCCACCTATACCGGAGGGCGTGCAGCCGAGGAGATAGTGTTTGGGAAATACACCTCCGGGGCTTCAAACGATATTGAGCAGGCCACCAAACTGGCTAGATCTATGGTAACACGTTTAGGAATGAGCAAGAAATTTGATATGATGGCACTAGAAACCGTAACCAACAAATATCTAGGAGGAGATGCGTCCTTAGCCTGCTCTCCTGAGACCTCCTCCAAGGTTGACCAAGAGGTTCTCTCCCTAATAAGAGAAGCCCATGAGAAAGCTACATCCATACTCAATGACAACATGGATAAATTGCATCAGCTAGCAAAATATCTTTTAGAAAAGGAAACTATAACCGGGAAGGAATTTATGGACATACTGAACAGCACAACATAATATTAACATGCATTTTAACATGGATTAATCAGTCCATCAGTTGATCAGGGACGGTTAAGCCTTTTGAGGGAGTTAGGGAGGGTTAAGCTATTTATTGTAGAATTATACTATTGTAATACTTCTTCACCTTTGTTTCCCCAACCATCACCCCTCCTTCATTTACAACCACTTATTTAACCGTGCTTGTCCACAAAATAGACTATTTTATTAAGACCTTCCATATATCATTATAAATTATTGTTAGTTTTCTCTAAGCTTCACAAGCCCTCAAAAAATCCTCCACAATATGCCGATACTCTTCCCCCTCCAACAGCTTCAGGCCCTCACTGCAATACCTGGATGCTGTACTCTGGGTTATCCCTCCAAGGGTGCTGCACATGTCCCGGCAGG
>JAEZLD010000091.1 GCA_023415335.1 Bacillota bacterium | reverse complement strand
CTGCTGGTGTTAGATTTTACAAAATCAACGCTATATTATGCACTGTATATTTTCTTCTACACACTTCCTAAGCTTGTAATGCCTATAATTTCAGGACCTATTCTTGACCGTTTCTCGAGAAAAAAGGCAATATATACTCTGGACTTTATTTCTGCCGCACTATATCTGGCTTTGGCAGTCATACTATACACAGGATATTTTAATTTTGTGTTTTTTGCCATAGCCTGCTTTATTGTAGGGGCCATTGACAGCACATATAACGTTGCCTATGAAAGCTTCTATCCACTTCTTATTTCAAAGGGTAACTATTCAAAGGCTTACTCTGTTGCCAGCACTCTTCAGACCTTAGCCATGGTGATGATTCCTGTATCTGCTTTAGTCTACAATTCTATTGGAATTGTCCCCTTATTTTTGTTTAATTCAGTCTCGTTTTTTATTGCTGCTATAATGGAAACCAGAATAGGTGCTGAAGAAAAATACATAGATGAATGGAATACTCCTCAGGATATGGAGGAGCAAAAGCCACGCTACAAACTGATTGGTGAGCAGCCTCATAGGGAAAAGAGAGAGTTTATGAGGGATATGAAGGAGGGACTTTCATATCTTATTAGTGAAAAGGGACTTTTGGCTGTTGTAACATATTTTTCATTTATGTCTTTTGCCAATGGAGCATCCCAGGTTATAACCCTTCCATATTTCAAGGACAATTACAGCAACGGAGAGTATGTTTACATGATGGTGTGGGGGATGGCAGTTCTGGGCAGGTTTATAGGAGGAAACATACATTACATGACCAAGCTTCCTACTAAAAAGAAATATTCCATAGCCCTTTTGGTATATATTGTGACCTCCCTTATTGAGGGCAGCTATCTGTACTTCATCGTTCCTATAATGATGGGTATGTGCTTTGTGTCAGGAATATTAGGGGTAACCTCCTATACAATAAGAATTTCAGCAACCCAAAACTATGTGCCAGACATAAAGAAGGGACGCTTCAACGGAATGTTTTCCATGCTTAATACGTCCGGCATGCTTTTAGGGGAGCTTTTGGCAGGCATACTTGCATCCATACTTCCTAACAGGATGGTGCTTTCCATATTCATGTTCATATGTGCATTAGCTGCAGCTGTCGTTATTGGAGGCAATAAAAAGCAGGTGTCTGCAATTTATAATATTCAGGCATAATATGCTAAAAGGCCTGGGCCCCATTTTATTGGGACTCAAGCCTTTTTTCCATTTCTATGTTATGCCACTGCTCTCCAAGTATTTCCCTGTAGGACGGCTCATCCAGTGGAACCTCAGTGAAGCCTAAGGCTTTGTAGCAGTAATATGCACCAGGATTGTTTTCAAATACCCCCAGAGTAATTGATTCTGCCTTTAATAGGTCAGCTGCATACTGTATAGCCAGACGTATCATTTCTTTTCCATAGCCGCATCCACGCTTGTTTTCATCTATTATAATGAAGCCTAATCGTACATTTTTTCTACGTTTGTCCGTAAACTTCATGGTCAGGTGTCCTACAACCCCGGACTCATCAAAGGCAGTCATACCCCAGTATCGATCATTCTGGTCAAACTGCTTGTAATAAGCATTTAACTTATCCTCATCCATAGGATAGGTATCCAGCACAGTAGAGCACCATTTTCTAAATGAAACCTCGTCCTTTATCCAGCTTACTATATATTTTGCATCACAGGGCTTATAAGGCCTAAGTCTTAGCATGTAAGCACCTCCTCCATAGATTAACTAAAGCATAAGGATATTATGGAGTACTTTTGTGTATAAGTCAACGCAGTCTGTTTTATCTGAGCTTAACCCTGCAGCAGCTATTGCAGGAGGCCATAAAAGAAAGAGTTTTGTGTACTTGTATTATTTAATAGTTTATAATTAAAGTATGGTAAATTTTTATAATATAGAATAGGAAAGGTGTGGTGGTATTTGAAACGCATAATGGTTTTATTTATAACACTTATTTGCGCCCTGCTCATTCCATCCGCTTCATATGCTGATACCGGTCCTAAACCCTCTGTGAACATAAGCTTTTCAGGGCTGGACAATATGACCTATTATGTAACTATTCTTTCAAAAACAAGCTCCACCGGACCCTATAGTTCATATGAGCAGGACAGTGACCGATGGGAAGAGGGAGCTGAGAATTATGACATTTTTAAAAAATTCCTTTCTTATAAGGATTCTGACGGCTATTATTTTCTGCAGTTCTTTGAAAAGTGCAGCAATAATTCCTCCTTCAAATGGGGCTATTATCCACCATCTGATTTCAAAATACTTTTATATTTCCCTGATTCAGACACCTTTGCAGTAAGCAGCCAGGCATATGAAAGATATGCCTTTGACAGCTATTATAAGGTAGACTGCTCAAAGCTTGCTATCAGTGTCTCTAAGGAACCCATTGCTATTACAGCGGAAAGAAGCTATGACTATTCCAGAGAGGTGCTTTCTCTGGCTGCGAGGATTATTATAACCATATTGATAGAGCTGGCAACAGCCTTGATTTTCAAGTATAGGGCAAGGCCTTATATAAAGGTAATAGCAATAACCAATATTATTACCCAGACTGTTTTAAACATTCTGCTTAACATAGTCAACTATAAATCAGGACCGTGGGCAGTTGTAATCAGCTATGTTTTTCTTGAGATACTGGTGTTTGCCATTGAAGCGGTAGTTTATACAGCCTTGTTCAGCGGCTGGGAAAAAGATAAGGCTATGTACAAGGGACACCCTGTCCTATATGCTTTTGCCGCTAATACTGCATCCTTTGTAGTGGGGCGAAGGCTTGCTAATTTCATCCCTGGAATTTTTTAATATGGTGCTGGTAATTTAAAATATCTTCGTGTTATATTAAGCAAGAAAATGGGACTGACGCATTATGATCAGCCCCGTTTTTCATTTAGTATATCTTTATTTGTAGGGCAGGTTCAAGGTGTATGTCCTTTACTCCTAGTGAAAGCAGTGCCAGCAGCACGATTACAGCCTTCTGCTCATACCAGGCAATATTGTATGATATGGACAGTTTGTTTATATCCTCCAGCCCAAATACTTCCTTGAGCTTAAGTGCTATTAACACAAGTGAGTAGGAGTCATTGCACTGTCCTTCATCCAGTACCCTTGGAATTCCTCCAATGTCTCCAAGGTAGAGCTTGTTGTATCTGTACTTGGCTCAGCCTGCTGTGAGAATAATAGTGTCCGAGGGAAGGTTTTCTAGGAATCCCGTATAGTAATCCCTGACTTCATCCTTCCATCACAGCCTGCCATGACGAAGAACCTTTTGATTGCTCCTGATTTTACCGCATACTCCACCAACCTCACAGCCCTCTCCATTTGCTGTTTCCAGGTATTGATAACGCAACATATCCATAAGGCTATTCTTCCTTAATATATTTACATATGTATGCTTATGGAAGCTATTCCAGTATTTCAGGCTTTTGTATTATGTCTACCCCTGTCAGCGCAAGGGCACAGGCAGCCTTTAGCATTATGTCTAATGCATATCTTTTAATGGTACACTCTGAAAATTCCATTGAATAGTATGGAACCTCCTTATCCCTACATATTCCTATATACAGATGAACTGTTGGTATCTCCTGGCTTACACAACCAATGTCTAAGCTTACCATAGAAACCTCAGGTGGATTTATCTCAAGCAGGCCTCTTTCCTTGAGGTTATGGCAGGCAATCCTTGACAAGCTGTTATGGGTCTTCAATGGCTTATACTCTGGAAGTTGTGTAAAGACCTCAAGCACACAGCTATATATTTCAGCTGAGAACCTTGCACAATCTATTACTTTTCCCATTACCTCGTTTATTGTAGAAGAATCCTTTCCCTTCACCATAATTGAGCAGCTATAGCTCTCAGGTATAAGGTTGATGGGGCTGGGGGTGTCATGTATCTTAGTGTTTATAAAAATATCACTTGAATATCTGGTTTTTACTATATCACACAGCCTTAAGGTAAGCACACAGGGGTATAGGGGGTTGTTTCCCTCCTGAGGATTGATGGAGGTGTGGGCTGGCTTCCCATGGAAGGTAAAATCCATAACCCTCATTCCATAGGAGGAGCCGCTTTCATGGGTATCACTCCATGCATGGCCGCATAATAAAGCAGAGAGTCCTGAAAAAACACCTTCCTTGTACATGTTGATTTTAGTGGGTGTGTCCTCTTCAGCTGGACAGCCTACCACAACTATGCGGCCTCCTATTTCTGATATGGCTCTTTTAAGCCCAATTGCCGCACCTATGTTTATGGCAGAGCTGAGGTTGTGCCCACAGCCATGGCCTATGCCGGGTATGGCATCGTATTCGCACACGTAGCCTACCGTTGGCCCTGAGGTGCCATATGAGGCTTTAAAGGAGTAGGGAATCTCACAGACTGGATAATCTATTTCAAAGCCCTCCTCCTCGAGCACATTCATTAAAAGCAGACTGGATTTTTCCTCCATTCCCGAGGGCTCCGGCCTTCCATAAAGGGCTAATACTATGTTTTCAAGCTTAGGTTTTATGTTTTCTACATATCCGCATACAACCTCACGTATAGCGTTACTCAATGCTATCACCTCCGTATTAGTATTAATTTTTATTGATGTGAATATACGGATGTAAAATGGAGACAATCTATGTAACGGAATATATAAGTGAGGGGGATAATAATGAAGTGTGATATTTGCGGAAGGGATTACGATACTGAGGGCTTAGCAGACATATTTGGAAATAGAGTATGCCTAAGGTGCCTTAAGTGCATTGCAGCAACTGAAACAGGAAGCCTGATTTATGATTATTATTTGGGAATATTCAAGAATACTTTACTTTCCTTTAGAAACTGACGGTGAGAAGGGAACCTTAACAATACAAGGTTCCCTTTTGCTTTGCATAAGGCTATAATGTTAATAGAAATGAGGAAAGGCGGAGGATAAAGCTATGGACATGCCTGTCCTGGAAGGGCTTATAAAATATGCACAGGAGAAGAACCTCTCCTTCCATATGCCCGGACATAAGAACAACCTTAGAAGCTTTAGTGAGCTTGAGACAATCAGAAGCTATCTTTATAGTATAGATTTAACCGAGGTACCTGGAGTGGACAATCTCCATTGCCCTGAGGATATGATACTTCAGGGGGAGGAGCTGGCAGCCAAGGCCTTTGGAGCATATAAAAGCTATTTCCTTGTGAATGGAAGTACCTGCGGAATATACTCCATGATAATGGGAACCACAAAGCCAGGCGATAAGATAATACTGCAGAGGAACTGCCATAGGTCTGTGTACATGGCGTGTCTTATGGGAAATCTGGATACGGTTTATATAACACCTGAGGTGGTTCCAGGCTTTAATATACCAGGGGGGTTAAGCATATCCCAGGTAGAAAAAACCATAAAGGAAAACAGGGATGCAAAGGCAGTAGTGATTACCTATCCATCCTATTACGGAATATGCAGTGATATAAGGTCCATAGCAGACCTGGCTCACAAGAATAACATGCTTCTGCTGGTGGATGAGGCTCACGGTGCACATTTTGGCTTTTCAGAGAGCGTTCCAAGGACTGCTCTGAGCCTTGGGGCTGATGCAGCTGTAATAAGCCTGCATAAATCAACTCCCGCCATGACCCAGTGCTCTCTGCTTAACATCTCGGAGAGTGTGGACAACAAGGGAATCCCATTTATGCTTAGAGTATTCCAGACCACAAGCCCTTCTTATATACTCATGGCCTCTATTGATGCCTCCAGATATATAATGCAGTCTAGGGGGAAAGAGCTTTTAGAGGAGCTGCTGTGCAGCGTCCGTGACTTCAGAAAAAAGTCGGAAACCCTTCAGGGCTTTACAATGCTAGATAAAGGCTTTATGGGGAAATATGGAGTACATGACATAGACATCACTAAGCTTGTTATTTCCTCACATATGGGAGGAAGGAAGCTGGAGGAGGCTCTGCGCAGGGGCTACAGAATACAGGTGGAGATGTCTGATTTAAATAATATTGTGCTTATAGGAACCGTTGGAGATACTGAAAAAAGCTATTATTTATTGTATAATGCTCTTAAGGCACTGGATAGTACATATAAGCAAAATGAATCAGCTGTTGTACCTAAGGAGAGGCCTGATTATATACAGGCTGTGAATATGAGGGAAGCCTACTACAGACCAAGAGAGGGTATAAGGCTGGAGGCGGCTGAAGGGCGAATAAGCTGCGAGCTGGCAGCACCCTATCCTCCAGGAATACCGGTGCTCCTGCCGGGGGAGATTATTACCCGGGAGATAATTGACTTTATAAAACAGCAGCTGGAGTATGGAATACCAATAAACGGGCTTGAGGATAGTACTGGAGAATACATTAGTGTAGTTAAATAACATAATATACGGAGGATAATATGAAGGGTTTATTTATAACATTTGAAGGACCAGATGGCTCAGGAAAGAGTACTCAGATAACAAGACTTAGGGAATACCTCTCATCTAAGGGCTATGATGTGCTTTTAGTAAGGGAACCAGGGGGTACAAGAATAAGCGAGCAGATAAGAAGCGTTATACTGGATACGGAGAACAAGGGCATGAACCCAATATGCGAGGCAATGCTTTATGCAGCCTCCAGGGCACAGCTTACCCATCAGGTGATTATACCTGCCCTTGAGGAGGGTAGGATGGTAATAGCCGACAGGTTCGTTGATTCCTCTATAGTATACCAGGGCTATGCCAGGGGCTTAGGGGAGGAAATGGTAGGCGCCATAAATTCCTATGCAACAGAAGGATTGGTACCTGATATAACCTTCCTTATAAACATACCTGCAGAGGTGGGGATTGCCAGAAAAAATAACCAGAAGAAGCTTGACAGGCTGGAGGAAGAGGGTATCTCCTTCCATAAGAAGGTTCATGAGGGCTATAACAGGCTTAAGGCAAAGAACAGCAGGATGATTGAGATAGACGGAACCAGGAATATAGATGACATTGCCCGTGAGATTGAAGCAACAATTAGAGAAAAACTGTCATGATTGTATAAATAACAAGAGTCCTATGTTTATGGTCAAAACATAGGGCTTTTACTGATTTTATGGAGCTTGTACTATTTCCAGATATTCAAATCCACCCTTCCGTCTATACCGGAGATACTGCCAGAAGATGTGTATTGCCAAATACTATAGGGCACATCTGAAACCTTGTTGTAATCAGAGGTGTAGTATGCAATCCAAAGTGGGTAACTGGTTAAGCGTGAAGGCTCAAGGTCGTTTTTGTAGAAGCTATAGCCGGTATAAAGCATAGCTTTATGGCCTGAATTATTAAGAACCTCAAGGGCAGTCAGGGTAATGTTGGTACGCAGGCTTCTGCTTAGATACTGTGTTCGCCCGGACCTGCATTCCATATCAATTACAAGGGGGCCTGTTATGTTGTAGTCTTTTATAGCGTTGAGAATAAAGTTTGCTTCCTGAGCACCTTCTACCTCGTCAATGGCGGCTGAAAAAAAGTATACCCCGCATTCTATTCCTGCAGCAGATGCACCCTTTATGTTTTTTTCAAAGAAGCTATCTGCATAAAGACCTCCACCACCATAATACCTACCTCCTACCCTTATTATGGCAAAGTCAACTCCGGCTGCTTTAACCTTATTCCAATCTATGGTCCCCTGATAATACGAAACATCAATTCCAACCCTTGACATCTTCATGCCGGAGCTCTGGTCAAAGTAGTAGCGGAACCCTCCTATATCAGCCCAGCCTTTTAAAAAGCTGTTGTTTATACAGTAATAGGGTTTTCCATCTAGTATGTTCCATCCATCTGCATATACAGGCTGTGTCGGAGAAGGAGTATCGGTCGGAGTAGAGGGAGTTGTGGGTGTAGCATTGGCCGTAGGCGATGGTTCTTGGTCTGGTGTAACATTAGCTGTAGGCGATGGCGTTTGCTGCGGGGAAGTAGCTGTAGGTGATGGAGCAGACTCAGTATTAATAGCTACAATTGTATCAGCTGAGGATTTATCAACGTTCTCGTTTCTACTTTCTTGTTGACCGTCCTTGTTGGGATCATATTTATACTCTGATGAGGTGAGAACACTGCCAGTTTTTGGAGTAACAGCTGCTTCAGCGGATTTTTTTGCTGCTTCTCTAGTGGCTTTTTCTTCACCAGAGTCAGGAACAGAGCTGGGACCAGGAGCGGGAGTGGGACTAGGAGTTGGTTCTGTGGCTGCAGTTCGGCTTGGACAAGCTGTAGGTTCGGTTGTTTTCCATGCTGCCATAGGAAATGCAGCCTCAAAAGTACTCCTTTCAGCAACCTGAGAGGGAGTGTCTTTTTTATCCTTGTTATGTGAGATAGCAGCGAAGACCGAGGTTGTAATTATAGAAGCCACTGCTGTGCAGGCAATCCATGATAGCAAAATAGCCTTTTTTGAACCAGGCTTTTTAAATATATTATACTTAAATGAAAAATCATATTTTTTCATAGTGTATTAATGTAGCCTCCTTTAAAATGTTTATATGTAATAGCTTGTACACTTTTTTTATGATACTGGCAGGAAGCCCAATCAGGATGAGGATGAGCTTGCACTAGCTGCTGCAGAGGAAGCCACAACGGCGCTCATAAGGGCTGCCTGTTGGGCAATAACCATGCTGGTAACGCTGTTAACTGTATTAGTAAGACAGGCGTCGGCATTCATAGAATACTCTGAGGCTGTCAGTACGGATGCGTACATAAGCCGCATTTTTGCGCCAAACCTGAAATTGCTGAAGCCCTTCCACTCTTTCAGATAGTCATCTGCCTGGCATATTTCATGGACTACAGGCTGAAGCTCACGTATAGATGTAGCCAGTATACCAAGAGAGGACAGCTCATAGCCTGTACCGTATTTATGCCCGTTTTCCTTAAAGGCATTAAAAAGCTCAAGGGTCCGTGAACACTTAATATCCGAGTTTTCAGGGCTTAAGGCTAATACAAATGCCAATGATTGTATTGAGTTGGAGCTAAAGCACAGTGCTTTTATTTTCTGGTAACACCTCTCTACCTCAGCTGCAGCCTCTGAAGCATTGCCCCATACATTACCTAAGGCAAACAGTACGGCATAAGCAGCATCCTCACCAGAGGTGAGGATAGGGTGGTCCTGTTTTATAAGCTTGAAGATTCGCCCTGCTTTCTCGGCAGTATATTCGTATTCATCAGATGAGGATAGCTTTGCCATGACTGCTGCTGCAAAAGGAAGATATGGTGAGACACTAAGTCCGAAAAGACCCTTAAGGCAATCATGGGCCTTTATGTATCTTTCAAACATTTCGTCAGGGTTTTCCTCAATAGACAGGTTGGTTGCCAAGGCAAGCTTTGCTATTCCCCTAAAGGAAGAGAATGCTCCTGTATTTCTCTTTATAATATCACAGCAATGCTTTAACCTTTCCACATCAGCCTGCAGCCCTTTGTTGGTGTATATAAGTGAGCATGCCGGGTAAAGGAAGGAATTATCCCACTTAAAGCCCTTTGCAATTATTTCTTTATTCTCAGCGAACAAATCCAATTTGTTCCTTAAGGTTTCATTCATATAAACCTCTCCTTTTATGATAAATACCTTTCCAACATAAACAGCATTATTATACCATTATCATACTGTATTATATTTTACATAAGGTGAAGAATAAGCTTTCTCTGCAAACTACTCTACTATATTATAAGCTATTGTAAAGGTATATGCATAAAAATCTCTTATTTAGCACTGATACATATTATAGTCATAATAAACAGTATATTGAAGTATGCAGGCAGGAGGATAGGATATGATTATTTACTTTACAGGTACGGGCGGCAGCAGATATTTCATAAATGGTTATGAGGGTTACAATAAGTAATAGGGCAAAATGTATAATGCTTAGCTGTTTAAAAGATACATAATAGGTTATAATGAAGATACAAAAATACCCGGTTTTGTTTTAGAAAGGAGAACAGTATGTTTACTGAAAGATTTTCAGAAATTAATTACAAAAGGCCAGACCTGGAGGCTGTACGCAATGGGTTTAACACTTATATGGAAGCCTTTAAAAAGGCAAAGAGCTATGAGGAAGCACGAAGGCTGTTTCTTGAGCACAACCATTCTATTGAACATGCAATAACCATGGAGACGGTTGCCAGCATACGCAACACCGTTGATACAGGAGACAAGTTCTATGAGGAGGAGATGGATTATTTCAATCAGGAGATGCCTAAGTTCGGTCCTCTTGAGAAGGAAGCAAACCAGCTGCTTTTAAACTCATCTTATAAGAAGGATTTTGCCAGCGAGTTTGGTGAATACTTCATACAGAAAATGGAGATAGGCCAGAGGCTTGAAAGCGAGGCAATAATACCGGAAAAGGTTCAGGAGGCACAGCTTAGCCAGGAGTATTCCAAGACAGTGGCACAGTGCTCCACAGACTTTCAAGGAGAAAAGTGCAACTTCTATGGCCTTCTTAAGCATATGCAGTCTACAGACAGGGAGGAGAGACGACTTGCCTTTAAGGCCTGGGCAAAAATGTATAGCCAGGTGGCGCCAAAGCTGGATGACATATATGACCAGCTGGTAAAGCTGAGGGTTGACATTGCCAGGAAACTGGGCTTTGACAGCTTTATTGATTACATATACCTTGAGAGGGGCCGCTATGACTACACCAAGGAGGATGTGGAGAAATTCCGCAGTTTCGTAAAGAAATATATAACTCCTGCATGCCAGAAGCTATACGACCTTCAGAAAAAGCGTATAGGAGTAGATAAGCTCCACTACTATGATGAGGCACTGCTTTTCCCTGAGGGTAATGCCACACCAGTGGGTACTACCGCTGAGCTGGTAGAGAAGGCTAATGCAATGTATCGTGAAATGTCCAGGGAAACAGGGGAGTTCTTTGACTTTATGCATGGCCATGAGCTTTATGATCTTGAAAGTAAGCCTGGAAAGCGCATGGGAGGCTACTGCACCTTTCTTGCAGAGTATAAAGCACCCTTTATATTCTCCAACTTCAATGGAACCTCAGCTGATGTTGATGTCTTAACTCATGAGGCAGGACACGCCTTTGAGTCCTTTACAGCCAGCAAGCACCAGACGCTTTTGGATATGGTATGGTCAACCAGTGAAATAGATGAGATACACTCTATGACTATGGAGCACTTTGCATATCCATGGATGGAGAGCTTCTTTGAGGATGCAGACAAATACCGCTACCTCCATCTGACGGAGGCATTCCGTGCAATACCATATCTGGTATGTGTGGACGAGTTCCAGCACAGGGTTTTTGAAAAGCCTGAAATGACAGCAGATGAGCGCTATGCTTTGTGGAGAGATATTGAAAAAGCTTACATGCCTTGGCGTGATTACGATGGAAACGAGTTCCTGGAGAAGGGCGGCTTCTGGATGCAGAAGCAGCATATATTCCTGTATCCATTCTACTATGTGGATTATGCCCTGGCCCAGGTTTGTGCCTTCCAGTATTATGGGGGGATGAAGACGGACCGTTCAAAGACATGGAATGATTACTATACATTATGCTGTGCCGGCGGCAGCAAGGGCTACTTTGAACTGCTTAAGGTAGGCAGCCTTGAAAGTCCATTCAAGGAGGAGACAGTTAAGGCAGTTTCAGAGGATGTAATGGAGGAGCTAATATCCCAGAAATACTAGAATATAACCAGGATTATTAAGGAAAATAGACTATACATATAATACAAGAAAAGCCTTCCTATTTAAGTACAAGGGAAGGCTTTTCCACCATTTCTCTTCGTTCTTCTCTTTTATCTCTTATCTGGATATATACTGTGGCGCCAGGTTATTGATATGCCACAGTATATTTTTTTTGGCCCTTCTCAAAAACGGTCAATGGACATACAATTGAATTAGGTTAACCGAAACGGTCAGCAAGGAGGTGAAGCATGAACGAGAAGTTTTATAGTCTTCCAGCAGAAAAGAGGCAGCGAATTATAAATGCAGGCTTCCATGTTTTTTCCCAGAACAGCTATAAGAAAAGTCCTGTAAGTGAAATAGCTGATGCTGCAGGCATAAGCAAATCCCTGCTATTTTATTATTTCAAGGATAAAAGGGAGCTTTACTTTTTTCTTTGGGATGAGGCGGTACGTATAAGTAGGGGAAGCCTTGACCCGTTATATGGTGCTGATGTGAAGAATTTCTTTGAACTTATGAGAATGGGCATGAATGAAAAGCTTAGGCTTATGAGGGAATATCCGGACCTGACAGGCTTTACAGTCAAGGCATTTTATGAAAAAGACAGTGAGATTTCAAGGGAAATACACTCCAGATGTGACTCCCTTGTAGATGAAAGCAACCTGCGGGTCATCAGCAGGCTGAACCCTGAGGATTTTATACCAAGCCTTGATTTGGAAATGATGTACAGGGAGATGTACTGGGCATCAGATGGATATCTAAGGTCCATGCTTGAGGCAGGAGTCATGGATGCTGATAAAATAGAAAAGGGCTTTACAAGGCTGATGGAGTTTTGGAAAAACGTATATCTAAAAAAATAAAAGTAGGGAAGTGGTGAAATGGAGGTTATTAAGACAGAGGGGCTTACAAAATACTATGGCAAGTCCAGAGGAATTGCTGACCTGAGTCTTAAGGTAAAGGAGGGGGAGATATTCGGATTCATAGGTCCCAACGGGGCCGGAAAGAGTACTACTATACGTACGCTGCTGGGACTTATATCGCCAACGTCAGGAAGGGTAGAAATACTGGGAATGGATATAATTAAGGACCACAGTGAAATACTTGGAAGGGTGGGCTATATGCCCTCTGAGGCCATGTTCTACAGAGGCATGAAGGTAAGTGAGGTAATCAGGTTTTCCTCAAGCCTCCATAAGAAGGATTGTTCTAAGGAGGCTAAGCTCCTTTGTGAGCAGCTGCAGCTGGATACAGGCAAAAGAATAGAGGAGCTTTCCTTAGGAAACCGCAAGAAGGTAAGCATAGTGTGTGCACTTCAGCATAAGCCTGAGCTTTATATATTGGATGAGCCTACCAGCGGATTGGACCCTCTTATGCAGAAGGAGTTTTTTGAGCTTCTGGAGGAGAGAAACAAAGAGGGGGCAGCCATATTCCTAAGCTCCCATGTGCTTTCCGAGATACAGAACCACTGTCATAGGGCAGCTATCATCAGGGATGGAAGGGTTGTTGCCTGTGATTCCGTTGCGGCTCTTGGGAAAACCTCAGCAAGAAGGGTAACCCTTAGAGGGGTGAATTTACCTCCACAGCTTCATGGTATTATGGATGTACATGGTGAAAAGGACACTGTAAGCTTCCTTTATCAAGGGGAGCCTAAAAAGCTGCTTTCAGCATTAATTACCATGGATATAACAGACCTGACAATTACTGAGCCCTCTTTGGAGGAGATATTCCTGCACTTTTACCAGGAAGGGGGAATTCAGATATGACCATATTTAAGCGTGAAATGAAATCTGGCAGAAACGGTCTTATAATATGGGGCAGCTCCATAGGCTTTATGATGCTGATATGCGTGCTTATGTTTCCGGAGATGGAAAGACAGATGGAATCAGTAAATGAGCTGTTTGCTAACATGGGCAGCTTTACTGCCGCCTTCGGCATGGATAGGTTGAACTTTGGAACGCTTATGGGCTTTTATGGAGTGGAATGTGGAAATATAGTGGGTATAGGAGGAGGACTGTATGCTGCACTTGTGGGCATAGGGGCCTTGGCAAAGGAGGAGAAGGAGCATACTGCAGAATTCCTTCTTACCCAGCCTGTAAGCCGAAGCAGGGTTATACTTGAAAAGCTCATGGCTGTAATGTCCCAGGTAATAATCATGAACATAGCCATTGTAACAATATCTGCAATATCCTTCCTTTTAATTGGAGAGGAGCTTCCCATAAAGGAATTTACCCTTCTCCATACGGCGTATTTACTGCTGCAGCTTGAGATAGCGGCTGTATGCTTTGGGATTTCGGCCTTCATTAAGGAAAGCGGCTTGGGTATGGGACTTGGCCTTGCAACAATACTGTATTTTCTTAATATAATAAAGAATATTAGCGACAAGGCCGCCTTTTTAAAGTATTTTACTCCATTTGCCTATGCAGAGCCTGCTGACATTATATCAGATGCCAGGTTAAACGGGAACCTCATAGCCTTGGGTATTGCCTGTACGGCTTTGGGCATAATAGCTGCCTTCTGGAAGTATAACCGTAAGGACATATCAGCATAATAAACAGCTGGTTTATATGAACAGCACCCCATTTGTCAGATGGTTTCATAAACTGAATACAAACGGGGTGTTTTTGTATTACTTCTCTTTATACGAGGAAGCTTAAAAAAAGGAATTTAGCTTTTAAAAATATCCTGCCAAAAGGATATATGTATGAAATAAATAAGCGGGCTGTAATATAAATGGAAATAATGCTACAATTATATAAACGTATGTTTAAGCTGTATATAAAATCAGTCTGCAGTAAATATCTGCAGCATCTGAATAGAGGGAGGAGATACCATGCAACCTGCTGAAGTGCTTGTAAAACAGATGACCTTAGAGGAAAAATCCGCTATACTTGAGGGCCTTGAATCCTGGAGAACAAATCCCATTCCAAGGCTTGGAATACCATCAATTTATATGACTGATGGCCCCCATGGAGTCCGTAAGGTAAAGGAGGGCCAGGGAGGTATCAGTATACTGGAAAATGAGCCCTCAACAGCCTTTCCTACCTCTTCAGCAGTAGCAATGAGCTGGAATAAGGAAAATGCATATAAGATTGGACAGGCAATCGCTGAGGAGTGCCTCCACTATTATGTGGATATGCTTCTTGCGCCGGGCATAAACATAAAGCGCAGCCCCTTGTGCGGGAGAAACTTTGAGTACTTTTCAGAGGACCCGCTGGTTGCAGGAGTATTTGGAGAGGAGTTTGTAAAGGGAGTGCAGAGCAGGGGAGTGGGGGCCTGTGTGAAGCACTTTGCAGCCAACAGCAATGAGGATTTCCGCTATTATGGTGACTCAGTGGTGGATGAAAGAGCCTTAAGGGAAATATATATGAAGGCCTTTGAAAGGGTGGTCAAGAACGCAGAGCCCTATACTGTTATGTGCTCCTACAACAAGGTTAATGGAGATTATGCCTCTCAGAAAAAGTATTTGCTCACTGACGTGCTTAGAAAAGAATGGGGTTTTGAAGGTGCAGTAGTAAGCGATTGGGGAGCGGTAGAGGATAGGGTAAAGGCTGTACAGTCTGGATTGGATTTAGATATGCCAGGAGGGGTATGGCATAACCGCAAAAGTATAATTGATGCTGTGAAACAGGGCACACTTTTCCAGGAGGACTTGGACAGAGCTGTTTTGAATGTGCTCAGGCTGGTTGAAAAATGTACCTCTCATCCAAAGGCAAAGGATTATGACAAGGCTGCCCATGAGCAGCTTTCCTGTAATGTAGCAAAGGACTCAGCAGTCCTTATGAAAAACAGTGGTGGCACCCTTCCGCTGAAGGGAGGAGAAAAGCTTTTAGTTGTAGGTGAGCTTTTTGAAAAGATGAGGTTTCAGGGTGCAGGAAGCTCCCTTATTACACCAGAGTCAATCGTAACTCCCAGGGCTGCCTTTGATAATAGGAACATCCAATATGTATATGAGAAGGGCTACCGCCAGTTCTATGATGGGTGTGATAATTCCCTTGAAAACAAGGCGTTGTCTGCAGCAGATACCAGTGATACCATACTTTTCTTTGGAGGTCTTACTGATTTGTCAGAAAGTGAGGGCTTTGATAGGAAGGATATGAAGCTTCCTGAAAACCAGCAATTCCTGCTGAACAGGCTTATGGAGAAGGGTAAAAAAATTGTATTTGTACTTTTTGCAGGCTCACCTGTGGAGCTGCCATTCATTGATAAAATAGACTCCCTGCTTTACATGGGACTACCAGGAATGAATGGAGGAGAGGCGGCTGCTGCCCTTCTATATGGGGAGACCAATCCTTCGGGAAGGCTTACTGAAGCCTGGCCTCTTACTCATGAGGACTCCTCATGCTTTAAGGATTACAATAGAGGTCCTATAGCTCAGTACTATGAAAGCATTTATGTAGGCTACAGATACTACGATAAGGCATGCGTAAAGGTAAGGTTCCCATTTGGCTGGGGCATGAGCTATACTTCCTTTGATTATAACAATATTAGTATAAGTGATAAGGATGGAAACATCACAGCTGCACTTGAGGTTACCAACATAGGAGACTATGATGGCTTTGAGGTAATACAGCTGTATGCAGTTAGTCCTAAGGGTGCTGTGTTTAAGGCACAGAAGGAGCTTAAGGCTTTTACGAAGGTTTATATTAAAAGGGGAGAAAAGAAGACTGTAAGGCTTGAGTTTGAAAGAGAAGAGCTTAGCTATTATAACGTGAAGGAGAAAAAATGGGTTCTGGAAAACGGTGAATATGAAATACTTGTTGGACCTGCCTCATGTGACATAAGGCTTAAAGCTTCCTTAAGTATAAGAGGGGAGTCTGAGGCAGAGTGCCCTTATACAAAGCATGTTAATGAATTATATGATAAACCAGAAAATCTGGCGCCGGGAGATGGTTTTGAAGCACTGCTGGGGTATAAGCTCCCTCTGGCTGCTCCTTCTCTTCCAATTACCATTGAGTCCCCTCTAAAGGACTACAAGCAGACATTTATGGGCAACCTGCTTTATAAGATAACAGAGAGAGTAATGGGTAGGGATTACAGAAGGGCAATGAAGATGCCAGATTCCCTGGAGAGGGATGCTATAATAAAAAATTCCCTCTTCATGGTGAGGCTACTGCCATCAAACAGCTCCAGAGGACTCTCCATGGCATCTGGAGGCTTCTTCTCCCACAACAAGGCCATGGGCTTTGCGGAGCTCGCCAATGGACACATTATTAAGGGAGTGAAGCTTCTGCTGAAAAAGGATCAGGCGCTTCCGCTGCCAAAGGGCAATGCATGATATTATATATTAAAAAAAGCCTAGGAGCTTCCTTATTGAAGCTGCTCCAATTGTACCTGGTCTGCCGGTTAGGAGAGAGGATATTGCTCCTGACCGGCGCTGGCAATACTTCTTATAAATGGACTGCATACAGGACTTATAGGGGCATGGATAGCTCTGGCAACAGACCAGCTGGCAAGAACCCTGCTTGTTGTAATACGCTATAAGAGCGGCAAATGGAAAACTGCATTTATGGAGAGGAAGGCAGCATAGAAAGGCAATGTGCCAATTAAGATACTGATTTTAGGATGTGGTTTAATGGATTTAAAGGAAAGGGCTAAAAAGATGAAAACAGATTTGCCAGCACTTTTTATAGCATTAGGAAAAAAGGAAACACCTTTTCTCGCAAAGCTTTTAGCTTTTCTGACGGTTGCGTATGCACTTTCTCCAATAGACCTGATACCAGATTTTATACCTGTATTGGGCTACTTAGATGACCTGTTGATTCTTCCTGCACTTACAGTACTGACAATTAAGATTATACCAGATGAGATAATGCAGGAGTGTAAGAGGGAGGCAGAGGGGCTGTGGAAGGATGGTAAGCCTAAGAAATGGTATTATGCGTTGCCCATAGTAATATTATGGCTTCTCATTGTATATATTGTATTAAAGTCTTTTGTGTAATAAAATGTAACAGACCTATAAGCAATGCAGAAAAAGATTGCATTGTTTTACTTTTTGGTGTATAGTTCATTTTGTGAACTATTCACCAAATGAACAAATGAGGTGGTAAATATGGAGGAGCAGCTTTTAAAAGCATGGCTTAATCTATCATCATGTATATGGAATAGACGCATGGTAACGGGATTATCCTATAATGAAGCGTTGGTTTTCAATCTGATGTACAGACAGCGAGATAAACATTATACAGCTACAGAGCTTTGTGGTCTGACTAATTTCCTTAAGTCACAGATGAATAGAACGCTATGTCAAATGGAGGATAAGGGCCTGATACAGAGAGTGCGCTCAAAAGAGGATAAAAGGAATGTATATATTATGCCCACCCTTAAGGGGGAGGAGGTTTATTTTAAGGAACACGAAGAGGTGCTCGAAATAGTAAGACAGGTAATAAGTAAGCTTGGACCGGAAAAAACGGTACAGGTTGAAAAAGTTCTAAATGAGGTAGCAGATGCTTTTAAGGATGCATCTGTGGAAAGGAAGTAATATGGCTATAAGAATAATAACTGATTCGACTGCAGACTATAGCAGGGAGGAGCTGATACAGAAGGATATAATATCGGTGCCTCTTAGCGTTTCCTTTGGTGAGGAGCACTATCAGGATGGGATTAATATAACAGCGGAGGAATTCTATAAAAAGCTTAAAGAGAGCAGTACAATTCCCCAGACATCACAGCCCTCTCCTGCAGCTTTTCTGGAGCACTTCACTAAGGCCAAGGAGTGCGGAGATACTGTGGTTGCAATACTTATATCAGGTGAGCTTAGCGGAACACTGCAAAGTGCCCAGATAGCAAAGGATATGTGTGATTATGATGGAATTTACATAATAGATTCAAAGCTGGTAACAGCAGGGCTTAAGCTTCTGGTGGATAAGGCGGTTCATATGAGAGCTGCAGGAGCTGATGGGCAGGAAATAAAAGCTTTTATTGAAGGACTTAAGCACAGGGTTCACATAAGGGCAGTAGTAGACACCTTAGAGTACCTGTACAAGGGTGGAAGGCTAACCAGGCTCCAGGCAGGTCTCGGAACAATGACAGGTGTTAAGCCCATATTAACAACAGATGAAGAAGGCAGGGTTGCAGTCTGTGGAAAGGTAAGAGGAAGAGCTAAGGCTTGCCAGAGCATAATAAGTGAGCTAAAGGAATGTGGTAGAGATGAGGATTATCCGCTATATTTCTTATATTCAGGAAAAAAGAATAACTATCTTGATCTGGTAGCCAGGATGGCATTAGAAGGCATGGCTATAGAAGAAAGCACTTTAACTTCCATAGGTCCTGCTATAGGTGCCCATTCGGGCAGCGGTGCTTTTGGAGTTGTATATGCAGGTAAGTAATGGTAAAATCAGGGTATAGTATGTTTGCTATTTAAACTAAGAAAATGAGGTGATTGAAAATGAAAAACAAAGCAATGGAGTACCTATCTCATGACCCCCTGCTTCATATGGACATGCTGGAAGCTATAAGGAGAGGCAATGCAGAGATTATGTATGCAGCTTCAGGTGGAGTCCTCCTTAAGGAAAGATATAGCGGAGCCTATATGCTGTCAAGTAGGGATATGGTCCTTGGGAAAAAGCTTATAGATAGCCTTCAGGAGCCAGAGCTTATAGAGGTGCACCAGCAGGAGATGGCCTTGTATGCTTTTAAAAGGCATGATTTTTTAGACAAGCTTGAATGCTTTCAGGCAGTATACATGAAGGAGCAGAAGCCTGAGATTACCATGGGCTTGGAGATAAGAAGACCAGCACCTGGGGAGATGGAAGTAATAAAGGAGAATTATAATAAGATATCTGAGGAAGAGCTGAGCAAAGTAAATGAGCTAGGAAATTTGTATGTCGGAGTGAAGGATAAAAAAATGATAGGCTTTGTAGGCAGCCAGCTGGAGGGCAGCATAGGGCTGCTTGAGGTGTTCCCAGAGTTCAGAAGGTGTGGTTATGGTATGGAGCTGGAAAAGCACATGATATGCCTTATGCTGGACAAGGGGTACGTGCCCTTTGGACAGGTTGCATCCCATAATGAAAAATCCCTTGCCATGCAGAAAAAGCTTGGTCTTGAGATATCAAAGGATATGCTATACTGGCTTATTAGGTATTAGGAGAGCATAGATGGATAAAATTAAAAGCTTTTGGGAAAGGTTTTTACAAAGGACAAACAGGGATGAGAACCTTATGTATTCAAGTGTGTTTCACTTTGAGCTTACGGAATACTGGGCCAATGAACTGCTCAGGCTTGTGCTTGAAGGAAAGAAAAGAGCCACCTGCAGCAGTATGGAAAGCTTTAAACTTGAAGGAGAGGAGCTTCCTAAGAGGGGCAGCTTATCAATAGTTACAGACTGGGAAGGGACCCCCAGATGTGTTATAGAAACCACAGAGATTACCATACTTCCCTTTAAGGACATGACCTTTGAAATATGCAGTAGGGAAGGAGAGGACGAATGCCTTGAAACCTGGGTTGCAGGACATAGGAGGTTCTTTACTGAGGAAGGCGAGGAACTGGGATACCAGTTCAATCCTGACATGCCTGTGGTATTTGAGGATTTTCAGGTAATATACAGTGAGTAAATAGGGGGATTTTATTTATATGGATGTAAAAAGCTATCTTGAACTTATAAATCTGGGTGAAAAGCTTAAAAATAATACCAGACATTCCTATACCTCCTCGGGTCGCCATGAAAGTGTTGCAGAGCATAGCTGGAGGCTTACACTTATGGCTATGTTTATAAGGGATGAGTTTCCTGAGGCTGATATTGATAAGGTCATACGAATGTGTATAGTACATGACCTGGGGGAAGCCTTTACAGGGGATATACCTTCCTTCGAAAAGACTGATAAGCATGAGGAAATAGAGAGAACAATGCTGGAAGAGTGGGCAGAAGCTCTTCCACAGCCATACGGCAGTGAGCTTAGGGAGCTTTATGCTGAGATGGATGCCTTGGAAACAGTGGAGGCAAAGCTGTATAAGGCGTTAGACAGGCTTGAGGCCATAATACAGCATAATGAGGCAGATATTTCAACCTGGCTGCCACTTGAGTATGAGCTTCAGCTTACCTATGGGCAGGACAACATGAGCTTTTCAGAATATTTAAAGAAACTGAGAAAGCAGATAGATATGGAAACCCTTAGTAAGATTGAAGAAGGTAAAGCCTGCAGCTGAAGAATAGCAGAAGGAAGGTACATAATATGAACCTTGGAAGGGCATATGAATACGTAACTAACTTTAAGGATGATAATGAGCTTAGACAAAGCTTCAACCTTCTTACGGAGAGGGTATTTGGCTTTAACTTCGTGGATTACTATGAAAACGGTTTCTGGGGTGAAAAATATATCCCATGTTCTATAATGGATAGCGGCAGGATAGTGGCTAATGTATCCGTAAACCTTATGGATTTCTATGTGGATGGAGTTAAAAAAAGGTATATACAGCTGGGTACGGTCATGACAGATAAGGAATACAGGAATCAGGGCTTAAGCCGCTACCTTATGGAAAGGGTTGTTTCAGAGTATAAGAATAAATGTGAGGGAATATATCTTTTCGCCAACGACGGAGTAACAGACTTTTATCCTAAGTTCGGCTTTGTAAGGGGGAGAGAGTACCGCTGCAGCAAAAATGTATATTTCCCGGGCAAGCCAAGAACTATCCGCAAGGTTGATATGAAGGATAATGAAAGCAGGGAAGCACTATTTAGAGTCATAAGAAGCATATATCCCAATGACAGGCTTACAATGGATAATTATGGACTTTATGGCTTCTATCTCATGGGACCTATGATAGATATGGTTTATTACTGTGAGGATCAGGATGCCTATGCAGTTGGAGAAATACATGATAATACTCTTCTACTACACCAGGTCATATCAGACCACAGGATAGACCTGGAGGCGGTTATAGAAGCCTTTGGAGAGGGAACAGAAAAGGTTGTCCTGGGATTCCCGCCTATAGATGATGAAAGCTACGAAAAGGAGCCTTATCTGGCTGAGGATACCAACTTCTTCATACAAGGAGAAGCACTGGAGGTAATAGAGAAAAACAATCTTATATTCCCCATATTGTCTCATGCATAAATAAGGTTCAGCTGTAATTACAGAAAAAATAAGTAAGTATTATTAAAAACCCTCTGGAAGAAGCCTTGCTTCTGGCAGAGGGTTTTTTATGTTGCCGTATTCTACTTGTAATCATTTTATTTTTAAACTTCAACTAAGGAAGACGCATTATAATAGGGATATAAACAAGGAAAGGAGTGAATTTATGGACTTCCGGCATGAGTGGAAACACGAAATCAGCTTTTCTGATTTATTGATTATCCGTCAAAGGCTCCGGGCTGTCGCGGGAATGGACCCTAATTCAATTAATGGAAAATACGAAATCCGCAGCTTGTATTTTGATAATTGGCAGGATAAAGCCCTCAGGGAGAAAATTGACGGTGTAAATAAACGTGAAAAATTCAGAATACGTTATTATAACGGAGACAAATCCTTTATACGGCTTGAGAAGAAGACTAAAATAAACGGACTTGGAAATAAACAGAGCGCAGCCATAGCTGAAAAGCAGGCACAGGCAATTGTTGACGGGGACTATGAGTGGATGCGTGAAAGTAATGAGATGCTGGTAAAAGAGCTTTACAGTAAGATCCTGTCCCAGTGCCTCAGGCCAAAGACCATTGTAGATTACACAAGGGAAGCCTTTGCGTATTCCCCCGGCAATGTGCGTATTACCCTTGACTATAACATACGCACCGGTTTAGCCCGTACAGATTTTTTAAGCCCCAATTGTGTTACGGTTCCTGTAGGAACACCCATAATAATTCTTGAGGTTAAGTGGGACAATTTTCTTCCAGATGTTATACAGGATGCTATTCAGTTGGAAGGAAGGCGTGCAGGGGCATTCTCCAAATATGCGGCCTGCCGGATTTACGGCTAGAACTATACATTATAATTTAAGATAGGAGATAGAAAAATGACTACACTTAAAGATATTTTTAAATCGAATTTTTTAGAGAATATTAACAGTGTTTCCCCCATTGATATGGTACTGGCATTGGTGCTTGCCTTCGGACTAGGCATGTTCATTTTCTACGTATATAAAAAGACCTATTCAGGGGTCATGTATTCCTCCAGTTTTGGAGTAACCCTTATTGCACTGACAATGATAACCACCCTTGTAATCCTGGCAGTTGTATCTAATGTAGTGCTTTCACTTGGAATGGTAGGCGCCCTTTCAATCGTCCGTTTCAGGACAGCAATCAAGGAACCTTTGGACATAGCATTTCTTTTCTGGTCCATTGCTGCAGGAATAGTGCTTGCTGCAGGAATGATACCATTAGCCGTATTTGGAAGCGTAATTATAGGCATAGTTCTTCTGATTTTTGTCAACAGGAAATCCCATACCAATCCGTATATAATCGTATTAAGCTGCACAGACCACAGCAGTGAGCAGGCGGCCATGGAATTCATAAAAAAGCAGGTTGTAAAATGTGTGGTTAAAAGCAAATCTGCACAAAAGGGGAATGTTGAGCTGAATATGGAGGTGCGTCTGAAGGACGATAATACTGATTTCGTGAATTCCCTTTCTGAGATTGGCGGAGTTAATAGTGCAGTTCTCGTCAGCTACAATGGAGATTATATAGGCTAAGGGGGAGCAGTATGTCAAAGCACAGGTATATTGACCGTATATGCTGTGTATGCCTTTCCCTTATGCTGATTCTGACAATAGTGTTTATGAACGGCAGTGCATTGGGTATCCAGGCAGCTTCAAGGTCTTCGTTAGGATATGAGGATAAGCTGTTTGACTCCTCAAGGGTGCACACAATAGACATTCAAATGGATGACTGGGACGGGTTCATAGAGTCCTGTGAAAACGAAGAGTATTCCCTGTGTACAGTTGTCATAGACAATGAGGCATATAAGAAGGTAGGCATACGTGCTAAGGGGAATACCTCCCTGAGCTCGGTTTCAGCCTATGGGAATGGCAGATACAGCTTTAAAGTGGAATTTGACCGTTATATTGATAATAAAACCTATTATGGCTTGGATAAGCTAAGCCTGAATAACATTATACAGGATAACACCTATATGAAGGATTACCTTTCCTATCAGATGATGAGCTATTTTGGAGTGGACAGCCCTCTTTGCAGCTATGTATATATAACAGTAAATGGAGAGGACTGGGGCTTTTACCTGGCTGTAGAGGGTGTTGAGGACAGCTTCCTTGAGCGCAATTATGGAGACGACTATGGAGAGCTTTACAAGCCTGACAGCGTAAGCATGGGCGGCGGCAGAGGAAATGGCGACGGTTTTAACATGGACGATTTTAAAGACAACCAAAATGGAGAAGACTCCACTCAGGAGAACAGCCAAAACCAGCAGGGCAACCAGTCTGGACAGAGTACGCCACAGCAGGGCTTTCCCCAGGGAGGGCTCCAGAGGCCTGATGGAAACTTTCCTGGCGGCACCCCTCCATGGCAGCAGGATGGCGGCACGACTCCCCCTGATAACTGGGGAGGGAATATGCCTGGAAATGGGAATATGGGAGGAGTAAAGGGAAGCAGCGACGTCTCCCTGATTTACTCTGATGATGATTATGACAGCTACTCAAATATATTTGATAATGCTAAAACAGATATATCATCTGCTGGTAAGGAAAGGCTTATTGCATCCCTCAAGAAGCTTAATGAAAACTCGGATATAGAGGATATAGTGGACGTGGATGAGGTTATACGATACTTTGTAGTCCACAACTTTGTAGTTAATTTCGATAGCTATACAGGGTCTATGATCCATAACTATTACCTTTATGAAAAGGATGGCCAGTTGTCCATGATACCATGGGATTACAACCTTGCATTTGGAGGCTTCCAGTCCTCTGATGCAACAAGCCTTGTTAATTACCCTATAGATACCCCTGTATCCGGCGGCACTGTTGATTCCCGTCCTATGCTGGCATGGATATTCAATAATGAAGAGTATACTGAGCTATACCATCAGTATTTCCAGGAGTTCATTACCAGCTACTTTGACAGCGGGTATTTTGAAAAAAAGATTACATCTGTAGAGAAAATGATTTCACCCTATGTTGAAAAGGACCCAACAAAATTCTGTACCTATGAGGAGTTTGAAACCGGAATTTCTACATTAAAGGAATTCTGCCTGCTCCGTGCAGAAAGCGTTAATGGCCAGCTTAATGGTACTATCCCATCCACAAGCGATGGACAGAAGGCAGATACTTCATCACTGATAGATGCGTCCTCTATTACAATCACCGATATGGGCAGCATGGGAAAGGGCATGGGACCTGGAGGAATGAACGGAAATCAGGGGCAGACAGGGGGGACCCAGGGTACAGGTAATAGTGCTCCATCACAGCAAACGCCGCCGGGAGGTAATTCTGGTGAAAATACTGGTCAGCAGGGTACATTCCCCCAGCCTGGGCAGGGTAACAGCCAGCAGCAGGAAAACCAGCCTGGACAAAGCACGCCCCAGCAAGGCTTTCCTCAGGGAGGCTTTCCTCAGGGAGGAATGCAGAGGCCTGATGGGAATGACTCTGGAAGAAACCCTTCAGGGCAGCAGGGAGGAGGAGGCTTTCCTGGAAATCCACAGGGCATGCCTGAGGATATGCCAGGAGAAACAGGAGGACTGGATTCTAATACATTGCTTCTCTTAGGCTCATCCATACTTGTTCTTTCAGGAGGCCTGGTTTTTGCAGTTCTGTATAAGAGAAGACGAGGGTAGGAACAGTATATATGTAAAGACATAAAAGGCACATGGGACAAACCATGTGCCTTTTAAGGTTGATTGGAGGATAAATTTTCTTATAATTGTATACCCAGCAGTATTTAGTCGTTATCTGCTATTGCCGCTTCAACTGCATTCTTCATAACAGGCTTTGCATCACCATGCTTGATGAAGAAACAGAACACGAAGCCTACCAGAACGGCGATTGCAGCATATATACTGATTACCTTGTACCCTGACACTTTGATGAAAAGGCTTGCAAAGGTAGGACTGATAATCTGGGCAATGGTAGTAGCTATATAGTAGTAACCCATGTAACGCCCTGAGTCGCTATCCTTTCCAATATCTATTGCCATAGGACCAAGGTTAATACTAACCATAGGGAAACCAACAGACATAATAAAGAACCATATGTAGAGCATGCTTGCTTTTTCTGGTGTTACGGTAAAGCATCCCAGCAATCCGACAAAGTAAATGGCACAACCAATGATTGCGCTCTTTTTTCTTCCAATCTTTGAGGCAACCATTGCTGCAGGAACCATGAAAATCATTGTCAGCAGCACGCGTAGCAGGTAGGGAGTTGTCCAGGAGGCTGACTTACCAAGATAGGACACCAGGTAATTGGTGTAGTGGGTGCCATATCCGTTGTAACCTATATATACCATAAATACAACTGCCAAAATAAAGAACAGACTTTTCTTTTCCCCTGGAGTCAGTTTTGTGGGAGTTTTATCCGTAGAATCCGTCTTTTCATCTATGAGCCCCAGCTCAACGTTTTGCTGTACCACCTGATTGACAAACCGGTTCTCACGCATAAAGAGGAAGTAGAACGCTGTGGTAATAATCATAGCCAGAATAACGAAGTAGATGCATTTTGTAAATATGGGTACATCATTTTCTATTAAAATCATACGCTTTCCCATGATGGAAAAAATCACACCAGCTAGTGCTCCCATAAAGTTAAGAATCGAGTTGGCCTTGGTACGCTGAGGCCTGATGAAGCAGTCAGCTACCAGTGCTGCACTTGGGGACCGGTAAAGGCTCATGAAAAAAACGGAGATACATAGGGCAATCATAAATAATACAAAAGTATCAGCTCCGGCAACGGCTTTGGCATCGGCATAATTCATCAGGAACATACCAATTAGCCCACCAAGTGTGCCCCAAAGAATAAGAGGGGAGCGACGTCCCATTTTACCATGAATCTTATCAGATAGTGCACCGAACAGGGGTAGGAAGATAAGGGCCACCAGGTTATCGACGGACATAATCATGGAATATGTGGTAATGCCTAAATTGTAATGCTTTGAAAGTATTAGAGGGATGATGTAATCATATGCCTGCCAGAACATCGTAACTGCAAAGAAAGGCAGAGAAATCAGTATAGCACGGCTCCATTTCATCTTAACTTTCATGTGAAATAATCCTCCTTATAATTATATAATAATGATCTGCTGGTCTATTACACTGTGTGGAGTAAGAAAAGGCTCTAGCTAATAAAGTCCAGGATTTTCGAGAGGGTTTCTTCACGGTTGTTGCCTAACAGCAGGGAATGTTCGCTTTGTTCAAAACGTACTACCTCTAGTGGCGAAGAAAACGCCTTTGCTGCCTGTTCACAAAGCTCAGGATTGGCAACAGTATCTGCAGCAGAATAGAGAAGCAAAGTTGGCTGTTTGATACGAGGGACAGCTTCGAGAGCCTGCTTTCCTAAAGTCTGCAGATGACGTACACTTATAATGGGGGCAGCGTTGTAGCCGAAAATACACTCGTCTAAATCATTGTCCTTGGGATTACGGGTGGGCAGAGGAATCATTATCTCATCGTTCCTTATACCGCTGTCTAATAGGGGCTGTATCTTATTTAATAATGCTGGATGCAGGCTATAGCCTGGGGACATAATAATAATCCGTCCTAAAGATGCTTCATCAGAATGGTATGCTGCAAGCAGTGTTGCAATTGCTCCTCCTAGTGACAGTCCAACAATATCTACACGCTCATATTTATCAGCAAGTCTTTCGTATTCAATATTAGCAGCAGCTATCCAATGATGCTCCGTAACCTGGATAAGTGCTTCTGGGCTTGTACCATGGCCAGGCAAAAGGGGAGCTGATACTGTAAAGCCCTCTGTTGTGAGACGACGTCCAAGCTTCCGGTAAAGCCCTGGTGAACCGGTAAAGCCGTGGATGCAAAGTACAGCTTTGCGAGAGCTTGCCTCCCAGAAAAAGGGTTCCTTACCGGCAAGCATTTCTTCCATACTCATATGATTGCTCCTTTCAAAAGTAAAGGTTAGGTTGAAAAAACAGTTTTAACTATATTTTGTGTGTGAAAGCTGCTTAAAGCAGGGTTCTCAGCAAGTCTGGGCGGTTGGTAATGATGGAATAGCAGCCCAGTCTGGTCAGTACCTTTAGCTCATCAAGCCTATCTGGTGTCCATGGGCTGCAGAGTATACCCATTTGTGCAAGCTTAGGAATAATCTCAGGTGAGTGCAGGAGTGTTGAGTAGTGGCAGTGAATATAATCAGCTTTGAAATCCAGCCCAGATATATACTCCACAAGGTTGTCCTGTGCTGAAAGAAGCTCGGCTGCCTGGGTCAGGGTGCAGTCAGGATACACTGCTCCTATCTGATGGGCCAGCTCTGCAATAACAGAGGCAGGACCAGCACCTGGAATATCCACCGTATTAGGGCCTAGTGCATCTGCAGGTACATCCATCATATCAGAGGCCCTAACTTCAAGCAGAGATTTACCGTAGGGAAGATGTTTGCATAATAATCTGAAGGATGGACTGTTTACAAAGCCTATAGGCATTGTCAGAACACCCACCCGCAGCTTGGGATTGAGTGTTTTTACCTGTGACAGCAGCCTGTGATCGAAGGCGGAAACGACAACTCTCTGGGTGCAGCCTGAAGCTGAAACCGCTTCTACAACACGCTCTACATAGGGCAATGTACGGTCTACAGGAGCCTTTAGCTCAATATTAACAAGCTTCAGGGCTTCACATGCTCTCAGGCATTCTTCCAGTGTTGGTATATATGTATGGGAGCACTCCTTGCCATTCCTGTCAACGCGCAAATACCTCCGCAGCTGGGACAGTGTCATATCTGATATAGCACCATGACCGTTTGAACAGGCATCTATTGTGTAGTTGTGGTGAACCACCAGCTGACCATCCCTTGTAAGCTGTACATCGGTTTCAATACCGTCAGCACCCACCCGGACAGCTGCATGAAATGCATCTACCGTGTTTTCTGGCACATATAGATGAAACCCCCTGTGGGCAATGTTCAAAGTGCGCATATGACCTCTCCTTTGGTATATTTATAATGAGACATGCTATGTCTCATTATATGGTTTTATATTAATTAGGGCAGCAGCATCTTAATATTATTAGAAGTTACAACTAATAATTGAATATATTACCTAAATGATATATGATTATCTATATATTTCCAAGAGCCGAATTAGATATATAGTGCCATTATGAGACTTTATTTTAAATGTGTATTGCGGAGGCATTGAGTATGGTTAAGGAGTGTTACAGGCCCGTTGAAAAGGTATGTATGGATGCTATGCATGACCTGATGCAGACAAAGAGGCTTGATAGAATCACCATCCAGGATATTCTTTCTGCTACAGGGATTTCAAAGGCCACCTTTTATCGACATTACAAGGATAAGAACGAGCTTTTTGAAAAGATGATATGGAGAGATGTAAATTTTATTTTTACACCAGAGTGTTCACTGGACCAATGGAGGACAAGGGTGGTGCAGTTTTCCACCCGTCTGAAGCAGGACAGAATCATACAGCATAAGCTGGCACGGGATGAGGAGAATGCATTTAAAAACTTCTATTCTAATATAATGCATGAACTATTTTTAAAGCGGCTCTATAGAATACACGATAGACATCAATTTGTAATGACACAGGAATTGGAGTACAGGCTTTTGTACATGAGCGGAGGCGCTGCTGCTGTAATATACGAATGGATTATGAATGGATGTCCGGATTCACCGGAGAAGTTTGGGGTATTGCTCTCAGACATGATATGTGAAAATGGCAGTGTGGATGCGTTGACGGCAGATTAGAATATACAGCAGATATAAAATAAATGAAGACCAGCCTTGTATGGACTGGTCTTCATTTATTGGGTAAAATGCTTTAGCTACAGACAATATATTAGTTTATGAATTTAACAAACTTCTTTTTACCTATCTTAAGCACATCATCAGAAGATAGGCTATGGTTAATATCCTCAAAGTACAGCTTCTCTCCGTTCAGCTGTACACCGTTTTGCTTTAAAAGGCGGGTAAACTCGCTTTTGCTCTGCACAAAGCCCCCGGATACAAGTTCAGGTATTATGCCGGCTATTGTGGAGCTATCCTTAAGGTGCAGCTCAGGTATATCCTGGGGTATTGCTTTTTTGCTGAATGCTGTCTCATAAAACTCCCTGGCCTTTTGTGAGTCAGAGTCTCCATGGTAAAGCCTTGTTATAGTGTCTGCCAGTATAAGCTTTATATCCCTGGGGTTTTCTCCTGCTTCAAGCCTTTTCTTCAGCTCATCTACCTTGTCAGGATGCTCATCTGTGGCAAGCTCAAAGTATTTTATTATAAGGCTGTCAGGCACCTCCATTACCTTTTTGAACATTACCTGGGCTGACTCACTTACGCCAATGTAGTTGTCCAGGCTCTTGCTCATCTTTTCCACCCCGTCAAGACCCTCCAGTATAGGCATAAACATGGCTATCTGCTCCTCCTGGCCATATGCCCTCTGCATGATTCTTCCCATAAGCACGTTGAAGGTTTGGTCGGAGCCTCCCAGTTCAATATCTGCATGGATAGCTATGGAATCATATGCCTGCATTAAGGGGTAGAAGAACTCATGGAGTCCTATGGGCACCTGACTTCTGTACCTGCTTTGGAAGTCATCCCTTTCAAGTATGCGGGCTACCGTTGTGTTGGAGGCCAGCTTTATTATGTCCTCAAAGTTAAGCCTTGAGAGCCATTCACTGTTGTATCTGACCTCAGTTTTATCCTTATCCAGTACCTTAAATATCTGCTGACAGTAGGTTTCTGCATTAGCCCTTACCTGTTCATCTGACAGGGCAGCACGGCCCTTAGCCTTTCCTGTGGGGTCGCCTATTTTTCCTGTAAAGTCCCCTATGATTATTATTGCCTTGTGGCCTAAATCCTGCAGCTGTTTTATTTTCCTGAGTACTACCGCATGACCTAAATGTATGTCAGGGGCTGAAGGGTCCAGCCCCAGCTTTATGACAAGAGGCCTGCTTTCTGATGCTGATTTTTTCAGCTTTTCTAAAAGCCCATCTTCTGATACGATAGTTTGTACACCCTTCATAATAATTCTTAACTGTTCCTCCGGTTTTACCATCTCTCTTATCTCCTTAATATAAAATCTTTAATATCTGCAAGGTCTATAAGAAAGAAAATGCCTGCTGCCTATACTTACGGGCAAAATAAAAAGTCCCGTCCTTTTGATTGACAAAAGGACGGGACCATATCCCGTGTTACCACCTTTAATTCGCAGTTAATTCACATTAACTGCCTTAGGGAGTGCAGCGCTGGGCGCGATACTCCTGCACACGATGACGGGGTGCTTATCCGTCGCAGCCTACTTGGGAATCCTTTCGGTGCGCAGCTCCAAGAGGTATTCACAAAAACTATCCATGCGCCTCTCACCAGCCGGCAGCTCTCTGTCTGGAATCATAATTGCTACTATTTCTTTTCACAGCATTTAATCTTATACTCCGAGATGCAAAATATATAACTTCGTTATATATTTACAAATCTTCGTTATGCGATATTAAGTTGTATAAAAGTTTATCACAAGGTATTTTACATGTCAATGCATGTTTTAAGGTTTATGCTATTCTTAACAGCTTATAAACCCCATTTAACAGCCTGTCAAACATCAATACTAAAACCAGGATGCCTGCAAGGGAGGCTGCAAAATATAGATAAATGTTGCTGCTTATGAAATTTATTCTTCCAAATACAGTATAGGATATTCTCTGCAGTATATAAATGTTAAAGGTATTTTTCCCAAGCCAGTAGAGTATGCTGTTTCCTATGCTTACCTTAAAGGTAGTCAGAAGTATGAGGGTTACAAAGGAGGTGGACAGCAGTTCAAATACTATATAGTTTCCCTTATTTGCATAGCATAGGAGAAAAACTATAGCAGTTATAATAAACAGAAGTACATAATGGCTGCTACAGGATATAAAAGAAATTACCTTATTCTTATAGTGGGAGACTGCCATGCCAAGGTTGTAGCAGATAACCGTATCCACCCAGTACCCAGCTTTTAAATGCCTTACCACGTAGATGTAAAGCAGCGTTAGTATGGTCAGAAGCATCAGGCCGTCTATGCTGCTCCTTCTAAATAGCCTGAAGGCTGTATAGGTGGCAAGGTATAAATAAAAGGTTGCGAATATAAACCAGTTGCTGTTGCCGATGGATGTCCAACCGGTAAAGGCTAAAAGAATGTGGCGTAAGGAATAAGTCTCCTTTACAAGTATCAGGTTAAGTATAAGGTACAGCATTACAGCCAGGGCAAAGGAGACAAACACCTTTAAAAACCTTTTCTTTAAAAATCCATCAATATATTTTTCTCCGTTCTTCTTTATGGATTCATATATCCCATATCCGGAATAAAAGAAGAAGGTAGTTACCATCAGCTGGCCAATCCCTAGTATTGTTTTGTTATAGGCAATATCTAAAGCATTGGTATACCTTACATAGCTGTTAAAATGGCTGAACACTATGATGACAACAAATATGCCGTTTATCATGGTTGTTCTTTTCCTGGACAGAAAATCATCATTATAGGATGAAGCATTTACAAAGCTTATTCCATAAAGACAAAAAAACATAAAAGCAATAAACAAAAACAACATATTCAATCCTCGCCCAGTCTTTCAAAGCCCTTTCCCTCTCCCCATACGGACATGAGAGCTGTAACCTCTATGAATGCGTTAGGGTCAAGCTCTGCTATATGGCTGCGTATAGCTGAGGCCTGCTTAGGGGAGCAGGTGGTGGTTATCATGGTTCTATTCTGCCCGGTATAGCCGCCTTTTATTTCATGTATGGTTGCACCCCTCTGCACGGTATGCACTATATAGCTTAGTATTTCCTTGTCCCTGTCGCTTATTATTTCAAGCTTTACCTTGGATGGGCCTATTCCAAACATTGCAATATCAACAGATTTCATAAGCACAACCTGGGATATTACAGCATATATTGCAACGTCCTTTCCATATATAAAGGAGGAGGATATGATTATAATGCCGTCAATTATCAGTATCAGGGTGCTTAAGCTTACAAATGGAAGCAGCTTTTTATGTAGCAGCTTTGCGATGGTATCTGTGCCTCCCTGGGAGTAGCCTCTTTTAAGCACCAGCCCCGCGCCAAATCCACAGAATACTCCAAAGTATATGGATGAGAGCAGCAGGTCATTGCTTATAAAATTATAGTTTAAGGATTGGAACACCATAAGCATGGCAGGAATGACCACCGATAGTATTATTATGCTCAGGGCCTCCCTCCTTCCAAGGAATATACGTGTTATAAGGAGTACCAAAAGGGATAGGACGTAGTAAGTATATGTATAGGGTATTCCTGTTATGCCCTCTGTCAGTATGGACAGACCTGTAAGCCCCCCCGAAACAAGACCATTGGGCTTCAGAATACATGCTATAGAAAAGGCTGTAAGTACGCAGCCTATGGCTACAACAATTACATCTATAATGAGCTTCTTAATATTATTTACTTTCATATAATTACCTCCACAGACTTTGGATAAAATAAACCAAGCTTTAAACTATCACATTGCATAGTTGGTGTCAATATTTTAAAAAAGAATCAATGCTATACATAATATATACTGGAATAACTTATAAAATATGGTATTATCTAAATAGCGAATATTAAGCTTTATTGATAGTATTCATCAGTCAGGGAGGATAATATGCTGAGAATTGCCATATGTGAGGATGAAAGTATTCAAGCCCAGCTTTTGAAAAAATATTTAGAGGAGTGGGCTGTTGGAAGGAAATTTCCCATAAATATTGAATGCTATGAAAATGCCTCCTCTTTTTTGTTTCAATGGGAGGACAGGCCCTCTGCTGATATACTTATTTTGGACATAGAAATGCCGGGAACCATGAATGGTATGCAGCTGGCGAAAACCCTACGCAGCCAGCAGGACAATGTTCAAATAATTTTTGCTACTGGAGTAACAGACTTCGTTTTTGAAGGATACTCTGTGGATGCAGTGTCCTATATTATAAAGCCTGTGAAAAAGGAAAAGCTTTTTGCATGCCTTGATAAGGCTTATGAACGGTGCACCAGAGAGGGCAGGTATATAATTGTGGAGGAGCCTGGAGTGGCGAGAAAGGTTTCCTTAAAGGATATATGCTACATAGAAAGCGTAGGGCATGATACCAGCATATGCACTTTAAATGGAAGCTTTAGATGTAAAAAGAGCATGGGAGATATGGAAGAGGAGCTTAAAGAAGAAAGCTTCATAAAGATACACCGTTCATATTTAGTGAACGTAGAGAGAATACAGAGCATAACCAAAAGAGAGGTTGTTGTTGATGGTGGACAGGTAATACCCATTGCAAGAGGAAAATGGGAATCTGTTAACATGGCCTGCTTAAAATTTTACAGGAGCTGATGAAATGTTTTTTTTCTTTCAGATTTTGTGGATATGCCTATATGTTTATTTCATATACAGTATGGGAAACATGGAGAAGGGATGGGCAAAGGCTGCAGTTTTAGCTTTAATATCAATCCTTATAGCTGTTCCTGGATTTATATTTCGTATGGAGTGGGTTTCATGGCTTGTTATCACTGGAGTATTTCTACTTTATGTGGTTTTTTATAATAATGAGCCCTTTAAGAACCAATGGAAGGTGACAATAAGCTACGGACTTTGTATTGCCCTTATGGAGCTTTTAGAGATGCTTTTAGCCTATCCAAATGGTTGCATGGCTACTATGGTCATTTGCCTCATAGCCCTTTTGCTGTTATGGGGGAAAAGGGGATATCTTAAGGTATATAACGGAATCCTTTCAGGGATAATCTACACAGTGCTGCTGGCATTAGAGCTTATCTGTGGGCTTCAAGGGGAAGCTATTTTTAAAAACCAGAATGCCTCAGATGCAGTTCAGATAACATGCCTTATGATTGGACTGCTACTTTTTCTACTGCTGGAGGGAACACTGAAAAGCTACCAGTCTGGCTATGAGATAAGCACCCGTCAGTTCCAGCAGAGTGTACTGGTACACCAGTACCAGGAGATAAAGGACATATACATGAACATGAGGGGCTGGAGGCATGACTACCACAACCATATTCAGGTCATAAAGGCTCAGATGGCTCTGGAAAGGTACCCTGAGGTTAATGCCTATTTAGATGAGCTGGAGCAGGACTTAGATAGGGTGGATACCTATGTAAAGTCGGGAAATCTTATGGCAGATGCCATATTAAACTCCAAGCTTTCAATAGCTGACAGGCAGCAGATAAGTATAAAATGTAAGGCAGAGCTGCCTCAGCAGCTTTCTATATCAGACATAGACCTATGTGTTATATTAGGAAATCTGCTTGACAATGCCATAGAAGCTTGTGAAAAAATTGAAACGGACAGAAGGTTCCTTAGGGTGTATATAGCTGTAAACAAAAAACAATTATATATATCCAT
>JAEZLD010000077.1 GCA_023415335.1 Bacillota bacterium | reverse complement strand
GAGTAGATGTAATTCCTATTGATAACAGTGCGCCAGGCAAAGAGGAATTAGCAGCAGCGTGTTTGATTGACGAAAGCTCATTAAGACTGCCTCCAATATCAAACAGTGCGTGTAAAATCACTACTGGTAAAATGGATTTAATCCGCAGATAACATGCTGCAAAAGCCATACCTATAAAGAATGCTATAATGACTTGAGTTATATCCTGTAAAAGGTCTGAATGATGGCATATCAAATGAAAAGAGCCAAACAGTGCACTAGATAATAACGTGGAACAATATATACCTCTTTTGGTATTTCCCCATTTATTAAGAAAGAGATTTAACATAAATCCACGGCAAAGAATTTCTTCAAAAAAACCAGTTGAGCAATACACCAGAACATACAATATTATGGTTGATAATTTCAATGCATCGAATTTTACATCAGTATCTATGTTCAGCAGTGTGATTCCAATTAAAGGCCATAATAACCATAGTTGTTTCCATTGGACCTTGATCAAATTGACTTTTTCAAAAAGATGTAAATACTTAATCAAAAGTAAAATAGCAATTCCGACAAATCCCTGTTCCAATATTCCAATCAAATAATTGCTGTTTAATGTGTTGGAAAAAGAAAAATTGATACATGTCAGCAGAATTGCCGATATTCCTATGATTAGCGAGAATGTAATAGGATACTTGTATACAAATGTTTTAATTTTACTCATTATAATCTCCTTTAATATTATTTTGTCATACTTTTTACGCTTTCTAGTATATAATAAGTTGGCAATTAAATTTTAACTTTTTTCTTACAATTTCATAACATACGTCTTAAATAAGTGTTTTACGCGATGAACGGACGGCCTATTTAGCGAGTAATTCTATGTAGAAAACCCAGCAAGTACGTATGCCACTATTAGCCCCGCTTTTCTTTCATGGTAATACTGATTTTCTGCGGATGCAACCTGATCCGCCCGTATGGTAAGCCCGCGCCGCTTACCTGTTGCAAAGCGGCAAGAAGGGCAAGTGTATAGACACTTGCGTGTTTTATGGATTTTCCCTTGCGGTCAAACCATAAAACTGCTTGTTGGGGCCAGCCGCCCCAAACCCTGCAACTTCGGGCCAAGTTCGAGGTGTGTTGACAAAGCTCCAAAAGGAAAGGCGAAAATGGTATAATGTAGGCAAGGAAAAAGCAAGGGGATGTGTTTGAACATGCTGACGGAACGAGCCGGGGTACAAATAAAAATGACAGGGCTTTATTTCTTTGTCTGTTCAACGGGGAACAGTCCAAAATTTGAACCTACACATGGAGTTTTAATTTTATTTTGGTAGCTTTTGTGCTAAAATTAATTCAGATTATTTATAAAAGGAGAATGCAATTATGGGAATTGCCTGTTGCGGAACTCTTTGTGATGAATGTCCACAGTATCGGCAATCCTGTTTAGGATGTGAAAAGCTACAAGGAAAGCCATCATGGATAGCTGAAGTCGGGTTGGATTGTTGTCGATTCTATTCCTGTTGTGTTCTGAATAAAAAACTGCTAAATTGTGGACAGTGTTCTGCGTTGCCATGTCAATTATTTTATGATACGAAAGATCCGTCATTGAGTGATGAGGTATTTCAAAACGATCTTGCAGATAGAATAGCAAAGCTGAAAGTAAATTGTTGAGGAAATGATAATGAGCGATTTAAGACGGATTCCAGGTGTTGGTAAGAACATAGAGCAGGATTTAATCAATATTGGTTATGACAGTATCGCTTCGCTGATTGGTCAAAATCCGGAAGATATATATCTGAAAGACTGCCTGTATAAAGGCTTTCAGGAAGAGAAATGTCAACTCTACGTTTTAAGGCTGGCTGTTTACTATGCGGAAAATGAGACACGTACACCAGAAAAATTAAAATGGTGGTATTGGAAAGATAAAGCATATACACCCAAAGGCAAATGAGTAAGTAATTATAAGATTTAATTAGGTTTCTCATTTTGACTATAATCCGAAGCCTACATCTAAATTGAGCAAATGACACAGGAAAAAAGCACTTGCAATTGCAAGTGCTTTTTTCAATGAAGTCTCTATCGCTAAAGAAGGTGCTCCCTACGGTTGCTAATTGGGAACAGGGCGGCTTTGCTTAATGTTGCGACTAAGGAGCGACACTTCATGTCGAGTTTGCCAGCCGCTTCATGTCGGCATCAGCCAGCACTTCATTTTGTACAAACATTACAAGCCTTCATTAGGAACGTAGAACCATCTTCGTTTATACTTTTCTCTTCCATTGCTGTTTTCAGCCTTTCCCGGAATGATGCTAAACTTTATTGCATATTGAAATGCATATGTGTTTTTGACATAATTAATATATCAATATTCTTTATATGAATTTTTAAAAGCAAGCTTTAAACACGTCAATGGACCTTTTTACCTCAAGAGCAGCTGGCAAGGAGGCAATTAACTATGATTGATTTATCAAGCATTAAAAAATATCGTGAGAACAATAGAATAGAAGCGAAAAAAGCACTGGGAGGACTGCCTAAAAGCATTTGGGAAACCTATTCGGCTTTTGCCAATACCATTGGTGGCTATATCTTACTAGGTGTTGAGGAGTACAAGGATAAATCCCTCCATACGGTGGACTTGCCTGACCCTGAAAGGCTGATAAATGAATTCTGGGACATTATCAATAATAAAGCAAAGGTTAGTGTTAACATATTATCTTACAAGGATGTTTCCGTGGAGGTAGTTGATGGAAAACATATTATTGTAATATATGTTCCCCGTGCTAAGCGCTACGAGAAGCCAGTATATATCGACGGTAACCCTATGACAGGAAGCTATCGCCGCAACGGTGAGGGTGATTACAGGTGCACCATAGAAGACGTGCAGGCTATGATGCGTGATGCTGCTGTAAAAACTCAGGATATGCACATACTTGATAATATGGATTTGAGTATTTTCGACTATGATACCGTTAACCGCTACCGCATCCGTATAAAAAACAGTCATCCTGGAGATGCTTTGGAAAAGCTAGAGGATGCAGAATTGCTTTACAGCATTGGTGCTGCAGGCAGAAGCAAGGACGGAAAGCTTCATCCTACAGTAGCGGGGCTGCTTATGTTTGGCCATGAACGTGAAATCATAAAGGAATGCCCTGGCTACTTCCTTGATTATCAGGAAAGGCTGGATGATAATACACTCTGTAAGGACAGAATAGTTTCATCCTCGGGGGAATGGAGCGGAAACGTGTATGATTTTTATCTTGGCGTTTCCAGTAAGCTTGTTCATGATGTAAAGGCACTACAGGATATAGAAGGTGGTGGTTCTGTTCATACGGCCTTGAGTGAAGCCCTTGCAAACTGCCTGGTGAATGCAGATTATTATAGTCGCTGTGGAATAATAATCATAAAGGAAAAGGACAGAATTACAATAACAAATCCTGGAGGCTTCAGAATAAATATTCAGGATGCAATCAGCGGAGGTTCATCTGACCCCAGAAATGCCGCGCTAAAAAAAATGTTTAACCTTGTTAATATAGGAAAGTGCACAGGAAGCGGTATACCAGATATTTATGATGTATGGGAAAAACAGGGCTGGAGTATACCTGAAATTATTGAAGAATTTCAGCCAGAGAGGATTACTTTATCCCTTGGAATCAAAAGAGGTGGTAGTATAAAGGAAGAGCTAAAAACTGCCGCCTGTAAAGAAGCTATTATTGCCTACCTTACAGATAATGTTTCTGTAACAAGCACTCTTTTAGAAGAGTTCCTTGGGATTAACGCTTCTCGCATCAGGGAGGTGCTTAGTGAAATGACAGAAGAGGGCATAATTGTTTCAGAAGACATCAATAAAAGCAGAGTGTATAGGCTTAAATCATAGATCAAGCAGTTTCAACTCTGCCCCTTAGCAAGCAAGCTGTTAATCAAAACAGCTTCACGCTATAGATAAAAGCGACTGTTAATTTTGTGGTTTTGCAGTATACAGCTATGATGCTGGCATGTGCCCTCATAATTCCTGAGATGACAGATTACAACACCTATCGTTGCAATCTGTGGTGAGCATTTGGTATAATCAAGAAAAAAGTGTATTTAGCCGAGAAAGAGAGGCCTTTTATATGACGCTGACACAACTCAACTATTTTGTGACGATTGTACAAGAAAGGGGCTTTACCAAAGCGGCAGAAAAGCTTTTTGTCAACCAGTCGACACTCAGCAAATCAGTTCAGGCGTTGGAGAGCGAATTTGAAGTGGAGCTGATCAATCGCGCCGCCAAGGACTTCCAGCTGACCAGCGAAGGACAGTTGGTTTATGAATATGCACAGCACATTCAGCAATACTACCAAGAGAAAACACAAGAGCTGTATCAGTGTCTACACAGTGGGCATGGCAGCCTGAGCCTGGGATTGGCACGTACAGCAGGAACAATTTACTTCTTTGCGCAAATTCACCGTTTCCGTGAGCTTTGGCCAGATATTGAGCTGAAGATTACCGATGAACTCACTTCCAAGCAGATTAAAGAACGCATGGATGAAGGAGAGATGGATCTGGGCGTGATGATTGAGCCGTTTTCAGATGAAAAATATCAGAGCAACAGAGTTTACACATCAGAATCTGTGCTAGCAGTATCGAAAAAGCACGCCTTGGCCAAGGTAACAAGCATCCAGCCAGCTAAACTTCAAAAGGAGAAATTTCTTCTGATTTCATCGGATTTTATGTATCATGATGTTGTTCTTGATTATTGTCATAGGGCAGGACTTGAACCACAGATTGAATTTGAAAGCTCACAGTGGGATATGCTGCTGGAAATGGTAGCCGACGGGCAGGGCGTCAGTATTCTGCCTAAGCCACTTATTGATAAATGCTATAATACAAGGGTGCATCAAGTCCATCTGAAAGAGCCGGATTTTCCATGGGCCCTTACCCTTATATATCGTAAAGGTAAATTCTTGACTGCTCCCATGAAGCACTTCCTGGAGCTATGCAGTCCGAAAAATTGAAACCACTTGCCAAGGGTGGCCGCTGTGTAGCGACCATCTTTTTTATGCCCTTGCCACAGTCCGCACATGAACAAAATTCATCCACTTATGAAAAAACTCCATTTCACTTTCCTACAAGAGAATGTTATTCTCACATTAAGATACATGCAGGGCCGCTGCAAAATATGCAAACCGGAGAGCGATGTCGATCGCATCCCTTTCCCTATACAAGAAAGGATATGTGAGAAATGGAAAAAAATTCGCCAAAAACCTCTGCCACACGGGCGGGGCTTATTGAATTCATTATGTTTTTTACCTATGCATTCTTTGCTGTCAACTGGATTGCTGGCAGTACGCTCACAACGCAGATTATGGAGTATTTCCATATTAAGACGTTTGCGTCCGCTACGTTCATCTCCAATGCCATTACATTAGCAAAGATTATCGGCAACTTCTGTGCTGCCGCTATTTTAAACAAGCTTCTTCCTAAAAAGGCCATCGGCCTGGGCTCCGGGCTCATTGTGGCCGGCAGTGTTCTTGCAATATTGGCACCCCAGTACTGGTTGTTTATTGTTGGTAGATTTATTATGGGTTTCGGCGGTGCACTGTATGTTGTTTATTTTAGCCCTGTTGTTATTCACTACTTTGCGCCTGACAAGCGCCCAACCTTCAATGCTCTGAACGGTGTAGCCTATAACTTCGGCGGCATCATTGCCATGCTGGTGGTTGGCCCGGTCATTGCATGGCTGAGCACCTGGCAGTACAGCATGGCCTTCTTTGCAGCTGTCAGCGCAGTGCTGCTTGTGCTCTGGCCCATCATCGGACAGGACTTTGAGCTGAACCGCAGCGCTGGTTCTGCACAGGCACCCTATACCATCGGACAGGCACTAAAGGAAAAGAACAACTGGTTGCTGCCGCTCAGCTACTCTGGGCTGCTAACATTCTATATCGTTATGCTGAACATATTCCCCATTTCCGGAACCACAGTGATCAGCTCGAAATCGCTGAGTACACTTGTTGCGGTGGGAGGCATTGTAGGCAGCCTGGTAGCTATTGCTCTTTCCAAAGTATACTTTAAGCGGTTACCTGTTATAAGACTGTCAGGCCTGGCAATGACTGGCTTTGGAGCGCTGATGTTCTATACCAGCAGTGGCGTTCTTGCAGCAGTTGCTGCCGTATGTATCGGTGGTTTCATGTTCCTGCCGGTTACATCCCTCGTAATGATACCCCAGGAGATGCCTAATATGACACCCGCCCGCCTTACTACCATTATGGGGCTGTTCTGGGCAATCGCTTACATTATTGAAACAGCTGTTTACTTTATTATAGGTTTCGTAATCGACAAGTCAGGCTATGCGGCAGGGCTGAATCTGGCATTGATATTCAGCATCACGCTTTTCCTGGGTTCCTTCCTGCTTCCGGAGACGGGCCGTAAAAAGTGATTCTGCCATTATAAAAAGTGTTATAAATGAAGGAGATTATAGATATGAAATCATTTGAAGAGCAGTATAGAGAAAAGTGTATGACTGCAGATCAGGCGCTGGAGCTTATCCAGGATGGTGACTATATCTTTTCGGCACAGGCTGCCGGCGAGCCAGCTGCCATTCTTACACATCTGCAGCATTTGAAAAAGACAGGTGTCCATAATACCACCCTGAACACCTGTCTGCCCCTGCAGTATTATGAGGCGTTTAAGGACCCTGAAATGCAGGGTGTAATGTCACACAACGGTTGGTTCTTTAATGCAGGTCTGAGGGATGCCCAGAAGAAGCATCTGGTAAGCGCCGTGCCTCAGAGCTCTACCTCCATTCTTCGCAAGACAATGGACCGTATACGTTATGAGGGACGCCGTCCTGTAGTGATTGCTACGGCTTCACCAATGGATAAGCATGGAAATATGTCACTTTCAGTAAGCGCCATTTATGAGAGAGATCTGATCAATCAGGGGGCGCTGGCTATTTTGGAGGTAAACCCCAACTTCCCCCGCACCTTCGGTGATACAATTGTGAACATTGCAGAAGTGGCTGCCGTGGTGGAAAGTGACCGGCCCATTCCCTGCGCAAAGCTTGCACCCTACACCGAGGTGGATGCTGCAATTGGCAAGCTTATAGCCTCTTTGGTTGAGGATGGCTCTACAATCCAGCTTGGAATTGGAAACATTCCCAACGCAGTTGCCAATGAGCTGAAGAGTAAAAAGCATCTTGGTATACATACGGAGATGTTCACCGAGACGATGGTGGACCTGATTGAGTGCGGCGCTGTAGACAATTCCTGTAAGGGCCTGATGAATGGATATTCCGTTTGCTCATTTACAATGGGTAGTCAAAGGCTGTATGACTTCATCGACAATAACCCCGCTGTCATCTTTAAATCCTGTACCTTTACAAATGACCCATATACCATTGGGCGCAACAACAAGTTTGTATCCATCAACGCTACACTTGAAGTGGACCTGACTGGGCAGTGTGCATCGGAAACAGTGGGATATCACCAATGGTCCGGCACTGGAGGGCAATCAGAAACTGTGCAGGGCTCTCAGATGTCTAAGGGAGGCAAATCCATCATTGCAATGCACTCCACCTATACAACTAAGGACGAGAATGGAAACCCAGTACTACACAGTAAGATTGTTCCCTTCCTGCATGAAGGTGCTGCAGTAACCACCTCACGTAATGATACGGATTATGTGGTTACAGAATATGGCATTGCATGGCTCCGTGGCCGTAATATAGCTGAGCGCGTTGAGGCACTCATCGCCATTGCACATCCGGATTTCCGGGATGAGCTGCGTACAAAAGCTAACGGATACGGCATTTGGTAAAGTAGTGGAGTTAAATAATAAATAAAAGATGAACCGACCATCACCTGCGTTGCATGGATGATGGCCGGTTCCATATTTTCAGTCTGTAAAATCTGGGGACAAGTGCACAATAGCGGCAATTCCAACTAACACAATGCCTGAGGCAATCATAATCCATTGTAGGGGAATCACATCCGCCATTGGACCGAAGATTCCCATGCCAATAGGCATGAATCCCGAATACATTGAGTTAAGCAGTCCAAACACACGTCCCTGCATGGATGCTTTGGATTTTTGCTGAAGCAGCGTAGTTGTAGCTGTCTGCACTGTTGTCAGAGATATACCGTACAATACCATGAGGGTAAGGTATAGAATAAATTCCTTAGAAAGGCCCATGAAAATTGTGATTGCACCAAAGGAAGCTAATCCGACTAACAGGGTTTTGCTGCGGCTTCTAAGCTCAGTTTACCATCCAGGTGTGTTTCTATGAAATCAATCACGCTTTCTACATTCATTACTGCTTGAACTTTCATTTGCGCCTCCTCCTTTCAGAAGAATATTCTAGCAAACATTTC
>JAEZLD010000205.1 GCA_023415335.1 Bacillota bacterium | reverse complement strand
ATGTTCCTTGGCCGAGGCCTGGTTGCACTCATTGAGGTCAATCAGATACAGGTTGATAACCCTGGCTTTGAGAAGCTGTCAGGTGCACGGATACTAATACCCTTTTTAGGAGATGTGAACAAGAAGGGTGTTTTAATCCAGCCAAAACTGGAATACGGTGTTGTTGTAGCCCTTATTATAGTATGCTTTATGTACTATCTGCTGAAAAAGACCAGGCTTGGGAGAAGCTTTTATGCTGTAGGCGGAAACTCCCAAAGTGCATTGATGCTTGGTATAAATGTGAGGAGAACCAGGTTTCTTGCCCATCTGCTTTGCGGACTGCTTGCAGGCATAGGGGGCTTCCTATATGTTTTCCACACCCGGTCAGGCTCAGTTCAGCAGGCAACAGGACTTGAAATGGACGCAATTGCTGCATCCATTATAGGAGGAACGTTGCTAACCGGTGGTGTAGGCAATATATTCGGCACTTTATTCGGAGTGCTGGTAAGTGCAATTGTACTGCTGGTGGTTACTGCAATAGGAAGTCAGGACCCATGGTGGCCCCAGATTACACGTGCAGCGATGCTGTGCTTTTTCATAGTTTTGCAGAGCGTCATATGCTCTAGAAAGAACAACAAACTTATGTAATATAGCCCCTGGGTTATATGAAGGGTTTCCATGTATCAGCTCATTGCTGCCCGACAGGTAGCAGGGTTACTGATACACGGAGGCCCTGTTTTTATGAAATACTAAGCTTTATTTAGCAATAAGCGATGAATAACAGATAAAAGAAATATTTAAACAGTCTCATTGCATTAAGAAAATAGAGCAGTTATGCTTTGAGTAGGAGATGATTTTATGTCAAATGAGAAAAAAAAGGATTTTAACGCTATGCTTCACGACAATAAGGATATGCCAAAGTACCAGACGATTACAGATGAGAAAAGCATAGAAAAATATGGTGGTGACAGAATGTATTTTGCAACGCCGATAGCTTATGATGAGGTAATGCGCTTAATTCCCTTTGGAAAGCTTATCACTGTGGGAGAAATCAGGGATTACTTTGCAAAGAAAAGCGAAGCTGATTTTACAGAACCGATTACAGCAGGGATTTTTGTTTCAATAGCAGCGTGGGCAAGCTATCAAAGAGAGGAAGATAAAACGCCTTATTGGAGGACGCTTAAAGCAGGTGGAGAGCTGAACCCTAAATATCCAGGCGGCGTTGAAGAGCAGAAAAGGCTGCTCGAGGAGGAGGGGCATACTGTCATCCAAAAGGGCAGAACAAATATAAGGTATTATGTGAAGGATTATGAAAATAGCCTCTATGAATTAGTGGATTAAGCACCAACAAGTAAAACCTGATCCTCCTCAGGATAATATTTCAGGGTAACACCTTTTACAGTCCACACAACCCAAGCCTATAGAATATATTATATAGAAGGCACTGTATGGGGGTGAATGGATGGCAATTGGGATCATGATAACACCTGTTGCAAAGGGCTTCCTTAAGCAGCAGTTGGCACTTAAGGGTGAAAACTCATGTTCAAGGATATATGTTAGCAAGATAGGGTGAGGGGGACCTAGCTTTGATATGGCTCTGGATGAGCCTATGCAGAATGATGTGGTAACAGAGGTGGACGGAATAAGGCTCATATATGACTATACTGTGCAGAAGTATGCAAAGACATTAAGCATAGCCTGCAGGGATACGGTTTATGGGAAAAAGCTTGTGGTTACTAAAATGGCGTAATGAAAAACCATAGGACCGGTTTTAGCCGGTCCCTGTCTTTTTGACAATTTTTTAATAGCTGCTGTCCATATTGACATTGACTAGGGGCATCTTTACATATAATATTAAATGTGACCTTACCAAAAGGAGGGTATTTAATGAAGGAAATAGTAATAAGGGATAACGAGGCTGGGCAGAGGTTTGATAAATTTTTAAGAAAATATCTGCCCCAGATGCCTCTAAGTGCCATATACAAGAGCATAAGGAAAAAGGATATTACCGTAAACGGAACAAAGGCAAGTGAAAAGTATATGCTCCAGTCAGGAGACGTAGTAGCCTTCAAAATGGAGGTGGACTCCATAAAGAAGGAAAAGAGCATGGATTTCCTTAATGTGGAGTATGATTTTAAAACGGCCTATGAGGATGAAAACATAGTGGTAGTACATAAGCTTCCAGGCCAGCTGGTGCATCCTGATGAAGGAAACCAGCTTACCCTGACAGAGCAGGTAATGGCATATCTGTATGACAAGGGAGAATACAACCCTAATGAGGAGAAGACATTCTCCCCATCACCCTGTAACAGATTGGACAGAAACACAGAAGGCTTGGTAGTGTTTGCTAAAACCTACGATGCCCTTAAGGAAATGAACGAGGGAATAAAGAACGGAATGGTAAAGAAGTTCTATTCAACAATAGTAAATGGAAAGCTTAAAGACGGTGTATATACTGCATACGTGGTCAAAAACCAGTCCTCCAACCGTGTAAGTGTCAGTGAAAACAGGAAGGCTGGAAGCAAGGAGATAATAACAGGAATAACCACCGAGGACAGCACAGGGCAGTTCTCACTGCTTAAGATAGAGCTTATCACAGGCAGAAGCCATCAGATAAGGGCTCATCTGTCCTACATGGGAAACCCTATAGTAGGGGACCCTAAATATGGGGATAAGAAGATGAACAGCATATTTAAGGATAGGTTCGGCCTTGAGGGACAGCTGCTGGTTGCAAACAAGCTACAGCTGGGGGGCTTTTTTGGAAAGCTTTCCTATCTGAACGGGAAGACCATAACCATGCCTCTTCCGAACTTATTTAAGAAGATAAAAAATGATGTATTCAAGTTCTAGAGTGGCTGATATTAGGCCAACTGATTAAACCAATGAAACGGGTGGATTCCATATGAATGATAAGCTGACCTTTGACATAGCTCCTGAACATCAGGGAAGGAAGCTGGTCAATTATTTGAGATTTGAAAAGAGCTTTTCCACAAGGCTTACAAGAAAGCTTATGAGAAATGGATACATAACACTTAACGGGGAGACTGCATATGCCCATGACCTGATAAAAGCAGGGGACAGGATAGAGGTAATTGTAAATACAGGAGACACACAGGATATAGTCCCTGAAAACATACCCATAGAGGTAGTTTATGAGGATGAGGACCTGCTTATCGTGAATAAGCCCCCCTTCATGGTGGTGCATCCTACAAGAAGCCATCAGGAGGGTACCCTTGCAAATGCAGTTACCTATTACTTCAGGGAAAGAGGGGAAAACTACATAGTGCGCCTGGTAAACAGGATTGACAGGGATACCTCCGGGCTGGTTATGATAGCTAAAAGCCAGTTTGCCCACCAGGCTATGGCAAAGCAGATGGATGACAATGTGGTGGAAAAGTATTATATAGCAGTTGTTGAGGGTACCATTGAGGGAAAGAGTACCATAGATGCTCCCATTGACAGGCCTGATGAAACGGCACTCAAAAGGGAGGTACTTCAGGAAGGGTATCCTGCGATAACCCATTACGAAGCCTTAAAATCAGGAAACAACATGTCCAGCCTGCTCATAAAGCTGGATACCGGGAAGACCCACCAGATAAGGGTGCACATGAGTTACATTGGGCACCCAATAGTAGGGGATCATCTGTACGGGGAGGAAAGCCGTGATATAAACAGGCAGGCGCTACATGCATACAGACTTAGGTTTAAGAACCTGCGGACAGGCGAATATGTGCAGGTTGAGGCTCCTGTACCTGTGGATATGGAAAGCTTAATAGATAAGATAGAGTGAAGCGAAAATGAGGAATCATTTTCGCTTCCATATTGTATATAGGGGAACATAAATGCCAAGATATAATCCGAAACACAGGAGTATAAGAAGAGGCACTTGCACGATGAATGTGGAAAGCTGCCTACACAGAATATAGACAGGCGCTGCTGACAGCATGGGGATTATAAGGCATCCGAATATGTCTGGTTTGAAGCATATGGATTTCCTTATAGGTATGTAGTTTATTATTATCCCCACAAGTGCTGAGGATAGGAATATGAGTCCATATCCCTTTACACCCAGGGAAGGTATGGCAAGCAGTATGTAAATGAGTGTAAGATCCCATAACGACAGGGCAGTGGAGTTTATCAGCAGCAGTCCCTGCTTTCCCAGCCCGTTGAGTATGGCAAAGGTAGTCATCTCCAGATATAATAGTGGAAGGCCTGGAGCAAGGAGCCTTAAAAGAGTCCCTACTGCCGGGTCCTTAAAAAAGAAACTGCCCAAAAGCTCCGGCATGGCAAGCACTATGGCAAAGGTGGAGAAGCCCGTTACGGCACCTACCCTGAAGGCTGTGTTTATTCGGTGGTTTATTACAGCAGGCTTGTTATAGGTAACAGCCTCTGATATTGTAGGTATTATAAGGGTATTGACTGCCCCTGTAATTACAGTGGGAAACAGGGCAATATTTAAGGCCATACCCTGAAGCTTTCCTAAAAGAGACAGCCCCTGCTCATAGGAGAGGCCGGATGCACTGAGCCTTTTAGGTATAAGCACGGTGTTTAGTGTACTGAACAGGGTGCTCAGTATGCCATTCATGGCAAGTGGTATGGAAAGCTTAAGTACATTGAGCACCAGCTGGGGGCAGTTGTCGGCTTTGCCATAGCCAGGGTTTTTACGTTTGTAGCGTTTGTAGCATATGTAGAACAGGAGGCAGCTTGCAAACTCACCGCAGCTTAGGGAGAAAACTGCTGCAGCGGAGGAAAACTCAATCCCTACACCTCTGGTCATAAGTATAAGGGGATACATTACAGATATCCTAACCAGCTTTTCCACAATATCTATTCCTGCCGGCACCCCAACCTTCTGGAGTCCGTAATATGTGCCCTTAAACACTGATGATACGGATATTATTATAAGTGCAGGGCAGAAGGCGAATATGGAATACATGGTTCTTCTGTCGGACAAAATATCAGTAGATAAAAAGCCTGCTGATACCAGTACAAAGCTGGTTATAATGCTGGACCATATGAGCTCAAACACGATTACACATTTTACGGTTTTATAGAGCTCTTGAAGGTTGGATACGGCCTTCTTTTCTGCTGCCACCTTAGATAGTGTTATTGTGATTCCACCTCCGGTTATAAACAAGAACATGTTATATAAAGGCATAACAAGCTGATAGAGCCCCATTCCGGAGGAGCCTATTTCCCTTGACAACAGCAGTGAGAATATGAAGTTAAGCGCACCTGTCAGTATATTTGATGCGGTTAATAGTATTGTTTTTTTAAAAAAAGGAGACTGCCTTTTCATGTTATCTTCCTAATATTGCTTACATTATATTTATGGGAAAAAGGCGGGTACTATTCCATTAATTATTGGTATAATAAACACATAATAGACAAGCGAAATATAATGATTTTAAAAGGAGATATATATGGGAAAAGTATTATGGAAGCCTGGTACCATGCTTTATCCGGTACCAGCTGTAATGGTTACCTGCAGGTGGCAGGGAGTTGACAATATAATTACTATATCCTGGGCGGGGACCGTATGCACCAATCCTCCAATGGCCTCAATATCTGTAAGGCCTGAGAGGTATTCCTACCAGCTTATTAAAAATTCAGGGGAGTTTGTAATAAACCTCCCTGGAAAGGATTTAGCCTTTGCTGCAGATTTCTGCGGGGTAAACTCTGGCAGGAATATGGATAAGTTTGAAAGACTAGAGCTAGAAAAGGAGCAGGCTAAAGTAGTGGATGCCCCCATAATCAAAAGTGCCCCCCTTTCCATCGAATGCAGGGTAAGTGAGATAAAGGAGCTTGGAAGCCACCATATGTTTATTGCAGATGTGGTGGGAGTGGACGTGGATGAAAAATACATAGATAAGAAAGGAAAGCTCCATCTGGATAAGGCAGAGCTTATATGCTATAACCATGGAAGCTACTGCATAGCTGATAAGCCTCTTGGGAGCTTTGGCTATTCTGTACGAAAAAAAGAAAAAAGTAATAAAAGGAAAAGGTGATATAATTGAAAACTATACTTGCGGCTATAAACGCCAAATATATACATACCAACCTGGCTATACGCTATATAAGGGCCTGCAGCCCTGATTATGGATTTGATTTATTTGAAGCTACAATAAATGAAAACCCCTTACAGGCAGCATGGGCTATTCTCAGTAGAAAGCCTGACCTGGTGGGGTTTTCCTGCTATATATGGAACATAGACTTTACCCTTAAGGTATGTGGAGTGCTTAAGGCTGCCAGGCCTGATATGATAATAGTACTGGGTGGACCTGAGGCAGACTTTGATTGGAAGGGACTTATGGAGAGGAATGATTGCATAGACTATATATTAAGGGGAGAGGGTGAGCTTTCCTTCAGGAGGCTTTATGAGCATATTGCCTTTAAAAAACACGGGCTTTCAGACATTGGAGGGCTTTGCTACAGGAAAAGTGGTAGCCTTAAGACCAATGCCAAGGAGGACTTAATAGACCTGGATATTCTACCTTTTCCATATGAGGGCTATGAACAGATAGATAAAAACAGGATATACTACTATGAGTCCAGCCGTGGATGCCCCTTTAACTGCAGCTACTGCCTATCCTCTACTATCAAGGGAGTAAGGCACAGAAGCATAGACAGGGTTAAAAGTGAGCTAATGTGGTTCATAGAAAGGGACGTACCTCTTGTTAAGTTCATAGACAGAACCTTCAACAGCAATAAAAGGTACTCTATGGATATATGGAGCTTCCTTATGGAGCATGCAGGAAACACACGCTTCCACTTTGAGATAGAGGCAGACCTTTTGGATGAGGAAATGCTAAAGCTGCTATCACAGGCACCAAAAAACCTATTCCAGTTTGAGATAGGTGTTCAGACCACAAACAATGAGGTTCTGAAGAATATTAACCGTGTAATGGATTTCTCTGTGCTCTCTTCAAATATAATTAAAATAGTTGAGCAGGATAATATACAGTGTCATCTGGATCTTATTGCAGGCCTTCCCGGGGAGAACATGGAATCCTTCAGGATGTCCTTTGATGACTGTATGGAAATCAGGCCACAGATGCTACAGCTGGGCTTTCTTAAGGTGCTTAAAGGATCACCTATGATGGACTTTGTTGAAAGATACGACTTAAGGTATATGCCTTGTGCGCCCTATCAGATTCTAAGCACCAGGGACATGGGCCTTGAGGATATGGGGCTGCTTATGAAGATTGATACAATGGTGGAGGATTTCTATAACAGTGGAATATTACATATGACAATGGATATAGTGATGGAAAAAAGCAAATCAAAGTTTGGTTTCTTCAAGGCCTTTAGCTTTTTTGGAGAACATAAGGGTTACTTTTCAAGAAGGTTTGACATAAAAGACAAGTTTGGACTTTTATACGATTTTGCCTGCTGCCTTTTGCCAAAAGAGCAGCTAAAACAGCTTATGGCACTGGATTATCTTATCAGCACAAAAAAGGCCTATCTACCTGAATTCCTGAAGCTTGAAATGGATGAAGGGTGTAAGATTGAAATAATGAAGCTTAAAGAAAAGCTGCATAAGGACAACCAAAGGCTGGAAGTATTCATTCCCATGACCATAAGGCCTGTAAAGTCCGGGAGAGGCTATAATCTGCAGGGCTGGAAGGGAATATGTCAGGTGAATGTGAAAAACGGCATAACAGTATTTCATGAAATGAAGTGCTGTTAAAGGAGACATCATACCATTAACTATGTTAAAAAAAATTTAAAAAATGTTACTATAAAATAACCGTATAAATGCATGCTTGCCATATTTATAAAAACAAATGTATATAGTATAATGAACGTGATATAATGCACCAAAAGCATATAATTGGGAGGGATGGTGGTATATTGGGGTTTGATGTTGTTAAGGAGATTATCAATGTGGAAAAGGAAGGTGCATGCCTTGTAGAAAAGGCAAGAAATGAAGCATTGGTACTTCAGATGAAAACTACCAAGGAAACCGAGAGAATAATTTGCGAGGCTGAGTCTAAGGCCCGGGAAGCTTATGACAGAGTCATTGCAGGTTATGAAGAGAAGGCAAAAGAAGAAGAAGAAAAAATACTAAAAGAGAACCAACTCCTAAAGAGTCGGATTCTGGACATTCCCTCTGAAAGATGGGATAAGGCGGTTAATTTAGTAATTGAGAGGATAGTGAGCGGCGTTGGCAATAGTTAAAATGAAGAAGATAACCATTGCAGCCTCCCAGGAGCTAAAGGATGAGGTGCTTTTATTCCTACAGAAAAATGGGTGCGTGGAGCTTATGGACATTAAAAAAGCTCTTAAGGAAGAAGAGGATGAAGAGCTTCTTGCCTTAAAGAATGATATCAGGGAAGGTGATGATGGGATAAGCCTTGATGAGGATTATAACCTTATCAGGTCAGCCTATGACTTCCTTAAAGCCCATTATGAAGGAAAATCCTCAGGGGAAAAACAGCATATGTCACAGGAGGAGTTCATTAACCTAAAGAAGGAATCTGACTGGAGGAAGCTATGTGCAGACTGCAGGGAGACTGATGCTTCCATTGGAGAAAACAGGAATAGGATACTAAAGCTTTCTTCTCAGCTGGAGCAGTATGAGCTGTGGAGAGATCTGGATTTTAACAGTAGTGAGCTATCACATCTTAAAAGGGTATCCTATGCAGCAGGGACTGTGTCAAAACGATATGAAGCTCAGCTTTATAAGGAGCTGGAGGAAAGCGGCATGGATTACTGCCCGGTGCAGGTTTCTCAAAAGCAACAGGAAACAAATTTATTTCTGCTGTTCCATAAAGAGGATGAGGCTTCAGTTTTAGGAATGCTTAAAAAGTATGGATTCTCTAAGCTTAACCTTGATTTATCCGAGAAGCCTGCAACGCGTATACAGCTTCTTCAGGATGAGATGGACAGGCTTCAGGAGGAGCATGGTATTCTGCTGAAAAAGGCGGAAAAAATGGCAGAAAGCCTGCCATACATAGAAAGAATGTACGATTATATTACATCTGTTAAGGACAGGAAGAGCTCTATGGTAAAGCTTTTAAGTACATGTAAGACATTTATTGCCATGGGATGGGTTCCGTCTGAAGCAGCTGTGGAGATTCAAAGAAAAACACAAGAGGAGTTTAAGGACTCCTGCGTAATAATCGAGGAGCCTGGTGAAGATGACCAGGTGCCCATGTTACTTGAAAACAATAAGGTGGTGGAGCCGTTTGAGGCTGTTACCTCAATGTATGCACTGCCTACCCACAGCGAGGTGGATCCTACTCCTATTGTTGCCCCATTTTTTATGCTTTTCTTTGGCATGATGATGGCAGACATAGGCTATGGCCTGATAATGTTGGTAGGATCGCTCTTATTCATTAAACTTAAGGAGCCTGAGGGAGAGCTTGGAAAGCTGGCAAGGCTGGCATTTATATGCAGCTTCCCTACAATAATTTTCGGAGTTTTATATGGGAGCTTCTTTGGGGGAGCAGAAAACCTTATATTCAAAAACTGGGAGGGTTTACCGGCCCTGTGGGTTGATCCCGTTGATAACCCTATGTCGGTTCTCATAGTGGGTATGGTTCTTGGGGTGATTCATATATTCACTGGACTAGGGGTTAAAGCATACTGCTTAATAAGGGATGGACACTTCATATATGCAGTAACGGATGTTTTTTCCTGGTATGCCCTCATTATTGGGCTTATCTGGATGTTTATAGGTCCCTTTGCCAAGGGTGCTGGGACAGCTCTTGCCATAATAGGAGCGGTAACAATACTGCTTACAGCTGGAAGGGACAACAAATCCATTGTGGGTAAGTTCTTTGGGGGAGTATATTCCCTTTACGGAATAACCTCATATCTTGGAGATGTGCTTTCCTATTCAAGGCTGCTTGCATTAGGACTTGCATCTGGACTTATAGGATGGTCCTTCAACCTGCTCATAGGGCTTCTTGGAGGAGGAGTAGTTGCTATATTGTTTGGGCCTATAATATTCTTGGGAGGTCACACCTTTAACTTCCTTATAGGAGTTCTTGGTGCTTATGTGCATACCAGCAGGCTCCAGTATCTGGAGTTCTTCGGTAAATTCTATGAGGGCGGAGGAACTGCCTTCCAGCCACTGAAAATAAAGACCAAATTTATAAAGCTTATCTCTCAATAATAAGGAGGAGTAAAAATGAACGATATGAATTTTATGCAGTTTATGAATACCTATGGAGGACCAATAATGGCAATGCTGGGTGCTGCCTTTGCAGCTCTGTTTGCAGGAATAGGTTCTGCTTATGGAGTTGGAATTGTTGGTGAGGCTGCAACGGGGCTTATAACAGAGGAACCTGAGAAGTTTGGTAAGACCCTCATACTTCAGGTTATTCCAGGAACACAGGGCTTCTACGGATTCATTACAGCGCTTATAATACTCTCTAAAGTTGGACTTCTTTCCGGTGGATTACTGGATATATCTCTCAGCCAGGGAGTACAGCTGTTTGCAGGAGCGCTTCCAATAGCCTTTGTAGGTTTCCTTTCTGCTATCGCTCAGGGAAAAACGGCTGCAGCAGGAATACAGATACTTGCAAAGCGTCCAGAAAAGTTCTTTAACGGAGTTATATATGCTGTAATGGTTGAAACCTATGCAGTTGTTGCACTTATTACCTCCATTCTTATGGTAGTAAATGTAAAGCTGTAGCAGGGGATTGATATTATGGCAGGAATAGATAACCTTAAGTCAAGGCTGCTTGAGGAGGACAGGCTATCTGCCGAGTCAATAGAGACAGACGCAGCGAAAAAGGCAGATGAGCTTATAGCAGCAGCTTTGAAAAAGGCAGAAGAGATAACAGAATCCATGAGTGTAAAAGCCCAGAAGGATGGACAGGATAAAAAGGACAGGCTGCTTGCAAGGGCAGCACTTAATGCCAGAAACAACCTTCTTGAAGCCAAGCAGGAGGCTATAGAAAAAATTTTAACCTCCACTTGTGAAAAAATTAATAAAATGAATGAAAATGAGTATTCACAGCTGCTTGAAGCAATGCTACTCTCCAACGTAGAAACAGGAGACGAAGAGATTATATTCGATGAAAGAGACCTTTCAAGAATAGATAAATCTCTGGTTAAAAGGGTAAATAAAAACCTTAAGGAGCAAGGAATAAGGGATGATGTAAGGCTCAGCGGTGAAAGAAGGAGCATTAAAAGCGGCTTCATCCTTAAAAGAGGGGATTTGGAGATAAACTGTTCCATAGATGCACAGATAAAGTCCCTAAGGGAAGAGCTTGAGGGTGAAATTGCAGCCATTCTTTTTGACTAGCTGACAGCTGCTTTGAATAAATGATACATAGGCTTAGGATATGATTAAATTATCTGGCCTCCATATTGGAAAGGAGGATGGCATTGGATAGAACTATTTATGCACAAAGCGTTTCCAGGGTAAGGACGTTGGAGACGAAAATGCTGGACAAGACAAAATTTGAATCCATGGTTGAAGCCAGGGATGCTGCCGATATATTCAGGATGCTTCAGGATTCGCCCTATAGTGAATATGTATCAAGGCCCTCCTATGAGGAGGGGCTCAAGTGTGCATTAGAGGATTTTTATTGCGAGATGTATAAAACTGTTCCTGTTAAGGAACTGCTTGACACATTGGCAATAAGGTATGATGGACACAACCTTAAGGCACTTGTTAAATGCTCCCTCTCAGGAAGAAGTCCTGAGGGTATACTCATAGATGCAGGCACAATCCCAGTAAAAACGCTTGAGGACATGGTCAGGAATCAGCGCTTCAGGTACATGCCCAATACCCTTCGCAAAGGCACGGAAGAGGCTCTGGAGGCTTATAAGAATACAGGGGATTCACAGTCAATTGATTTGGCCATTGACAGGGGAATGTATGAGTACATGCTTGAGACCGCTCAAAAAAGCAAGCAGGATTACATAGTAGATTTTGTAGGACTTCTCATAGACATTACCAATGTGAAGACTTTTATTAGAGTTAAGGTACAGGAAAAAGGAAGAGAGCTTTATGAAAGGCTGTTTATAAAGGGTGGAAGGCTGGACTTTGACCTGTTTGGAAACAGCTTTGGAGAGGCACTTGAAAATCTTCCGGGAAGAATGTACCATACAGAGCACTATAGCTGGGTGAAGAATGGTCTTGAGGAATATGTTAAAACTGGTGACATAGGCAGCATAGAAAAAAATGGTGACAACTATCTTATGAGGTCCGTAAAGAAGTCGAAATTTATAAGCTTTGGACCAGAGCCTTTGGTGGCCTATATTATTGCAAAGGAAAATGAAATCAGGATGCTGAGAATAATTATAACGGGAAAGCTCAATGGAGTATCCCCAGAGCCTTTGCGGGAAAGGCTGCGTGATGTTTATGTATAAAATAGGAGTAGTGGGTGAAAGAGACTCTATTATAGCCTTTCTAGCTCTTGGAATGACTGTCAGGCCTGCTGAAACACCACAGGAGGCAGCAAATGAAGTGGACAATCTGGCACGGGATGGTTATGGAGTCATATTCGTTACTGAGACAACAGCAAGCAATATTGAGGAGACTATATCAAGGTATAAAAAAGCAGTAACCCCTGCAATTATACTTATTCCAGGCAGCAGGGGAAGCCTTGGAATAGGTCTTGAAGCCATAAGGAATAATGTGGAAAAGGCTGTTGGGGTAGACATATTAACAAAGAAGGAAGGTAGATAGCTTGCCGCAGGGAAGAATTGTCAAGGTTTCTGGTCCTCTTGTAATAGCAGAGGGCATGGAGCATGCAGATATGTATGATGTTGTTCGTGTTGGAAAAAGAAGGCTCATAGGCGAAATAATAGAAATGAGAGGGGATAAGGCTTCAATACAGGTATATGAGGAAACCTCAGGACTTGCTCCAGGTGAAGAGGTTGAATCATTAGGAGAGCCTCTCAGCGTTGAACTGGGACCAGGACTTATAGAGAACATATTCGACGGAATAGAAAGGCCTCTTAAGGACCTGGTTGATAAGGCAGGAGACTTTATCACAAGGGGAATTGAGGTAACATCCCTGGATAGAAGCAAAAAATGGGCATTTAACCCCATTGCCGTTGTAGGAACCTGTGTACAGGCGGGGGACATTATAGGCACTGTAAAAGAAAACACAATTATTGAGCATAGGATAATGGTTCCCTTCGGTGTAGAGGGAGAGCTTTTGGAAATATTCCAGGGGGAATTTGCCATAGATGAGACCATTGGAAGGGTAAGGCTGAAGGATGGAAGCATAAAGGATCTTACAATGCTCCAGAAATGGCCTGTTAGAAGAGGAAGACCTTATAAGCAGAAGGTTACACCAAATGAACCGATGATTACAGGACAGAGGGTTATAGACACCTTCTTCCCAGTAGCAAAGGGAGGTACAGCCTGTGTTCCAGGACCATTCGGTAGTGGCAAGACGGTTGTACAGCACCAGCTGGCTAAATGGGCTGATGCACAGATAGTTGTTTATATAGGTTGTGGGGAACGTGGAAATGAAATGACAGATGTTCTTATGGAGTTCCCTGAGTTGTATGACCCTAAAACTGGTGAATCTCTTATGAAGAGGACAGTGCTTATTGCAAACACCTCTAATATGCCTGTGGCTGCCAGAGAGGCTTCTATTTACACAGGCATAACCATAGGAGAATACTTCAGAGATATGGGATATTCTGTTGCAGTAATGGCTGATTCCACCTCCAGATGGGCTGAGGCACTCCGTGAGATGTCAGGACGTCTTGAGGAAATGCCTGGTGAGGAGGGCTATCCTGCATACCTTACCTCAAGGCTTGCACAGTTCTATGAAAGAGCTGGAAGGTTTAATTGCTTAGGAGGCGATAACCGAGAGGGAGCGCTGACAGTTATAGGTGCAGTATCCCCTCCAGGAGGAGACCTTTCAGAGCCTGTAACTCAGGCAACCCTTAAAATAGTTAAGGTTTTCTGGGGACTGGATGCCCAGCTGGCGTACAAAAGACATTTTCCCGCTATAAACTGGCTTAACAGCTATTCATTGTATCAGGACCAGATTGGTGACTACATAAAGGAATCAGGCTTTAGCAAGTGGACTGACTTAGTAACAGAGGCTATGGGAATACTTCAGGAGGAGAATGAGCTTCAGGAAATAGTAAGTCTTGTGGGAATCGATTCTCTTTCTGAAAAGGACAGGCTTACCCTTGAGGCAGCAAGGACTATAAGGGAGGACTATCTTCATCAGAATGCATTCCATGAGGTAGATACCTATACCTCACTTGACAAGCAGTCAAGGATGCTGCACGTCATCCTCCAGTTCAACAGGCTAGGCCAGAAGGCCCTTAAGGAAGGAGCCTATTTAAGCCGTCTGCTGCAAATCCCTGTAAGGGAGAAGATAGCCAGAATGAAGTATATACCTGAGCAGGAGATTTCTAAGATAGATGACATCTGCAAGGAATTAGAAATGCAGATGGATGCATTAAAGGGAGGAGTGGCGCATAATGCTTAAGGAATACAAAACCATAAGGGAAGTGGCCGGACCTTTGATGCTGGTAGATCAGGTTGAGGGAGCCTCCTATAACGAGATGGTAGAGATAGAAACCCAGAAGGGAGAAATCCGCAGAGGAAAGATACTTGAAATAAACAGGGATAAGGCTCTGGTGCAGCTATTTGAAAGCTCCGCAGGAATAAACCTGAAGGATAGCCGTGTCAGGTTCCTTGGAAAGTCCTTAACCTTAGGGGTATCCACAGATATGCTGGGAAGGGTATTTGACGGAATGGGAAAGCCTAAGGATGGGGGACCCAACATAATACCTGAGAAGAGAGTGGACATTGAAGGAGAGCCTATAAATCCATATTCAAGAGACTATCCATCTGAATTCATTCAGACAGGCATATCAGCCATAGACGGCCTAAACACCCTGGTAAGGGGACAGAAGCTACCAATATTCTCAGCCTCTGGACTCCCACATTCAAGGCTTGCTGCACAGATTGCAAGGCAGGCAAAGGTGCTGGGCTCAGAAGGCAAGTTTGCCGTTGTATTTGCAGCCATGGGAATAACCTTTGAGGAGGCAGACTTTTTTATCTCAGACTTTACAAAAACGGGAGCCATTGATAGGGCAGTGCTTTTTATGAATCTTGCCAGTGACCCATCAATAGAAAGAATATCAACCCCAAGAATGGCTCTGACCTGTGCTGAATATCTGGCATATGAAAAGGACATGCATGTGCTGGTTATACTGACTGATATGACTAACTATGCTGAGGCCCTAAGAGAGGTTTCTGCTGCCAGAAAAGAGGTTCCAGGAAGGAGAGGCTATCCAGGCTACATGTATACAGACCTTTCAACTCTTTATGAAAGGGCGGGAAGGATAAAGGGAAGAAAGGGCTCTATAACCCAGATCCCTATACTTACAATGCCTGAAGACGACAAGACTCACCCTATTCCTGACCTTACAGGCTATATAACCGAGGGTCAGATTATTCTTAGCCGAGAGCTGCACAGAAGGGGACTTATGCCTCCAATAGATGTACTGCCATCTCTTTCAAGGCTTAAGGACAAGGGAATAGGTAGAGATAAGACCAGGGAGGACCACGCAGATACCATGAACCAGCTGTTTGCTTGCTATGCACAGGGTAAACAGGCAAAGGAGCTGGCTGTGATACTGGGAGAATCAGCCCTATCTGAAAATGACAGAATATTTGCCAGGTTTGCTGATGAGTTTGAAAAGCATTATGTATCACAGGGCGAATATACCAACAGAGGTATAGAGGAGACTCTGAATCTCGGATGGGAGCTTCTTAGCATTATACCAAGAGGCGAGCTTAAGAGAATCAGGGACGAATATATTGAAAAATACCTTCCCAAAAAGGATGATGAGCAGGTATGAAGCTTAATGTAAACCCAACCAGAATGGAGCTTACCCGACTGAAGAAGAGGCTCAAGACAGCAGTAAGAGGGCATAAGCTGCTGAAGGATAAGCAGGATGAGCTTATGAAAAGGTTTATAGATCTTGCCAGGATGAATGACGAGCTCAGAAGAAGTGTGGAGGATAAGCTTTCGGAGTCCCTTAGGGAGTTTATGATGGCAAAGGCTGTAATGGGAACTGAAATGTTAGAGGCAGCTATTGCAATGCCTTCGGAAAAAATCAGTCTGGACATTACAACAAGGAATATTATGAGCGTAAATGTTCCTGTAATGCAGTTCATCAGGGAAGGCGGGGACCAAGGCAGCATATATCCCTATGGCTATGCCCAGACTTCAGCAGAGCTGGACGGGGCAATAAAAAAGCTGCATGAGTCCCTGGACGACCTGCTTAAGCTGGCAGAGGTGGAGAAGGCATGTCAGCTTATGGCAGATGAAATCGAAAAGACGAGAAGAAGGGTTAATGCCCTTGAATATGTAATGATTCCCCAGCTGGAGGAGACTATAAAGTATATAGTCATGAAGCTTGAGGAGAATGAGAGGGGTACCATTACAAGGCTCATGAAGGTAAAGACCATGATGCAGCAACAATAAGTGCTATTAGATTCTCAGCCGGAGCATTCCACTCCGGCTGGTTTCATGGAATTAATTAATTTAAAGGCTGCTCCTGATTTAACAGCATAATTAACAGTAATAATTTCTTTATTTATGCTATAATATAACTATATTAAATGAAAATAGTCACCGATAATATGATTATAGGTTTGTGTAGTAATATTAAGGAGGAGCAACAATGGCGGTCAAAAAGATAGTTGTAAAAGGACATCCCGCACTTGCAGCAAAAAGTGCAAAGGTTGAAAACATAGATGATGAGGTTTTAAATATAATACAGGACCTTAAGGATACACTTCATACTACAGAAAACGGTGTTGGCATAGCAGCACCTCAGATTGGAATAAACAAAAGGATAATATACATTGATTTGCGAGATGGCTCTCAGGGCATGGCACTCATAAATCCAAGAATAGTCAAGAGAAAGGGAAAACAGGAAAGTGAGGAGGCATGCCTAAGCTTTCCCGGATATTACGGATATGTGGACAGACCCGCCAAGGTAATGGTAAGGGCTCTTGATGAAAAGGGTGAGAAGGTGGAGTATACTGCTGAGGAACTTTTATGCATAGTATCCTGCCATGAAATCGACCATTTGGATGGAGTAATGTATTGTGATATTGCAACGGAGCTGCATAGGGATGATGAGCCTGAGGATGGCCAGTAGGACGATTAGGCGGGTTACATGGTTAAATTGACACAAAATAAATGGAAATATATAATATTAAGATTATTGTACAAGCCATAGATGGGGTAATTAAGGGGGCAGTCAAATGAAGGATATAAACTCCGGTGATGGACAATACTCCCTCAGAGGAAGGGTGTATAACTTTCTTAGGGAGGCTATACTCGATGGAAGATATAAGGATGGAGAAAGTCTTACTGAGATGAAGATTGCTGAGGAGCTTAACGTAAGCAGGACACCTGTTAGAGAGGCCATAAGGCAGCTGGAGCTGGAAGGACTTGTGGAAAGCATACCTAACAAAGGCTCAATTGTTAAAGGAATATCCCAAAAGGATATGAAGGATATTTATAGTATAAGGATTGTACTGGAAACTCTTGCATGCGACTGGGCTGTAGATAACATAACTGATGAGGAGATAAGGCAGCTTCAGGAGGTTTATGAGCTCATGGAATTTTACACACCGAGAGGTGACATAGAGCAGCTTGCAAAGCTTAATACAAGGTTTCATGAGATAATATACGCTGCTACCCAAAGCAATATTCTTAACCATTCCCTTAAGGACTTCCAGTTCTATATAAAATGGATAAGGCGTGAGGTTATATCAAAGCATGGGCGGAAGGAAGAAGCACTGGAGGAGCATTACCGAATATTACTGGGCTTTAAACAGAGAGACAGGGAAATGGTAAAGGAAAGCATTACAGTACACTTAAACAATTCTGCCAGAAGACTGTTCGAAGACAGATATTCATAGTTAATCTATAGACCGGAGGTTTCCTCTGGTCTTTCTTTATGGAAGTTATGTACATAAGGTGTCAAATACTATCGAAATGCATAGATTATATAGTATAGGAAGAGTATGCATAAAGTATAAAACAGAGGGGGAATCAGAATGAAGGGCCTTCTTTTATGTGGCGGAAATGACTCCGGGCTGGCGTCTATGAAACTTACCCTACCGAGGCAGATGCTGCCAATTAGTAACATTCCCCTAGCTGAATATGCAGTAAAAAGCATGGTGAATGCTGGGATACGAAGCATAGGGATTGTAGTTGGTGAGGACAGGGTGGCATTTTCAAGCCATTTTAAAGAAGGAAGAAGCTTTAACTGCAGGATAAGGTATATTGAACAGCCGAAGCCTATTGGTACTGCTAATGCAATCCTCTGTGCAAGGGATTTTCTGAATGATGAAGATTTTGTACTGGTATATGGGGACATATATTTTGAGGGCAGCCTATCAGAGTATATACAGCTATTTAAAAAGGAGAGACTGGACGCACTTATACTAGGTAAAAAGGTTGAAAATCCATGGCAGTATGGGGTTATTTCTGTTACGGGAAAAAAAGTAACAAGAATGGTTGAGAAGCCTGCAGTGACAGTAAGCGACCTTGCAGCTATTGGAGTATATATATTTAGGCATCCCATACTTAAGGCCTCTTCACGAATAAAACCATCACATGAGGATGGGAGCTACGGCATAAGTGATGCAATACAATATCTTATTGATAGAGAATACAGGCTTTCCTATGCTGAAATAACAGAGGACTGGTGCCATGTTGACAATTCAAAGAGTCTTATAGAATGCAATAAGCTAGTTAACCTGAAGGCTGAATATAAAAACTGCATAACAGAGGATAGTCAGATAACAGACACTGTCCTGGGTGAAGGAATATCCATTGGCAGCAGATGCTTCATAAAGGATTCAACCATAAAGGATTCTGTTATAATGGAGGATTGTATAATAAATGGTGTTGAGCTATGTGACAGCCTTGTATGCAGAGGCTGTCATATAACAGGCTGCGGAAGGATAAGCGGGATGTTTACAGAGAATACACGTATAGCTATAAATCTTCCATAAAGGATAGCCCTACTTGTTCTGGCAGGCAGTAAACACCTCGATAGACGCACGAACAAAACCAATATCATAACCCCAATCCCTTATACCCTTTACTGAAAAGGAGGGATTATATCTGCTTATCTCCTGTGGTATTAAAGCTTGAGAGACTATACCGTCACCACTTTGATTCAAATCAACATATAATACATCAGAGCAGTCATTATTAGAGAAGTAATCCAGTCCTTCTCTTAATGATTCAGTAATAATAATCTGTTTTGAGGAATATCCGTTTTCTATCAGCATGGACTGTAGTGAGGTAGAAAAGGGATTGAATTTTCCTATTAACAGAATTCCGTCATATTTTTCAGGCATGTTAATAATCCTTGAAAGAAAAACCTGCTGGAAGGCTTGGGAGCTACAAACCGGAAGACTTACTCTTACATCTATACCCTGTGACTTCAGAGAATCAAGACTAAGACTGGAGCTGTTCTTCTCATTAAGTTCATAGGAGCTGGTATAATTTATTATGGTAATATCACCACATCCATCCTCTATTGCCTGAGAGAGGCTTGTTTCTATGCTTGGGTAATAGTCTGAAAAGGCAATATAGTAGTAGTATGGACCATTGTTAAGAAGAGAGTTTTTAACCTCAGACGCTACCTTTATCAGGGAAAGGTTCTTTGAGCTTCCGCCTGCTTTTTTATAAAGCCGTTTAAGCTGAAAGGCTTTCATGGGCTTTAGTATATAAGGATACTTCTCTAAAAGCTTCTTAGAGTAGGAAGGGGTATACTCCTCCATTTCACCTTGGCAAAAGAAAATAACAGCCTTCCGCGAAGAGTCCACAGGTCCTATCTTAGGCGTGGCACTCTTAGCAGGCTTGAATATAAACCAGGAAGTGATTACAAAGGCGGCAATGAATGCAACTGCCATCAGGGGATATAATACGTAATTTCTTGCTTTTTCAGTTTTAATTATCTTTTGCATTAGAGGAAACCCTATTAAGGATAGTAAAAAAGCTATTATAATTATAGGATAGTAAATAAAAGGGGCAGTTAGAGTAAAAACTAACAGTATAGCCCACATAATACCAAAAAACAGTAGTATCATTATGCACCTCTTAAAAAAATTAATATAAATGAATCAAAGGCCTTTAAAAGTATGATACCTCAAGCTTTCTATATAATATATTTACCTGGCATGGAGTATAGAACGTTTATTGAATTATGACATAAACTTAAGCATATGACATAAACCTAAGCAATGGAAGAAAGTTTTAAATTATATTGCTATAGTGTATAATAAATGTAAATATATCAGTATTAACTGAAAAGGAAGGATGATGAATTTGGATAGCAAAAGAATAATTGATATGCTGGAGAAGGAAGGACTGGATGAGATAGACCAGATTGAATACAGTAAGGATATTCTTGTGTATAACTTCTTCTATACATATGACTCAGAGGAGATTGAATCTGCAAAAGCATTTGCCAATGAAAGTGCCACAGAAGGTGAGGGCCAGAAGGGCTGGAATGAAAAGTACTTTTTACCGTTCCTGACTGAAATAGCTGCTGATAATATAAGGGATATATTGGGCGATATATGCGAGGACATGAAGCTTCAAGGTGAGTTTGTAGCCTACGAAATAGATGAGGACAGCTTTGAACAGTGCGAATTTGTAATTATGTTGGCAGAAGAAGGAGCAGAAATAAATGTAGATGAAATATTAAAGGAGCTGGAGCTGTAAAGTTTTTATTTACATTTTATGTGTGAACTGTTGACTTTTTCACTTTATCGTAGTAAAATGATATTCTGATGATACATAACCGTATCCACAAAATAATCGTTACTAATTAGAATCTTCCGCTCTAGCCCGGCTGAAGATTCAGTATTATCCAAAAGGATAATAATACCCCCTATTGGTAAAAACAAAACACCTCAACTGCCCAGAGGTGTTTTGTTTTTTTATGTAATAATTTTACTAGTTTATTTAAGCTGAAAAATACATAACATAGGGTAAAGAAAGAGGAAAGGAGTGTTGCCATGAGAAGCAGGTTTATGACAGGCGTTGTTGCAGGAATGCTTATGGGTGCTGCAGCTAGTATGCTTATTATGCCACAGATGGACCATAAGACAAGAAGAAGAATGGACCGTGCCTGCAGGAGGTTTACAGACAAGGCAGGCTGCTTTATATGTGGGTTAAAGGAATATGCAAGATAGTTACCGGGTTTATCCCGGTTTTTTTATGTACAAATTATATATATGAAGATATTTAATTTAATTTACAAAGTTTGGCACAAAAAGTTGTCAAAATCATTGTAAACTGGTCTAATGTTCTTGTATAATAATAGTGATTATGATTAAAAAAGGGTGAGACTATGGAAATTTTAACCTTGGGGGAAAAGATAAAGTCAAAAAGAAAAGAAAGAAACATGACGCTAAAGGAACTTGCCGGCAACAGGATTACTCCAGGTCAAATAAGCCTTGTAGAATCAGGAAAGTCCAAGCCTAGTATTGATTTACTTGAATATATAGCAGACAAGCTTAATACAGACATTGAATATTTCCTGGAAAGTGAGGAAAAACAGGCTACCTTAATATGTAAATTTTATATAAATATTGCTGAATCCGCCATAAGCGCTGGTAATACATCAAGGGCGGAAGAATATATAGAAAAAGGAAGACAGTATGCACAGAAATATAACCTTGATTACCTAAGGGGAAGGTTTGATATGGCATATTCCATATTAGAATATATAAAGGGAAATTATGAAAGCTCTCAGCAATACTGTATTTCTGCAAATGGAGTTTTCTTAAAAACGAACAATCTTGAGGATTCGGTTAAAAGCTTTATACTTCAGGGGATAATTACCATGAAAATGGGATGTACTTCTATAGCCTTAAATTATTTTCTGCAGGGAGACTGCTTGCTTAACGAGAGTAATCACGTTAATGAACAGATTAAGGCGAAAATATTCTATTACATAGCCCTCTGCAATCATAAATTAGGAAATTATCAGCAGGCTACGGAATATGCAGCAATGGCAAGTGAGAGAATCAAAATAATAAATGATAGGAAAAAATATGCTGAAACATTAATGATTCTAAGTATTGCTTACAGCCAGGAAAATAAAATAGATGATGCATTAAAATATGCAATAGAGTCAAATAAGAGATTTAATGAGATAGACAATGTTGTGCAGATGGGAGAAATGGAATCAGAGCTAGGGGTAATATTTGCCGATGGGAATAACATGGAGGAATCTTTCTTTCATCTTGAGGAAGCACTTAGAATAAAGAAGGGTCTGGCAGAACAATCAGATATAGATGTGCTATTTAGGATATGTGATAACTATATAAATGTAAACAATCTGGATAGTGCAGAAAGAGTAATAGGAGAAATAGAGAACTCTCTTAAGGAGGACCAGCATGAGGATTGGCTGAGGTATTATAAGTGTAAGTACAAGGTTTGTTTAAAAAAGGGAACGCTGGATAAGGCAGAGGAGTTTCTCCTTAAAGCGGAGAAGCTTACAGAATACCTGGGATACAAAAGAGAGCTTGGAGATATATATACTATGATGGGGCAGTTCTATGCTTCAATTAACGATAATCAGAAGGCAATAAGCTATATAAAAAAGGGAATGGATACATATGCTTAATTAGCTGGACGCCGCAATTAAGAGAACTCATTAGAAATTTTTTATAAATGGGTTTGGAAATTTTTTTCTTGTATTAACTATTAAGGTAAAAGTTCACGCCGAGTGGACCTTAAACATAAGAGTGGGTGATTTAATGGAACAAAAGCTTGGAGAGAAGGTCAGACTTAGAAGGAAGCAACTTGGATTAACCTTAAAGGAGCTAGCAGGGGACAGGGTTACTGCTGCGCAGATAAGTGCAATTGAAAAGGGGAAGTGCAACCCGAGTTCAGGGCTGCTTAGCTATATAGCTGAAAAGCTTATGGTAGAGCCAGACTATTTTATGTATACTGAGGACGAAAGAAACCGTAAAAAATTTGAGAACATAAAAGCCGAATGTCAGAAAAAATGTTCAGATGGAGATATTAAAGCAGCAAGAGAGTATATGGAAAATGCAAAGGGAATGCTCGTATCTTTAACAGATGGACAGAAGGGCTTCTATTATGGAATAATCGGAAACAGTATGTACGAGGATAAAAATTATAAGGATGCATTCAGTACGTATATAAAAGCAATTACATATTATAACAAAGCAAAGGAATCAAAGGAAATACTGGACATATATTTTAAAGCAGGCTCCTGCCTAGCTAAGACAGGTAACCATGCAGTAGCAATGGGATATTATAAAACAGTAATGTTTTATGGGGACAAGAATAAAAACAAGAGGCTTATGGAGCGTACCCTTTATAATATGGCATTATGCTGCACAACACTTAAAAGGAATGAAGAGGCGTCATATTATATTATAAAGCTAGAAGAGGCTATTAGTGAAGAGGACGAAAAATATAAGGAAACGTATATTAAGAGAATTATCATGCTCAAGGGAGCAATAAGCTATAACCAGAAAAACTATGCAAAAGGGCTGGAATACTTCGATAAGGCAATGAGCATGTATGCAGATAAGGATAACAGCGATGGTCTTGGCGGGGTATTGAATAACTACGGCCTATGCCTTGTTGAGATGGGAAGAGAGAATGAGGCCCTGGAATATTTTAATAAGGCTATTAAGTGTAAGGGACAGGTGGATGATTCTTTTCTTGTTGAATCCTATGTTAGTGTTGCAACCATATATGAAAAACAGGGAAAATGGGACAAAGCCCTGGAAACTATAAGCGGTGCAGAGGAATATATATTGGCTAAGGATATAAATGAGCAGGCTGGTGCAATATTAATAGCAAAATTCAGGTACCTGTATGAACTTGAGGATTATGATAAAGCCGAAATATTTGCCTTCCTTGCTTTAGACTGCATACAGAAAACTCATGATACAAAGGAAGAAGCAAAGCTATACTTATTGATTGCCAAAATGTATGAAAAAATGGGAGATGAGAAGAATACACTGACATACCTGTCTAAAGCTAACAAATTAATATAGCATAAGAAAAGCAAAAGGTCTTGATTTCTTTTTCAGTTTGATTTGTGTATAATGGTTTATAATAATTGTTTTAGTTTATTAGCAGCCATGATATTTGTCGCAAAACACATGTAATGATTGAAAAAGAATAGAAGGCCTTTTTATTTTTAAGATGGAGGGGTAATAATGGAATTTTGTGGACTTATGAGCATGGATTTTGATTTCTTTAAAAGAAAGGACAAAATGTCCAGTGAGGAATACGAAAAGAGCCGCAATGATGTAAAGCTTCATTTCAGAAGCCTGTGCTATGAGATGCAGAAAATGTACCATCAAAAAACTGGAGGAGTGCTTGAGCTGGATAAGGGCTTTCAAAGCTTTAATAAAAGAAGCAGTAGTATTTTTGTTGAAAAGCTTATTGGAGAAGGACCCACCAGGCTTAGAATACAGATGAATCGTGATGGTATTACCGTGGAAACCTATCTACAGCTAAGTAAAGACATAACCCCTGAGAAAATATCTTCAACATTTATGGAAAACAAGGAAATTATATGGAATTATGCCATGTCCAGCAAAAACATGGTATTATGCCTGGAAGTCTCCACTAAGAGCAATAAAGTAGAGATATATAAGCTTAAAGCTGGGGAGATAAATAAGAAGAATTATGACAACTTTGTCGATACAGTTTCATCAAAGCTTAAGGAATGCAAGGAAGCAAGGCTTGCAATAGGTTATACATATAGTAAGGATGAATGTATAAAAAAAAGCAAGGACCTTCAGAACACAGTATATACTGCAGCTATGGAGGCAATTAAGCTTGGGACTCAGATGAGGTGACAGGAGGTATTACAGGTATGGACATAAACAAAATGACACTTAAGGTTCAGGATGCATTAAACCTTGCACAGCAGACGGCGGTAAAGCTTAACAATCAGCAGGTGGATTCTGAGCATCTTCTTTATGCACTGCTTACTCAGGATGAGGGACTTATACCGGAGCTGCTCCAAAGGAGCGGTGTTAATGTAGCTGCAGTTACAAGGGACGTAGGTGAGTATCTTGAGAGGCAGCCTAAGGTAACAGGGCAGGGAGCTGCCTCTGCCAGTATATATGCTACAAGAAGGCTTGAGGAGGTAATGGTAGAAGCAGAGGACATATCCAAAAAAATGAAGGATATGTACATCAGTGTGGAGCATGTGATGCTGGCATTCATAGAAGGAAACTTTCCTGCAAGAGAAATACTTAAGAAAAATGGAGTAACAGCAGAGGGCTTTGCCAAAGCACTTAAGGAGGCAAGAGGAGGACGGAGGATAGAAACCAATGATCCTGAGGGAACCTATGATGCCCTTAAGCGCTATGGAAGAGATCTTACAAGCGAGGCAAGAGCCCACACGCTGGACCCTGTAATTGGAAGGGACGAGGAAATCAGAAGGATAATAAGGATACTATCCAGGAAGACCAAGAATAACCCTTGCCTTATGGGAGAGCCTGGAGTAGGGAAAACTGCTATTGTGGAAGGACTTGCCCAGCGTATTGTAAGAGGTGATGTTCCTGAAGGCTTGAAGAACAGGACTGTTTTTTCACTTGATCTTGGTTCCCTTATTGCAGGAGCAAAGTATAGAGGAGAGTTTGAAGAAAGGCTTAAGGCAGTACTTAAGGATATAGAACGAAGCGAGGGAAGGATAATCCTTTTCATTGATGAGATACATAACATTGTCGGGGCAGGAAAAGCAGAGGGCTCAATGGATGCGGGAAATATTATAAAGCCTATGCTGGCTAGGGGAGAGCTCCACTGTATAGGAGCTACCACCTTTGATGAATACAGGGAGTATATTGAAAAGGATAAAGCTCTCGAGAGAAGGTTCCAGCCTGTTATAGTTGATGAACCTACGGTGGATGAGACTATAACCATACTGAGGGGACTTAAGGAAAGGTTTGAAATACATCATGGTGTCAGGATACATGATAATGCAATTGTAGCAGCTGCAAAGCTTTCTTCAAGGTATATAACTGACCGTTTTCTTCCTGATAAGGCCATAGATCTTATAGATGAGGCCGGAGCCATGATTAGGACTGAAATAGATTCACTTCCTTCTGAGCTGGATGAGGTGGAAAGAAGGATGCTCCAGCTTGAGATAGAAAAACAGGCATTGTCAAGGGAAAATGATGCCAGGTCCATGGAAAGGCTTGCTTCAGTGGAGAAGGATATAGCAAATATAAAGGAAAAGGATATGAGGCTTAAATCCCGATATGCTGCAGAGAAAGAGGAAATAAAGAAAATAAGGGGTATAAAGGAAAAGCTGGACTCATTAAAAGGAGAAATGGAAAAAGCAGAAAGAGATTATAACCTGAATAAGGTTGCTGAAATAAAATATGGCTTAATACCAAAGCTTCAGAGTCAGCTGCAGGAGCTGGAAAACAGTCAGAACGACAAGGACCTGCTCCTTAAGGAGGAAATTACTGAAGAGGAAATAGCAGAGATTGTAGCCAAGTGGACAGGAATACCTGTATCAAAGCTTGTAGAAGGGGATAAGGACAGACTGCTGCATCTTGGGGAGAATATTAAAAAGAGGGTTATAGGACAGGACCAGGCCGTGGAGCTGGTTGTGGATGCTGTTCTAAGAGCAAGGGCAGGTATAAACGATCCAAGAAAGCCCTTGGGAACCTTCATATTCCTTGGACCAACTGGTGTTGGAAAAACTGAGCTTGCCAAGACACTTGCCAGGGAGATGTTCGACAGTGAGGATAATGTTATAAGGATAGATATGTCCGAGTATATGGAGAAGTTCTCTGTGTCCAGGCTTATTGGAGCCCCTCCCGGATATGTGGGCTATGACCAGGGAGGACAGCTGACAGAAGCTGTAAGGAGAAAGCCTTATAGTGTGGTACTGTTTGATGAAATAGAAAAAGCTCATGAGGATGTATTTAATATATTTCTTCAGATACTTGATGAAGGAAGGCTTACAGACAGCAAGGGAAGGGTAGTTGACTTCAAAAACACCATAATAATAATGACCTCTAACATAGGCAGCGATGAGATTCAAAGCGGTATAGAAAAACATCTGGACATGGATTCTATATATAAGCTGGTACTCCATGAGGTGAAGGGAAGGTTTAAGCCTGAATTTGTTAACAGGGTTGATGATATAGTAGTATTTAAATCACTGGATATGGAGGCCATACAGAGAATAATAGGCATATTTATAAACGACATTAAGATAAGGCTTCAGGAGAAGGAAATAGATATGGAGGTTGAAAAAAGTGCCCTCCTGCTCATAGCCCAGCAGGGCTATGACCCTGTGTATGGGGCTCGTCCGTTAAAGAGATTCATACAGAAGACCATTGAAACAGCTCTTGCAAAGGCTATAATTGGAGGAGCACTGTCTTCAGGACAGAAAATAGTAATAGGAGTAAGTAGTGATAAGCTTACTTACTCAGTAAGATAAGGAATGGTTCTGCATTTTAGTGTGCTGCTTGGCTATTGTAGCAAGTAACAGATATTATTCAAAGCACAAAAGGAGAAAGATATGAGTAAGGAATCGGGTAAGGAAAACGAAAGGAATATGCCCAGCAGCTTGAAGATAGATATGTGCAATGGGCCCATGACAGGTAAAATGCTGAGGTTTGCAGTGCCGCTTATGCTCTCAGGCCTACTTCAGTGTTTGTTTAATGCGTCTGACACTGTTGTGGTTGGTAAGTTTGCAGGCTATGAGGCTTTGGGGGCAGTAGGCTCTACAGGGTCTCTTATTAATCTGATTATAAATCTTTTTGTAGGACTGTCAGTGGGAGTTAACGTTGTAGCGGCTCAGTATTATGGAGCAGGAAGAGAGAGAAGAATAAACAAGATGGTGCATACCAGTATTACGCTGGCGCTTTCCTGCGGGGCTGTCCTAATGGTTATAGGAATTTTTGCAGCCAAGCCCATGCTGCGGCTTATGTCGTCTCCAGAGGACGTAATAGACCTGGCAGCACTCTATGTAAGGATATATTTTATTGGAGTTCCCGCAATGATGGTTTATAATTTCGGAGCTGCACTACTGAGGGCCTCAGGGGACACCAAAAGACCTATGCTTTATCTGCTGGTAGCAGGAGTGGTAAATGTTATATTGAACCTTGTATTTGTAATAGGGTTTAAAATGAGTGTTGCAGGAGTAGCCATACCTACAGCTATATCCCAGTATGTATCTGCAGCACTTATTTTGAGGGGGCTTATTAAGGAAAAGGATTCCCTCCACTTTGACTTCCGCAGGCTTGGAGTGGACAAGGTTATGGTGGGAAGCATAATACGTATAGGGCTTCCGGCAGGCTTCCAGGGAACTGTGTTCTCAATGTCTAATGTTGTAATACAGTCTGCCATAAACTCCTTTGGTTCAATTGTCATAGCAGGTAGTGCTGCGGCATCAACTATTGAAGGCTTTGTATATGTGGCCATGAATGCATTTTATCACACGGCAGTTACCTTTGTGGGGCAGAACTATGGGGCTAAGAAATACCATAGGGTTAGCAGATCACTGGGTTTGTGCCAGGCTATGGTTATTGCTGCAGGCATTGTGTTTGGAGGATTAGCCACGCTGTTTAGCAGGCAGCTTCTGGGTATATATTCTCCTGATGCCAGTGTTGTAGCAGCAGGAGTGAAAAGAATGAGGTTAGTATGTGCACCGTATTTTTTATGTGGAATCATGGATGTTATGGTAGGAGGGCTGAGAGGAATTGGCTACTCCATAATGCCTATGATTGTATCACTTTTAGGCGCATGCGGGTTAAGGATATTATACATTACAACAATATTTCCAAGCTATCATACTGAAACCATGTTGTATATAATATACCCAATATCCTGGCTTATAACTGCTACAGTGCATATAGTATGTTATATATGGACATATAAGAAGAAGCTGAAGCCAATGATGGTAATGGTAAAAGCAAACGGAGTAGAAGCATAGGTAAAGTAAGAGGTAATAGTGAATAGTGAAGAGGTAAGGAGATAACTCCGTGTTTTAAGCTATACACGGAATTTTTATGTAAACAAAGGTTATAGAAAGAGGAGTAGAGGTATGTTAGGAACCATAGTAAACGCAGCAGCTATAGTAGCAGGAGGACTTGCAGGGATGCTTCTTAAGGGAGGTATACCTGAGAAGATAAATGACACTATCATGAAGGGCATTGGTCTATGTGTGATTCTTATAGGAATATCCAGTGCACTTGAGGTGGAAAATACTATTGTAGTAATCCTCGCCATGGTTATTGGAGGAGTTGCAGGGGAGCTTATTGACATAGACAAAAGACTGAATAACCTGGGGGATAGGGTTGAGACAATGCTTAAGGGAAAGGGAGGAAAGGTTTCTGAGGGCTTTGTAACCGCTACCCTTGTATACTGCATAGGTGCTATGGCAGTAGTGGGTTCTCTTGAAAGTGGCATTACAGGGAACCATCAGACGCTTTTTGCTAAATCAGTTTTAGATGGAGTGTCCTCGATAGTGTTTGCTTCCTCTCTTGGTATTGGAGTTGCCCTTTCGTCCATATCGGTGTTCATATATCAGGGGATAATAACCTTAGCAGCCTCATCTCTTCAGGGAGTACTGGTGGATTCGGTTATAAATAATATGTCCGCAGCTGGTGGCCTGATGATAATGGCAATAGGATTTAATATGCTGGGAATAACTAAAATAAAAATAGCCAATCTTCTTCCAGGTATATTAGTGCCTGTATTATATTATCTGGCTACTCCTTGTATACGAGGATTTGGAACACTGCTGGGCCTTTAAGGGCATATGAAAGTTGATGGTTGACAAAGAGGATCTATATGTTATAAAATGTAGAGAAATAGTAATTAAAGGCAATGAAAAAGAGGAGTAAATGCCAGAAACATGCAGAGAGGGAAACTCGTGGGCTGAAAGGTTTCTTAAGAGGTATGGCATTGAAGGTAGCTTTGGAGCTGTCCGCCAGAAAGTAAGTAAGGCGGAACGGGAAACCGTTATTTTAGTTGAGTGTATCCTAAGGCATGCTTTAGGATAAACAAAGGTGGTAACGCGGTCCTTCGCCCTTTTATGGGTGAAGGATTTTTTTATTGGAGGTGACTATGGAAAAGGTAGATTTGCTGGGTATATTGCTTATTTTAGCAGGTTGTCTGTTAGTGTATGGGGCAGAGAGAATATTGAATTTCATAAGAGCCAATAAAAGTGATTCCATAATACTTGCTGTCAAGCTGGCAGGATTGTCAGTTGGAGCTGTTGGTTGTTTGAAGATATTTGGAGTATTTTAAGGGAGGAGAAAAAATGGAGGAAAGTAAAAACATATCCAAAAACTATGATCCTAAGGAATTTGAAGAAAGAATATATAAGCAGTGGTTAGATGGGGGATGCTTTACCCCGGACAGAGACCCTGACAAGAAGCCGTACACAATTGTAATGCCGCCGCCAAACATAACCGGACAGCTTCATATGGGGCATGCGCTAGACAGTACCCTTCAGGATATACTTATAAGATGGAAGAGGATGCAGGGCTATTCAGCCCTATGGCTTCCAGGGGAGGACCATGCAAGCATAGCAACTGAGGTAAGGGTAGAGAAGTCCCTGCTGGAGAAGGGAATAAAGAAAAAAGAGATAGGCAGGGAAAAGTTTCTTGATGCAGTTTGGGACTGGACTGGTGAATATAGGGCAAGGATAAAGGGACAGCTTGAGAAGATGGGGGCCTCCTGTGACTGGAGCAGGGAAAGCTTTACAATGGACGAGAAGCTAAACAAGGCTGTAAGAGAGGTATTTGTAAGGCTCTATAAGAAAGGATTAATTTATCAGGGACACAGGATAATAAACTGGTGCCCCAGATGCCAGACAGCCATTTCTGATGCTGAGATAGAATACAAGGAGATGACGGGAAACTTCTGGCATGTTAAGTATCCTGTTAAGGATAGCGATGAGTATGTAATAATTGCGACCACAAGGCCTGAAACCATGCTGGGAGATACTGCAGTTGCAGTTAACCCCAATGATGAAAGATATGCAGACATGATAGGCAAAACCCTTATACTTCCTCTTGTAGGAAAGGAGATTCCTATAGTAGCAGATGATTATGTTGACATGGAATTTGGTACTGGAGCGGTAAAAATTACTCCTGCCCATGACCCTAATGACTTTGAGGTTGGAAAGCGACATGGCCTGCCACAGATAGTTGTAATAGGTGAGGATGGAAGAATGACTGACCTGGCTGGAAAGTACAAGGGTATGGACAGATATGAGGCCAGAGAGGCAGTAGTTAATGATCTTAAGGAGCAGGGATATCTGATAAAGATACAGGAGCATACCCACAACGTAGGCTGCCATGACAGGTGCGGAACTGTTGTTGAACCGCTCTTATCCAAGCAGTGGTTTGTGAGTATGAAGCCTTTGGCAGAGCCTGCAATAGATGTTGTTCGTGAGGGAAAGGTAAAGTTTGTTCCTGAGAGGTTTGCCAAGGTATACTACAATTGGATGGAAAATATACAGGACTGGTGCATATCCAGGCAGCTTTGGTGGGGTCACAGAATTCCTGTATGGTACTGCCAGGACTGTGGAGAGATAATTGTTCAGACTGAAGCACCAGATAAGTGTCCTAAGTGTGGCGTTGACAGATTTAAGCAGGATGAAAGCGTACTGGACACCTGGTTCAGCTCAGCTCTTTGGCCATTCTCAACATTAGGCTGGCCGGACAATACAGAGGACTTGAAGTATTTCTATCCAACCGATGTACTCGTAACTGGCTATGATATAATATTCTTCTGGATTGCAAGGATGATTTTCTCAGGTGTAGAGCAGATGCAGGAGATTCCATTTAAGTATGTATTTGTACATGGACTTGTTAGGGATTCCCAGGGAAGGAAGATGTCTAAGTCACTTGATAATGGTATTGACCCACTTGAGATAATTGACCAGTATGGGGCAGATGCACTAAGGTTTACTCTGGCTACAGGAAACTCACCAGGAAACGATATGAGGTTCTATATGGAGAGGGTTGAGGCATCAAGAAACTTTGCCAACAAGCTTTGGAATGCTTCAAGGTTTGTGCTGATGAATCTTGATACTGCTCTTATAGATAAATACAAGAACCAGCTGGATGGACTTAGAAACTCCGCAGACAGATGGATACTCAGCAGAATAAACAGTGTTATAGGAGAGGTTACCGATAACCTGGATAGGTTTGAAATTGGAATAGCTCTGCAGAAGATGTATGACTTCGTTTGGTCAGAGCTTTGTGACTGGTATATCGAGCTTGTTAAGCCAAGGCTTTATGGTGACAATGAGGGAGATAGGGCAGCAGCCCAGGCAACCCTTCTGGAGGTACTGGAAGACAGCCTTAAGCTTCTCCACCCAATAATGCCATTTATTACAGAGGAGATATACAGCCATATAAATGAAGGAGATGGGTTCATTGCCCAGTCTAAATGGCCTGAATACAATCAGAACAGGGTGTTTGGAAAGGATGAGAATGAGCTGCAGATTATAATCGATGCCATCAGATCCATAAGGAATATAAGAACAGAGATGAACGTGCCTAATTCCAGAAAGGCAAAAATAATGATTGTTCCTTCTACAGAATCTGCCAGGGCTGCATTTGAGGACGGAGCAGTATACCTTGAAAAGCTGGCATCAGCATCGGAGGTTGTGTTCCCTAGAAGAGAGGATATATCAAAGGATGCAGTTTCTTCAGTAATACCTGGAGGAGAAATATTCATGCCTCTTGATGACCTTATTGATAGAGCCAAGGAGCTTGAAAGACTCAATAAAGAAAAGGAAAGGCTGGAGAAGGAGGTTGAAAGGGTTGCTAAAAAGCTGTCCAATCAAGGCTTCATAAGCAAGGCTCCTGAGAGCGTGGTTAATGAGGAAAAGGAAAAGCAGAACAAATATCAGGAGATGCTCTATAAGGTAATTGAAAGAATAAATACAATGAAATAGCTGCACTGTTTGGGCTGACACAGAGTTTGGTAAGGCTCTGTGCAGCCCTATTGATGTTAAAGGGGTTGATAACATGAATTATGATGAGGCTATGAGGTACATAGAGGAAACAGGCAAATTCGGAATGAAGCTGGGGCTTCAGAGAATACAAAAGCTTTGTGACTGCATGGGTAATCCTGAAAAAGAACTTAAGGTAATACATGTAGCGGGGACCAATGGCAAGGGTTCAACAACTACGTTTATTTCATCCATATTGATGGCTCAGGGATATAGAGTAGGAATATACACCTCTCCCTACCTTGAAAGGTTTACAGAGAGGATAAAAATAAACCATGAGGAGATATCTAAGGAAGATGTAGCAAGATATGTTACTGACCTAATTCCTGTTATAGACAATGTTTCTGATGAAATCGTAGGCAATCCTACTCAATTTGAGATAATCACAGCAATGGCATTTAAATACTTTAAAGACAAAGGGACTGACTATGTGGTATTGGAGGTAGGCCTGGGAGGAAGGATGGACTCCACCAATATTGTGGACCCATTGCTTTCTGTAATAACTACTATAAGCTATGACCATATGAAAATACTAGGAGATACATTAGGGCAGATAGCCTTTGAGAAGGCAGGGATAATAAAGAAAAACAGGCCTCTTGTAATGTATCCTCAGGCACAGGAGGCGGAGCAGGCAATTCTAAGGAGAGCTGCAGAGGAGAATTCAAAGGTATACAGGGTGGATGGATTGAAGTACAACATAACCTCCTCCAGCCTTAATGGAATGGATTTTGATATTACAGGAGCATACAAATATGAAAACATGCATATAAGCCTTGTAGGAGAATTCCAGGTCAGGAACGCCATGACTGCTGTTTTGGCAGCAGAAGCACTTAGGGATTTGGACTGTATTATTGATGACAAGGCTATATATGAGGGTTTAAGGAATGCCAGATGGCCTGGCAGGTTTGAGGTACTAAACCATGAACCCTGCGTTGTAATAGACGGAGGCCATAATGTGGAAGGCATACGCTCAACCTCAGCTACCATTAGAAAGTATTTCCCTAATGGTAGGATACTTATTGTGTGTGGAATATTGGAAGATAAGCAGTATGATGATATGGTACAGGAGCTTGTAAAAATAACAAAGGAATTCATTTCGGTCACTCCTTCCAACCCAAGAGCCCTTCCAGCAGAGGAGCTTAAAAATGCCATAGAACAGTATGGAGGAAATGCTAAGGCAGCAGAGTCCATAAAGGAGGGTGCAGAGCTTGCTCTTGGAAGCTCAAAGGAATATGATTGTATACTGTTCTGCGGTTCACTTTATATGATAGGTGAGGCACGAACGGTACTGAATAGTATTTTTCATAAACAGTGATAAATAGCTTAAAATGAAAAAGCATCCTTACAATCCTGGTAACCCTTTAAGATAGGCTTAATATGATATAGTAAAGGCGTTCTTTGGGGAGGGTCAGGCTATGAGAATACAATTTAACAGATATAGGTTCAGAGCAGAGGTAGAGGCCCTGTTCATGAAGGCAGGAAGAGGATCCCGTGGAATTGGCAGATATGTTAAGGGCACATATATGGATAGAATTGTATGGAGCCTGAAGGGCTGGGGAATGCGATTCCTAACAGATAGCAGAGAAGAGAGAGGGCACTCTGATAAAAAGAAGAGTAAAAAACAAAGACCTAAGAATTGATGAAAAAACCTGGTGTACACTTTGAAGTATGCATCAGGTTTGAATTTTATCTAAAATATATTATTTGGAATTAGGTTTAAAGAATCAGCGTTTGGATTTAAGAAGCTCCGTAATGCTATAGTAAAGCTCACGGGAGTTTTCCTTCCACTGGCTGCACATGGACTTTGCCTCTGCGTTTGTTCTGGCAGGCACCTTTATATCAATAAGAGGTCCTTTTTTTCCGGCAAGCCTGAGGCTTACCATGAAGCTGTTATCCTTTGTGGGTTCATATTCAGCTGTGATTTCCAGCTCATTTCTTATTTCAGGAAGGTTTATTTCAAGATAGCTGTCTACAGTGTCCCTTTTAGACTGGGAAATCCTGCCCTGAAAAAACTCAAGGGTTTCCTTACCTGATTTAGTTATTTTAAGCGAATGCTTAGAACCCTCAATAGAATCACTGATAAACCCGCTCGAAGCAAGTTCGGATAAATACTGCTGCAGGGCAAAGTAATTTATAAGATTGTTCTCTAAAACAATCTGTGTTATATGTGAATTGGTAACAGGCATATCAATGCTGTCAAGTATATATAATAGGAGAAGCTTATTATCTGCAAGCTCTGAGGTATCCTGAAACATCAAAATTAACTCCTTAATCAAATATGGTAGCTTTTTTTATTATAGCAATAATATATAAAAATGTCCAAGGAAAAAGCGTGCTTTATGCACGCTTTCTCCTTGTTTGATTTATTCTATATTTTGTCAGGTATTTTTCCTTGAGTCATTTCCTTTTCAGCCATTGCCACCAGGCGCTTTGTCATTGAGCCGCCAACTCTGCCGCAATCTCTGGAGGATATGCCTCCCCAATAGTCCTCGGATCCCTGATAAACTGGAATGCCGAATTCTCCTGCTATTTCATATTTCATATTGTCCAGCATCATATGTGCATCTGGAACAAGCTGTGTTCTTCCTGAACCGCTTTGACCTGCTGCCATGTTTTATTCCTCCTTGATTAGTATGTAGTAGGTACTACTTATTTATAATTTGCTCATAATTTGGGGAAATATCATAGTAACTTCATGGTAATTATGTTAACAAAAGACCATGTACACATAAGAATAAAATAACCTCATATGTGCAATATAGAAGTATTCTAACTAATAATATTATATACCCATTTACCAACAAATCTGTGGGGTGACCTATATGACAAGGATTGGAATGTATGGAGATGGAGATAATGGTAAAACTGGAACGCTTATTAAAAACATTATATGTAATAATGGCCGGAAGGTCTACTTACATGATGTGTGGGAAGAAAAACCTGAATTTAATAAGGGTGACGAATATGAAATAATACAACTTTCTTCACGTAGGAGTGTATATGAAGAATCATATCTTGATATTTTAGTACAGGTTTCATCTGAGTGTAGAAATCTTCAAAGTGTTACTGGCAATATAAAGCCTGGGGGATATATAATACTTAATTCTGATTTCCTGGATAGGATAGATTTAAAATGCAGAGAGATATATGCAGTTTCATATGGGCTAAATAACAAGGCAACAGTTACTGCTTCAAGCATAGATGACATACAGGGACTAAGCTTCAGCTATTACCTCCAAAGAGCATTGCCATCAATGGAGAAGGTAATAATACAGCCCTTTGAAACCCCTATAAGATTTTCACATGAGACATGTGATATATATAGCTGTCTTGCTGCATACACCTGTGCCATTATACTTGGATTTAAAATATAAATATTTAGCATAGGTATAAATTTGGTAATATTATTACACTCTCCTTAATATCCTTTATTATGAAATATTATTATAATACTTAAGGTACGAAGGGAGAGGGATGGGAAATGACTGACAGCCTGTTAGCCACAAACAAGGTTTATATTGAGGGGAAAATTGCCTCAGAACTGGAATTCAGCCATGAAATGTATGGGGAAGGCTTCTACAGCATGAAGATTGAGGTTCCAAGGCTAAGTGAGATTGCGGACTATCTGCCTGTAACTGTATCTGAGAGGCTTATTGCCTCCATGGATATGACTTTAGGCAAGCTTGTCAAGGTTGAAGGACAGCTTAGATCTTATAATAAATATGTTGATGGAGGCAACAGACTTATACTTACCGTGTTTGTCAGGGAAATAAAGGAGATTGAAGAGGTTTCAAAGAGCCCCAATCAGATTTTCCTTGATGGCTATGTTTGTAAGTCCCCTATATACAGGACAACACCCTTTGGAAGGGAAATAACTGACCTTCTTATTGCTGTAAACAGGTCCTATAACAAATCAGACTATATTCCAGCAATAGCATGGGGCAGGAATGCGAAGTATTCAAACACTCTTGAAATTGGCTCTCATGTAAAGCTTTGGGGAAGGGTTCAGAGCAGGGAATATGAAAAAAAACTTGGTGAAAACAATGTAATAAAGAAAACTGCCTTTGAGGTTTCAATATCCAAGATGGAAAGTGTTGAGGAAGAGGAGTAAAGGCAGAGCTTAGTTTTATTTATTAAAGTGTTTTCTTATAAATAAATTGTGTAGTTCATTGAACTGCACAATTTATTTTAAATATGGACTATTTTCTTAAATCTTCAAGCAGCTGGGTCTTATCCTTTGTTTTATCATCAACTCTTTTTATTATCTTAGCAGGGGTTCCTGCAACCACTACTCCTGGTTCAACATCAGATACAACCACTGCACCTGCGGCTACTACCGAGCCTTCACCAATCTTTACTCCCTCAAGTATAACTGCATTGGCTCCTATAAGCACGTTATCCCCTACTATAACTGGCTCCTTGCTGGGCGGTTCAAGAACTCCAGCAATTACTGCACCTGCCCCTACATGAGAATTCTTACCTATCCTCCCACGGGCACCTATTACTGCGTTCATGTCTATCATGGTGCCTTCGCCTATTTCCGCACCTATATTGATTACAGCACCCATCATTATTACGGCGCCCTTCCCGATGCTTACACCTTCACGTATTATGGCACCTGGTTCAATTCGGGCATCCACATCTCTTATATCCATCATTGGTATGGCAGAGTTGCGTCGGTCCCATTCTATTTTAAACTTTTTAATACGACTGCTGTTTTCCTTCAGCATGTTCTCTAAAGGGGCACTTTCGCCAAAGGCAACATAAAAGAGATTGTCCCCAAATATTTCTATACCAGGACTGGTAACTCCCTTTAAATCTCCTTCTATATATGCCTTAACTGGGGTTGCTTTTTTCGCCTCCTTTATGTATTTTGCTATTTCATAAGGATTGGTTAAATCATATTTTGCTGAATTATCCATTTTATACACTCCTAGTAGGAAGAATTTTTAATAATATAACAGATGTTGTTAATTTTGTCAAACATATAGAAAATAAAAGGGGGCCAATGGGGCACCTTCCTTATGGAAGGTGCCCCAACTATATTCGCCTTATGGCGGGTTATATTGCTGCAGGCAGCAGCGATATTACAGCTTCGCCGTAGTTATATTGTACCTGCGGCACAGTTTAAAGCTATGTGGGCGAATATAATATAACTGTGCTGAAAGTGCAATATCACGCTTTGGTGACTCAAAAGCATATCACGTTTGTCACCAGACAAACATATCACTCAAAATACGATAACCCACCATTGCCTTCCAGATATTCTGTTTCAGCCAGTAAAGCAACTTCCTTACCTTAAGGCTCCTTTGTGATTACAGCTTTTCTATAAAACCTTGCAGCCTGTCAAAGGCATCCTCAAGAGTATCCAGGGAACAGGCATAGGATATCCTTATATAGCCCTCCCCATACTCTGAAAATGCAGAACCTGGTACTACGCCAACCTTACCCTTCTCAAGCAGGGAAAGGGCAAAGGTGAAGGAATCCATCCCATACTGCTTTATTGAAGGGAAGATATAGAAGGCACCCTGTGGCAGTTCTACGTCTATTCCCATAGCTCTTAACCTATTATAGGAATAATCACGCCTCAAGCGATATTCTTCCCTCATTCCCAATGCATCATCAAAGCCATTAATAAGAGCCTCACACGCGGCATACTGGCTGGGGGCAGCTATGCAGGTGGTATTATATTGGTGGACCTTCAGAGCATGCTTTATAAAATAGGAGGGGCCCATTATAAAGCCTATCCTCCAGCCTGTCATGGAATGAGATTTTGAAAGGCCGTTTATGGTAATTACTTTATCTTTTATACAGGGGATAGAAGCCAGGGAGCAATGGTTTCCATCATACACAAGCTCGCTGTATATTTCATCAGAGAGTATAAAAATATCCTTATCCTTAAGCAGCTCAGCTACCTCCTGAAGCTCATCTCTTGTCAGTACACAGCCTGTAGGGTTTGAAGGGTAGGGCATTATAATGCATCTGGTTTTTTCTGTGAGCTTCTCTGCAATCAATGATGCTGTTAGCCTGAAGCCTGTATTTCTTGTGTCTGCAAAAACAGGTATAGCTCCACACAGCCTGATTACTGGCTCGTATCCAGGATAGGCCGGACCCGGGAGTATTACCTCACAGCCTGGGGTTAGTATGGTCCTCAGTGAGGTATCTATAGCCTCGGTGGCACCATTGGTTACAATTATCTCTGACTGGGGTTCATACAGGGTTGAGTACTTCCTGTTAAAATATTCTGAGGCTGCCTGCCTTAGCTGCAGGAGACCTGCATTGTGTGTGTATGAGGTAAGTCCTTTATCTATGGACTCCTTTGCTGCCTCTCTTATATGAAGAGGTGTTTCAAAATCCGGTTGGCCTATGGTCAGGGATATGACATCCTTGTATCCTGCCATCATGTTATGGAATCTTCTTATTCCGGATATTTCAATGCTGCGTACCTCATTGTTTAAAAGCTTTTCCATTTGTGCCTCCTTGTCTATCCTTCGATTACGTCCTTCATGCTGTAAAAGCCCTTTTCTTTGCTACACAGGAAGGAGGCTGCCTTTATTGCACCATAAGCAAAAACGTCACGGGAGAGGGCGGTGTGCTTTATTTCTATTACTTCACCTGCTCCTGCAAATATGGCTTCATGTTCTCCAACTATAGCACCCCCCCTTATGGAATGTATTCCTATTTCTGAGGCACTTCTTTTGTCGCTTTTTCCATGCCTTCCGAACCTGTAATCAGGCTGTGCAGCTACAGCAGAGCTTATGGCATCTGCTATCATAAGGGCAGTTCCGCTTGGAGCATCCAGCTTCTGGTTGTGGTGCTTCTCTATTATTTCCACGTCAAATTCTCCATATAGCACCTGGGCAGCCTTCTGTACCAGTGAAAGAACAAGGTTTATACCTAAGGACATGTTCCCCGACATGAGAACTGGAACAATCTCTGATGCTTTTTCTATAAGGGACTTATCCTGCTCATCAAGACCAGTGGTGCATATGACCATGGGGGTTTTGGTTCGAGTACCATATTGAACCAGATTTTCTATACAGGAGTGGTTGGAAAAATCTATTATTACATCCGCCTTCTCCTCCACTTTGTCCAGTGAGGAGTAAACAGGGTAGGGGTTGTGCAGTCTGTCTGGCATAATATCAACCCCACACACAACATCCATGTCACTTCTTTCTGATATTATTTTTGTTATAACCTGGCCCATACGGCCATTGCATCCATGTAAAAGTACCTTCATAGTATTACCCCTTTATAACAGGCCAGCGGCCAGCAGCTCTTTTTTCAATATCTCCAGGTTCTTTGGAGACATGTTTACAAGTGGAAGCCTTAGATTTCCAACGTTCATGCCCATAAGGTTCATGGCTTCCTTAACTGGTATTGGATTGGTTTCAATGAAAAGGGCATTAATAAGCGGCAGCATATCCAGCTGAAGCTTAAGGGCTTTGTTTAAGTCTCCTTCTGAAAAAGCCTGGCAAAGCTCATGGGTTTCCTTTGGAACTACATTGGCCAGAACAGATATTACACCCTTTGCCCCAAGTGACATTAAAGGCACTATCTGGTCATCGTTTCCAGAATAGATATCAAGCCTGTCACCACACAGATGGGCTATTTCAGCAATCTGGGAGATATTACCGCTAGCTTCCTTTACGGCAGCAATGTTGCTGATCTTTGAAAGCTCACAGAGGGTTACAGGGGCAATATTAAGCCCTGTCCTTGATGGAACGTTATATATTATTATGGGAACAGATACAGCCTCTGCTATGGCCTTAAAGTGTGCAATGCAGCCCTGCTGGGTGGTTTTGTTATAGTATGGCGTGATTATTAAGAGTGCGTCAACTCCTATGGATTCTGCCCACCTGCTCATATCTATGGCGGATTTTGTGTTGTTACTGCCAGTGCCTGCTATAACAGGAATACGTTTATTTATAACATCAACAGTAAATTTAATGGCTTCCTTTCTTTCCTGCCCGCTCATGGTGGATGCCTCTCCTGTGGTGCCACAGATTACAATGGCATCTGTTCCGCTTTCAATGTGCCACTCTAAAAGCTCCTTGAGCTTATTAAAGTCAACTCCCTGTTCATTAAATGGAGTAACTATAGCGACAGCAGAACCAGTGAAAATACTCATAAACAACACCCCTTTATTTTTGTTTCTTAATAATATTATATTCAATATAAGTTAATGTTACAAACTCCCGGACATAAATACACCGGGAGTTTAAATATTTTTATTTTATTAAAAGTTCAGCTATCTGTACTGCATTTGAAGCAGCACCTTTTCTAATGTTATCTGCAACAACCCACAGGTTAATTCCGGAATCTAGGCTTTCGTCTCTTCTGATTCTGCCTACGAACACATCATCCCTGCCTGCACAGTCAATAGGCATAGGATACTTGAGCTTTTCAGGATCATCAACCAACACAATTCCAGGGCTGTTTTTGTAAATATTAAATATATCTTCAAGCTCAAAGCTTTTTTTAAATTCAACGTTTATGGACTCGCTATGGCCATAATACACGGGAACCCTTGCTGTAGTAGCAGTTACCCTTAAGCCGGGTCTATGGAGAATCTTTCTTGTTTCATCAACCATCTTCATCTCTTCCTTTGTGTACCTGTTTTCCATGAAAACATCAATGTGTGGAAGGATGTTGAAGGCAATGGGGTATGGGAACTTCTTAGGAGCAGCTCCCTTTATTCCATCCTCCAAATCATTATAGCCTCCCATTCCTGCACCAGCTACAGCCTGATAGGTTGAGTAAACAACTCTTTCAATCCCATAAGCCACATCAAGGGGCTTTAAGGCAACAACTGCCTGTATGGTTGAACAGTTAGGATTGGCTATTATGCCATTGTTCCATTTAATATCCTCAGGATTGACCTCTGGAACCACAAGAGGCACCTCAGGGTCCATTCTCCATGCGCTGCTGTTATCAACTACAATACATCCCTTAGAAGCAGCTATTTTTGCGAATTTAAGGCTGGTAGAGCCTCCCGCGGAGAAAAGGGCTATGTCTATGCCTCGGTCAAAGGAATCCTCTTTAAGCTCTTCAACCTGGTAATCCCTGCCATTATAATTTAGAGTTGTGCCTGCTGACCTGGAGGATGCAAAAAGATAAAGCTTATCTATCGGAAAGCTTTTTTCACTTAGTACCTTAAGAAAGGTCCTTCCTACCATGCCTGTAGCGCCTACTACTGCTAGTCTTACACCCATAAAAATACCTCCTTAAAATAAATATGTTATAAACCACTATAGAGCGATTTGTAAATATATAGAAGAGTCAAACAGCCTATACAATCTGATTCCCCTATATACATATTATGCAGAAATGATTATATATTACTGTATTATATCACATTTATAAAGTATTTCTAATGGATAACAGAAAAAAGCTAAAAGTTTATGATTCATAGATGGAAAGGGGTAAGGCTTAAGCCGCTGTGCATGATGCTGAATAAGTGCCGGCATTTCTGCAAAGCATAGCTATGAGGTGATAGTATGACAACGCCGTTTAAAAAGGTGGTAAAGGCAAAGCTTAAGTCCAGAAGGGAGCTTAATGAAAAGGAGAAAACCAGAGAGGAGATAAAATATGAAATAGCCAGGGAGCTGGGGCTTACGGAAAAGGTCAAGGCTATGGGATGGAGCGGTCTTACAGCTATAGAAACAGGGAGGATAGGAGGAATAATGACCAGAAGAAATAAGCTGTCTGGAAGGGTATGGAATGAAAAGGACAAGGACAATCAGGAACCAGGGAAGGAGTAATCTAAGCAGGGTTATTGATTTTTTACTGATATTGTATGATAATATTGGTTGAAATAAGTGTAAAGAGGTAAAGAGATGGAACAGTATGTCTCCCTGGCAGGGATATATGACGAAAATATAAACATGGATTATTCTAAATGGGCAGGCTTTGTAAGGGACGTTTTTAAAGAGCATAGTATTGATATAAGAGGCTGCAGAGGTTTGGAGCTTGGCTGTGGCTCTGGAAACATGACGCTGGAGCTAAAGAAGATGGGCTTTGATATAATGGGCCTGGATGTTTCGCAGGAAATGCTCCGGGTAGCAGCGGAAAAGGCTCTTGCCAATTATATGAGGATTATGTTTATAAACCAAGATATGACAAGCTTTCAGGTAAACAAAAGCTTTAAGGGAGTTTTCAGCTTCTGTGATGTTATAAACTACTTAACAGAGGAGGAAGGACTGCTGCAATGCTTTAACAGAGTATATTCTACACTTGAAGCCGGGGGGCTGTTTATATTTGATATAAGCTCTGAGCACAAGCTGAAGGATGTAATAGGAAACAATACCTTCACAAAAAATGAGGATGACCTATGCTACATATGGGATAACTATCTGGAAAACAGCCTTTTAGAAATGTACATTACCTTCTTTGTAAAGCAGGGAAGGCTTTATAAAAGGCTTGATGAAAAGCACCTGCAGAGAGCCTATAGTGCAGAGGAAATAATCAAGCTTTTAAGCAGGGCGGGTTTTAATAATGTAAAGACCTATGATGATTATAGTTTTAAGGATATAAACAAGGATACCCTGAGGATATCCTTTGTGGCTAAAAAGGAGGAGTAATGCTATGGGATACATATTAAGGGCTACGGCCAAAAATGGAGATGTAAGGATTTTTGCAACCATAACAACTGATATCGTACAGAAGGTACAGACAATATTTGATTTAAGTGCTACAGCATCGGCTGCTTTAGGCAGGCTGCTTACTGCAGGAAGTATGATGGGAGTAATGCTTAAGGGAGAGGATGATTCCCTTACCCTTTCCATGAATGGAGGAGGACCTGCGGGAAACCTGGTGGTTGCAGCAAACCACAAGGGCTTTGTAAAGGGATACGTTTCCAATCCGCATGTAGATTTGCCACTGAAGGAAAATGGCAAGCTTGATGTAGGAGGAGCTATAGGCCGGGATGGAGTGCTAAATGTAATAAAGGATATGGGACTTAAGGCACCATATAATGGACAATCAGCTATTGTGTCAGGTGAAATTGGGGATGACCTGGCATACTATTTTACAACCTCAGAGCAGACACCTTCAGCCGTAGCAGTAGGTGTGCTGGTAGATACGGACCGCTCTATAAAGGGAGCAGGAGGGCTTATTATACAGATGATGCCAGGGGCAGATGAGCTGCTTGCCGACATAATAACATATAGGCTTCAGGAGATACCCCCCATTTCAACCCTTATAGCTGAAGGAAAAACAGGGGAGGATATACTAAACCTTTTGTTTGACGATATGGAACTGGAGATACATGAAAGAATAGAAACGGAATATAAATGCGACTGCTCAAGGGATAGAATTGAGAGAGCACTGCTTGCCTTGGGATACAAGGAGCTGGAGAGCTTAAAGGAGGAGCAGGAAAACATTGAAATACAGTGCCATTTCTGCGATAAGAGATATACATTCAATGGAGAGGATATTGACAGGCTTTTGGATGAAGGGAATAAATAACTAATAAAAGTTTTGTATAGGATGGAATTGGATATGTATTTTAATTAAATACTGTTGACATAATTGCTAAAAGCAGTTATTATAATAAATGTCAGTTGGCACTGATAAAAAGTCCAGAAGAAATAAAAAAACTGTTGACAGAAAGGTGCCGACATGGTAGAATAATATTCGTCGCTGATAGTAAATCAGCAGTGTGGGAGCTTAGCTCAGCTGGGAGAGCATCTGCCTTACAAGCAGAGGGTCATAGGTTCGAGCCCTATAGTTCCCACCATAATGGCCCAGTAGCTCAGTTTGGTTAGAGTGCTGCCCTGTCACGGCAGAGGTCGAGGGTTCGAGCCCCTTCTGGGTCGCCATTTTTGGCCAGATAGCTCAGTCGGTAGAGCAGTAGACTGAAAATCTACGTGTCGTTGGTTCGATTCCGACTCTGGCCACCAACCATATATGCGGGAATAGCTCAGTTGATAGAGCGTTGCCTTGCCAAGGCAAAGGTCGCGGGTTTGAGCCCCGTTTCCCGCTCCATATGGCGACATAGCCAAGTGGTAAGGCACGAGTCTGCAAAACTCTGATCCCCCAGTTCAAATCTGGGTGTCGCCTCCATGAAAAAAAGCACACAGCAAAGCTGTGTGCTTTTTTTAAACTATATTCGGCTTTGGCGAGTTATATTGCTTTGCAGTTATATTCAGCTTATGCTGAGTTATATTTGCTTCGCAAGTTAATAAGGCGAATATAATATAACTGAAGCTGCAGGCTTCAATATCACTCCGAGCCAAGCGAGGAATATCACTTTTGCCATA
>JAEZLD010000034.1 GCA_023415335.1 Bacillota bacterium | reverse complement strand
TATGCCTTCATTACTCTTCCTCCGGTGGGCGTGTTTTCCACCTTGGGTGCTGCCAGGTCCAGTTGGCAGGGTCTTTTCTTATTTTATCCTCGAAATATCTGGTAAAGCGCTGCATGTTTACAGCTACAAACTGCTCCCTGTCCTTTGGAGTCCTGTCTATTTCATATTCCTCCATATGGAGCACATAGTCAAAGCTTTTTTTGCGTTCTATCATTACCATAACTGCATAGTATTCATGCCTGTAGAATATCCTTGCTGGTCCTCTTGGAGAGGAGGCTGGTTTTCCAAAGAAATCTACAAATATACCCTTTGAATAGGACCAGTCCATATCCGTAAAGAAGTTTACTGCCTCGTTATTATCCAATAGGGATAACAGCTCTGAATACCTCTTGCTGTTTCCCCGAATTATCAGGTCAAGTCCAAACAAGGCCGCCTTTTCCTTAAGCCATGCATCAGTGTATCTGTTGCTAGTACCGGTTATGGAGTGAAGCTTAAGGCCATACACACTAAGTCCTGCAAGCATCATAGGGAGGCTTCCTGAGTGACATCCTAAAAGAACTACGCCTTTATCGGAACTCAGAAGCTTATGGTAAAGCTCCTTGTCATCATCGGCAATTCTTACCATGGTTTTAAGCTCATCCGGAGTCATCCTGGCAATCTTAATGCCTTCCACATAGTTTATACCAAAGCTTCTAAAGCATCTCCTTGCCATATGCTTTCTTTCCTCAGCTGACATATTTGGGAAGGCCAGCTGAAGATTTGACAAGGCAACCTTCCTTCGCTTCTTGGAAAAGAAATAATATATGTCTCCAAAGGCTTTTCCAAAGCCCTCACACCAGGAATATGGTATAGCATATGTAAAAAATATTGCAAGCTTCTGAACCGTAAATAAGAGAAGCTCAATTATACTAAACTTATTTTTCATGCCTGCTTTCCCTCGCCTTTACATCCAAGTCGTTGTATTTTTTGCTTGAGTTGGCTGTGGAGATTAGTAGGACTATTGTAAATATTATGCATAAGAGCATTCCAACAATATCAAATGCGGTAAGCTTAAATGTAAGTATGTTGTATTTTATAAAAGGATCTATAAACAGAAGAACTATGTTTACAAGGAATATTATGATTCTAAACTCCGTTGGCCCTATGATTCCAAAGGATATTTTAAATACTCCATCTACATAGGTAACAATATGGCAGTATATATTGAATAGAAGATATATTATTGAAATACAAAGCGCAATACGTAAATCCATAAGAGGAGAAACTCCAACACCTATGGCTGTAAATACGATTACAAAGGAGTCAACCATATGGTCTATAAAATAACCATATCTTTCTCTTTCCTCGTGCCGTACTCTGGCTAATGTGCCGTCCAAGCTGTCTCCAAACCAATTAAGGTATAATCCAAGCTCACATAGAAGAAGCCATAGCTTGTTGTAGCCTGTTAAGGCATAGCCTGCTGCTACAAACACGGCACCTACTATACCTAAAAAGGTCAGGTGGTCTGAGCTGACCCATTTGGGAAGCTTACCTGCAGTTTTAATAAGATAGGGCTTTTCCCATGCACCAGTCAATCCTCCTACTATTCTTGGAGCTGCCTTCTTTTCAGTAGCATTCTTCTTTTCATCATTCATAAATGATCCCTCCATAACATATAATGATAATTCCTGTTGACAATGTCTGCATCATTTTGATTGATATTATTACCTGGGATAGCTGGTACCTGCATGCATCGTTCTATCATACATAGAATGTGACAAAGCATGAACTCCATAAGTAAATATGACAATACCAATTATTACATGGTAAAAAATCATATAGAATATGCTGTATATGGTGCAACTCCGGTATTTATCATTTATAATGAGAGAAGAGGAGTTTTGTGCTTTCTAATTAACAAATACAAGTATATAATCAGCTATTCGTGTTCAAATAATATTATAAATGTATTTTATTAATAGTATAGAATAAAAAAAATAATATGTAAATATTTCTTCATTTTGTTTATATAAACATAATACTTTATACAAAGGGAGGAAAGGTAGTATGAAGCTTGAAGGAAAGGTGGTTGTCGCCCAGGGAGGGGGACCCACTGCCGTAATCAACCAATCTATGGTAGGAGCAGTGCTTGAGTCAAGGAAGTTTACCCAGGTAACTAAGGTTTATGGTGCTGTAAAAGGAGTATCAGGTATTGTAAATGAGGATTTCATAGACCTTACACAGGAAACAACCCATAACCTTGAACAGGTTGCAACAACACCATCATCGGCCTTGTTTTCTACCAGGGATAAGCCGGATGAGGCTTACTGCAGGGAGATATTTAATGTGCTGAAGGCCCATGATGTAAGGTATTTTTTCTATATTGGAGGCAACGATTCCGCAGATACTGTGAGAATAGTAAACCATTATGCAGAGCAGTCAGATTACCAGTTCAGGGCTATACATATTCCTAAGACCATAGATAATGACCTGGTTATAAATGACCATACTCCTGGATATGGTTCTGCGGCCAGATTTGTAGCACAGGCCTTTATTGGAGCTAATCTGGATAACAGGGCACTTCCAGGTGTGTACATAGGGGTGGTTATGGGAAGAAATGCGGGATTTCTCACCGCGGCCTCGGCAATAGCCCAGAAGTATCCCGATGATGGACCTCATCTTATATATGTGCCTGAGAGGCCCTTCAACATAGACCAGTTTCTAATGGATGTTAAAACTGTATATGATACCTATGGAAGATGTGTTATAGCAGTATCTGAGGGCATACAGGATGAAAAGGGTGTTCCCATAGCTGCAAAGCTGGTAGATTGTGTAGAAAAGGATGCCCATGGTAATATACAGCTTTCCGGCTCTGGTACGCTAGGGGACCTTTTGGTAAAGAAGATAAAAACAGAGCTAAAAATAAGCAGGGTGCGTTCGGACACCTTTGGCTACCTTCAAAGGTCCTTTATGGACTGCGTATCTGACGTGGACCAGCATGAGGCCAGGGAGGTAGGAGAGAAGGCTGCCCAGTTTGCAATATGGCACAACCTAGATGGCTCAGTAACAATACATAGAACAGGTTATTATTCTGTGGATTATAAGCTTACAGCATTGGATCAGGTAGCAGCAAAGACAAAGCTCATGCCTGATGAGTTCATAAATCTATATGGCAATAATGTTACAGAAGCCTTTAAATCATACGTAAGGCCTCTCTTAGGCTCCGACATGCATCAGGCACATAGGCTGAGAGCTCCCATGGCTAAAAAGATACTTCACAAGTAATTGAATAAATCTAAAAGGCATCCCCCTTTGATGAATAGCTAAGGGAGATGCCTTTTGTTGTAAGGGACGGTTAAGCGATTTTAGCTGATTTGAAAAAACGACTTAACCGTCCCTAGGGCCCTTGCTGGATTCCCGGGCTCCTTGAGTCCTTGAATAGGTGAAAAAGGCGGGTTAACCGTCCCTGATAACTGCCTGATAACTGATAATTTAAAAAGTGTGGGTTAACCGTCCCTGATAACCTGATAACCTGATAAAAAACCTCTACCAAAATGGTAGAGGTTTGAAATGCTATATTCTAAAGATTAATAGTTACCCTGTGCGTGCATAGCCTCTGCAACCTTTACGAAGCCTGCTATGTTAGCGCCTGCAACCAGGTCATATCCAAAGCCATAGTCTTCAGCAGCCTTCTTAGCATTGTTGTAGATGTTAATCATTATAGCATGAAGCTTCTGGTCAACTTCCTCAGCACTCCAGGACAGTCTTTCACTGTTCTGTGACATTTCAAGAGCTGATGTAGCAACTCCGCCGGCATTTGCAGCCTTTGCAGGTCCTACGATAACTCCGTGTGACTGGAAGTACTTAACAGCCTCGTTAGTGCAAGGCATGTTAGCTGCTTCGCAGACAAACTTAACTCCGTTATCAACTATCTGTTTTGCATGCTCTTCATGAATATCGTTCTGGGTAGCAGCTGGGATTATGATATCAGCCTTAACATTCCATGGCTTTTCTCCAGCATGGAATTCAACGCCATACTTGTCAGCATAATCCTGAACCTTATCTCTTCCAGAGTTTCTCATTTCAAGAAGATAGTCTATCTTTTCTCCTACAACTCCGTTTGGATCGTAGATATATCCGTCTGGACCTGAAAGTGTAACAACCTTGCCTCCAAGCTGAGCAACCTTAGTGCATATTCCCCATGCAACGTTACCAAAGCCTGATATAGCAACTGTCTTACCCTTCATATCTTCGCCTTCATGCTTGAGCATTTCCTGGCAGAAGTAAGTTACTCCGAATCCAGTAGCTTCTGGTCTTATAAGGCTTCCACCATAGGATAAGCCCTTTCCTGTAAGAACGCCGTTTTCGAAGCATCCCTTTATTCTTCTGTACTGGCCATAAAGGTATCCGATTTCTCTTCCACCAACGCCAATGTCTCCAGCAGGAACGTCAACGTCTGGTCCTATATGTCTGTAGAGCTCAGTCATGAAGCTCTGGCAGAATCTCATTATTTCTGCATCTGACTTTCCTCTTGGGTCAAAGTCTGAACCACCCTTGCCTCCGCCTATTGGAAGACCAGTCAGGGAGTTCTTAAGTATCTGCTCAAATCCTAAGAATTTGATTATTCCAATATAAACTGATGGATGGAACCTTAAGCCACCCTTAAAAGGTCCTATACAGCCGTTGAACTGAACTCTGAAGCCACGGTTAACCTGAAGATTGCCCTCATCGTCTACCCATGGAACTCTAAATATTATCTGTCTTTCTGGTTCACAGAACCTTTCAAGAAGGTTCTCCTTTATGTATTCGGGATGTTTCTCAAGTACTGGTCCCAGTGAGTTGAGTATTTCTTCTACAGCCTGAATAAATTCTGGTTCACCTGCGTTCTTTTTTTTCACCTTTTCTACTACCTGCTGTATGTATTCAGCGGCAGTTAAGCTTTCCTTTGCCATTTCTTATACCCTCCTAAACAGAATAAAAAATAAACAAAACATAAATCTTATCTTTACATTTATTATAATAGACTAATTAGAGATTATTTTAAATACAGAAAATGAAAATACATAAAATTTTAAGCTGTAACCTAAAAACACATAAAAATATTAAAAGTTCTGTTAGTATTATATACTAACAATTAAAAAAACATAATAAACATATGGATATAATAGAAAAACATATGTACTAATAGGTGGTGTAAGTATATTAATTTATTAAAAAAGAAGAAATTAAAATTAAATGTGATGATTAATTATATAAACATGCTAGTAAAATGTAATTTGTTTAAGCAATTTTAGACATGAATGTAAAAGTTTATGCATGTTACAAAAATATAATAAAATATTATGGAGAATAAATTAAGTGTTAATGACAAAATAAAAAATATAAGGTAATATAACAGTAAATATTTTTGTGAATAAAGTAATCAAAAAAGTCAAAAAATTCATATAAAAATGGTTGTATTCATTGTAAAATAACACATGTTGTATATTTTGTAAATAAAGGCTATAATAAATGAATGAGGTGTGGTTATGGATAATATTGATATTAAAATTTTAAAGCTATTACAAAGTAATGCCAGAATGTCTGCATCCCAGATAAGTAGCAAGGTTAATCTTTCTATTCCTGCAGTAAGTGATAGATTGAAAAAGCTTGATGCCTCTGGAATAATAGAAAAGTATACCATAATTATCAATAACAAAAAGCTAAACAGGGGACTTACAGCCTTCATGTTTGTTAGTATGGAGACACCCAAGCACGGAGAGGGCCTTGTGGCTTTAGCACAGTCGGAGGAAGCAATCATTGAATGCTATTATTTAGTAGGTGACTATGATTACCTTCTCAAAATTATTACTAAAGACACTGAGACGCTGGAAAATATCCTCCATAAGGTGAAGAGTGTTAACGGTATACTTAAAACAAAAACAATGGTATCACTAACTACGGTTAAGAATAACCTATCCATATCACCCATTCAGGATAATATTTAGGAAGGGGTTTTTTAATGAATATTTCCAAAAGAATTCTTGATATGCAGTTTTCTCCTATCCGGAAACTTGTTCCCTATGGAGATGCCGCTAAGGCCAGAGGTATAAAGGTATATCATCTTAACATTGGCCAGCCGGATATTAAAACACCAGAGTGTTTTTTTAAAGCATTAAAGAGCTATGACAAAAAGACCGTTGCATATACTAATTCTCAAGGAGTAAATCCTCTTATAAATAGCTTTATAAAGTATTATAAAGGATGGAATATTGATTTTGATAATGATGAAATAATGATAACTGCCGGAGGCAGTGAAGCCCTCATGTTTGCTATGATGGCTGTGTGTGATGTAGGTGATGAGATAATAATCCCTGAACCATTCTATACAAATTATAACAGCTTTGGTGACATAGCATCAGTTAAGGTCGTTCCTTTCCTTACAAAGGCTGAGGAAGGCTTCCATCTTCCAGGAAAGGAAAAGATAGAGGCTATGGTGAACGAAAAAACCAGAGCAATACTAATATCTAATCCTGGAAACCCTACAGGAGTTGTTTACACCTATGATGAAGTAAGGATGCTTGCTGATATCTGCAAAGAGCGGAACCTTTATTTTATAGTTGATGAGGTGTATAGGGAGTTTGTGTATGATGGACTTAAATATACCTCAGCCATGGAAATGAAGGATATACTTGACAGAGTAATAATTGTAGACAGTATTTCAAAAAGATATAGTGCATGTGGTGCCAGAGTAGGCCTGGTAGCCTCCAAGAATAAGGAGGTAATAAACCAGATACTTAAGCTTTGTCAGGCAAGGCTATGTGTATCAGAAATAGAGCAGCTTGCAGCAGCTGAGCTTATAAACACTCCTGAGGAATACTTCAGGGAGGTCAAAGCTGAGTATGAGAAGAGGCGCGACATACTTTATGCGGGGCTTTCAAGGATTCCTGGAGTAGTATGTGAAAAGCCAACTGGTGCCTTTTATGTTGTAGCGAAGCTTCCTATAGAGGATGCGGATGATTTTGCACAGTGGATGCTTGAGGATTACAGCTATAACAACAAGACCGTTATGGTTGCACCTGCAGAGGGCTTCTATGCCACCCCCGGGTTGGGTAAAAATGAGGTAAGGTTCTCCTACTGCTTAAAGTGTGAGGACCTTGAGGATGCTATGGACATATTTGCAAGAGCTCTTGAGGCATATAAGAACCGTAAATAAGCATGGTTATAAGGGAAATGCTGCTATTGTTTACAATAGCAGCATTTTTGTTAACCTAAGACAGTAAGATGTGTTTTTATGAAAGCAACGCTGTTGACAATTAGATAAAATAATTTTAAGATATAAATACCAGCTAACAATAATAAAGATGTTGAAAAGGAATAGTAAGAATCCACTCCCTTTTACAGAAAAGAAGGCAAAGCTGAGAGTCTTCTATAGGGCAGATTGTGAACCCACCTTGGAGTCCTGCACTGAACTCAAGTTGTCTGCAACGGGTTACCCCCATTGCAGTCTGGTGACAACGTAAGTAAGTAGCAGCGGATTAACCCGTTATAGTTATGGAAGAGGGCATATTCTTTTATAAGGTATATGTCAATTAGGGTGGTACCACCGGTCTCGGTCCCTTTGAGGATGCGGGGCTTTTTTTATTGAAAATTTTTAAATGGAGGAGACATATATGTCAAAGGGAAAGAAATTTGTAGAGGCAATAACATCAATGGACGAGGATTTTGCACAATGGTACACTGATATTGTTAAAAAGGCTGAACTGGCTGATTATTCCAGTGTAAGAGGATGTATGGTAATCAGGCCATATGGGTATGCTCTCTGGGAAAACATCCAGAGGGAGCTTGATGGTATGTTTAAGGAAACAGGACATGAGAATGTGTCTATGCCTATGTTCATTCCTGAAAGCCTTCTTAATAAGGAAAAGGACCATGTGGAGGGCTTTGCTCCTGAGGTTGCATGGGTAACCCATGGAGGAAGCGAACAGCTTACAGAAAGGCTTTGTGTAAGGCCTACATCAGAGACTCTGTTCTGTGAGCATTTTGCTAAAATAGTGCAGTCTTATAACGACCTGCCGAAGCTGTATAACCAGTGGTGCTCGGTTGTAAGGTGGGAGAAGACCACAAGGCCATTTCTGAGGACTGCGGAATTCCTATGGCAGGAAGGCCATACAGTTCATGCAACTGCTGAGGAGGCCGTTGAAGAAACCGAAAGAATGCTGAATATATATGCCAGGCTATGTGAAGAGTATCTGGCAATACCTGTTATAAAGGGAAAGAAAACTGACAAGGAAAAGTTTGCAGGGGCAGAGGCTACCTATACAATAGAGGCAATGATGCATGATGGAAAGGCGCTGCAATCTGGCACCTCCCATTACTTCGGAGATGGCTTTGCAAGGGCATTTGGAATACAGTATTCTGACAATAACGGAAAACTCCAGTATGCTCATGGCACCTCTTGGGGAATGTCCACCCGTATCATAGGAGCTATCATAATGGTTCACGGAGATGATAGCGGACTGGTGCTGCCTCCAAGGGTCGCTCCTACTCAGGTTATGGTTATTCCAATATCCCAGCATGTGGAGGGAGTAACTGAAAAGGCTATAGAGGTAATGGAGAGGCTGAAGAAGGTTGCCAGAGTTAAGATAGACACCTCAGACAAGATGCCTGGATGGAAATTCAGTGAGTATGAGATGAAGGGCGTTCCAATCAGGGTGGAGATAGGACCTAAGGACATAGAAAAGAATCAGGCCGTGCTGGTAAGAAGGGACAACAGGGAGAAAGTATTTGTATCCTTGGATGAAATAGAGCAAAAGGTAGCAGAGCTTTTAGATGATATACAGGTATCTCTCTATAACAAGGCAAAGGCACTCAGAGATGGGAAGACCTATGAAGCCCATAGCATGGAGGAGCTTAAGGACATTGCTGCAAACAAGCCTGGTTTCATAAAGGCAATGTGGTGTGGAGAACTGGATTGTGAAATGAAGCTTAAGGAAGAGGCAGGAGTTACTTCAAGATGCATGCCTTTTGAACAGGAGAATATATCCGGTACATGTGTATGCTGCGGCAGACCTGCTAAGACAATGGTTTACTGGGGCAAGGCATATTAATAAAAGGCAAATATATAAGTTAAAAGAATGGCAGGGGTTATAATACCTCTGCCATTTCCTTGTTATATATTTCTGCAATGCTGCAAATAGCCTCTGTGTATTTTTCCAAATCCTCAATTTTTATGTGTTCCATCTCAGAATGTGCAATCCTCATGTCTCCTGCCCCGAAAACAAGAGTGTCGATACCTGCCTCCTGGTAGAAGCCTGCCTCTGTAATAGCGTGCATGGCAGGTTCTCCAGAGGATGCTATTGGGGATAGTCGCTTAATCCATTGTGAATGACGATTATCAAGTATTGGAACGCTGTTTGCAAGAATTGTGTTGTTCAGGCTCATTCCATTCCCCATGGCTTCTGCTTTCTGCTTCAGGACTTCTACAATTTCACTTACCCTTTGCTTAAAGTCCAGAGAGGAGGTCCTTACATCATAGTAAACGGTACACTGTCTTGATATCTGATTGAGTGCTCTTCCGCCTTCCATTACTGCTATGTTAACTATTCCCAGGTCCTGGTCCTGGTTTAGCTGCTGTATCTGCTTGACAAATTCAGCTGCAATATAAAATGGTGAGGATAGCACATTGCACATACTGGCATGTCCTCCACTGCAGGAGATTTTCATCCTATACTGGTAGCACCCGCTGGCTTTGACAAGAAAAGAAAATCTGGTAGGCTCTCCTTGTATGCATAAATCAGGATGTATGGAATGCTCCTGCATATAGCTTATTATGCTTTTGACACCAGTTACACCTGACTGATCTACAAAGGGGAATGCAATTATGACCGGCTTTGGACTTTTCTTTAATCTGGGAAGTGCCTGTGATAGACAGGCTATAAAATATTTCATGCATAGGGCTCCGGGGCCATATATACTGCCTTCCTTTATATATGTATGGAAGTCTGTGTTTGAAGGGTACACCGTATTTATTCTGCCTGAAAACAAAAGGCCTCCGCTGCAATTATCAAGCTTGGTGTTGACTCCTATCAGCATACTTTTATTTTTTGAATCTTCTGTAGAGAGTATTTTAATATCATCACAGGATAAAAACAGATCTTTTATAAAATTTATTATTTCAAAGTTATTTCTAATGGAATCATCAGATTTTATCAGCATAAGCTCCTTTAACGTATTAATACAATTCATGATACTCACCCGCCTACAATACAAAATATGACAATATTAGATTAAAAATTATAACATTGTATACATTTTAAGTAAATGTAATATGTTTGTCAAGTGTAAATGGAATATATTACTCATTTGTTGACGAAATATAGGGTTATATTATCGAAAAAAATATATTAGAATTAGTATGCCAAAGGAAATGTTACAGGAGCGGTGCTTTTATGAAGGACGATAGGTTAAACTAATTCAAAATTACGATTATTAAAATTGTATAATATAAATAAGTTCGTGTATTGAAGAACAATAAAAACTGTGTTAAAATAATCGTACGTAATAGATAGGGCTTTTTGTGACTGACGGATTATGTGGGTAACCACAGGGAAGCA
>JAEZLD010000028.1 GCA_023415335.1 Bacillota bacterium | reverse complement strand
CCCAATTGAGTCAGTAAAGCATTGTCATAAGCCTTCTAATGGAACATGACACCTCCAAATAAAAGTATCCAGAAATACCATAAATAATTTATGAAAAACCACTAACCAGAATTAACAGGTTAGTGGTTTTTATACTTAGGTTGGCTTTGCTTTTTATATTGTCAGCTCATTCCTAATCTACCCTTGGAAATATCAGCTCTATTCCAAAGCCATCTCCCCAGACCTCACTATGTTCAATCCTCACCTCTATGGACAGGGCCTCTGCATATTTCTTAACCAGATAAAGCCCCATGCCCGTTGCTTTCTGCCTATCAGGGCTGCTTCCTGTAAAGCCCTTGTCAAACAGGAAGGGTATGTCCTCCTCCGGTGCACCCTGCCCATTGTCCCTCACCGCAAGATGTATTTTCTCATCCTCAAAGCAGCTTATAGCTACGATTCCATCCTCAGGTAAGGTGTATTTAAATGCATTGCTTAATAGCTGGGACAGCATAAAGTATAATACCCTTTTATCACATGTAACCTTAAGCTCCGGAAGGCTGAGCTTTATCTCCACATTTTTCTCCCTTGCCATAGGTTCAAATTCCCTTAAGGCTTCCTCTACCAGCTCCGGAAGGCTTATTTTTGTAAGCTTATAGTCCACATGGTCTGACTGGAGCCTTGCATAGTGCAGTATCTTCTCCACATTGCTGGCAATTCCGCCCCTCACATGCTCCATACGGGTGTACATATACGGGGGCATATCATCCTTATGGTTCTCAAGCACCAGAGTCAGCACAGTCAAGGGTGTTTTTATTTCATGTGTCCACTCCTCAATGAACTCCTGATAGTCCATTAGCTCCAGCTGCTTTTCTTCTGCAAGATAGGACTTTTCCCTGAGCATATCTGAGGCACTATTGATTACAGGATGCCAGGCTTTATACACAGCGGCCAAAAGCTTATTCACACTGTCCTCATCGTTCCTGTACAGAAAGCTTTCCACCAGCTTAAGCTGCTTATTTATGCGTTTGTTCTCAATATACACTCCCCCAGCTACAACCAGACAGGTGAATATTACAATACTCAGTGCCACGCTCTTGAACTTCTCCGGTGAAGCAAGCCATGCTACGAATATAAAAAACAGCTCTGATATTAAAAGCAGTATAATCCATGGGCCTGATGCTCTAAGATCTGATTTCTTCATGGTTTATCCACCTCCAGACTGTAGCCCTGTCCTCTTACTGTATGTATCATATCCCTTAAGCCTACTTCCTCAAGACTTTTCCTGAGCCTTGTCATGTTTACCTGAAGTATGTTCTCATCAACATACTCCTCCCCTCCCCAAAGTTCCTTATATATACTTTGGCGGGATACAACCTGTGGGCAGTTTTCAAGCAAAAGGGCTAATATTTTCCCCTCTGTTTCGCTGAGCACAGCATGGGCATTATTATAGATGACCTTATAGGTATCTAAATCCAGCACTATTCCCCCTGCTTCTACCATATTTCTCACCTTGCCATAGGTCTGCAGCAGCCTTTCCACCCTTGCACTGAGCCTGTCAGGATGGCAGGGCTTTGTAAGGAAATCATCTGCTCCCAGCCCTAATGCATAAAGCTCATCGGGCAGGGCGTCTCTGGCAGTAAGTATGAGCACAGGAAAGGATGCCTTGGACTTTAAGCTCCTGCACAGCTCAAAGCCGGTTTTGCCTGGAAGGTTAATATCCAGTACTAAAAGGTCGGGGTGCCTTCCCAGTATTTCATTTTCAGTGTCATGGAAAGAGGAGACACCCTCAGCAGAGTATCCCCTTTTTTTAAATATATTAACAAGCTCCTCCCGCAAATAAACATCATCCTCAGCCACCACTATCCTGCTCAAACAAGCTACCTCCCATCCTCGCTCTGCAGCTGGTAAATCCCCCTGAGGCTTTCACGCTCAACTGCATACATATATATGAATTCTATCACAATAAATATTACAAAAGCAATTGCTGTAATCCCAGCCACCTTGTAAATGGATGTTCCTGAGGGAAGCCTCACGAAGCTTGTAAACATGGACCATATGGCAAATACCGAGCTTATTGCAGATAGCCCTATAGCCATTCCAAAGAACATCCTTATCTGGGTTTTAGCAGAGCTGCACAAATCTCCTATATTTGACCCAAGCATGAGAAGCGTAGTATATCTTCCCCTGCTGGTTCTCTGCTGCATCATATACTTTATGGCTATAACAGTGTTGGCAATAACCATAAACAGTATCCCCAGATATATTGTAATGTAGCTGGATGCCACAGTATAGAAAAGGTTCCTTCCTATTCCACTAAGGTAGCTTTCATACTCTAGCCCGGACTTAGCCACGCTACCCTGTACCTGCTGTATAGCCTGCATAAGACCTTTTTCCCTCACTATTTCCCCAGTAAGACGCACATTCCAGCACATGGGCTCGATGCTGTCTCTAGCCCAGGCATTGTAGTCTTCATCCCTCACAATCAGCGCACTATACAGGGTGATTGAACGGTCTGCAACCACGTTGTCATAATACAGCTGGGGAAGAAGCTCATACTTTTCTCCATCCACCTTAACATAGGCTTCCTGCTTTAATGCCCCCTCCAGAATATACATAAATTCTTCGCTATCAGTCATAGAGGTATACATTGCAGCCTGGTTTTCCCCCAAATTTAATGGTTCCTTGCCCATAGACACAAGCAGTTCGTTATAGCTGCTCTCCTTTATCAGTCGTGGAATATCATCAGATGGAATGTACTCCAGCATGTTATCCCTTAAATCAGTTTTCTTCTGCTTTTCCAGGGCAAGAATCAAGCCCTCCCATGAAAAGCTGTGGGGTGGTTTCTCTCCTTCTGAATCGCTATTGGAATCAATTCTGTCTATATACATGGCGTAGAAGGCTGATATATTTGACATATTATCCCCTAAGGCCTGCCTTACCTCATCCTGGTTCCCCTCTATGGAAAAATCAACGCTTCTTTCTGCAGAAATTCTGGACGAGGCAACACCTATACCAAAGGATACACATGACAGTGCCATAAGCAGAAGCAGGGAGGCTACTGCAAGAGCCTTATGCTGGTGTATGACGTTTTCCTGCAACTGGCGTCCTGTAAATGTAAACAAGCCTGTACGGTCACTGCTTTTCCTTTGTATCCTGTGCCCAATGAATGCACCCATACCATGGTATAAAAGAAAGGTTCCCGCTATTCCTGATATAAGTATTGCCAGTGTTATCTTAAAATCAAGAGTCCTAAGGAACAGTACCCCCATTGCATACGCTGCCAGCAGGCATAAAAGCCCTGCTATAAAATACATCCATCCTGTTTTTTTAGGAAGAACGGCCTTCTTTTCTGATGAGACTATCCTAATTAGCTCCATGGGCTCCCTTTTGCACATCTGTGCACTTAGAAACAGCATGGCTGTAATCTGCACTGTCATAAAGCCAGCCACCGTTCCAAGGAGGGCTGCAAGGGAAAATGAGATTTTATGCCTTACTATTCCAAGCCCCACAAGCCTTGCAGCCGCCAGACTTGTGCTCTCAGTAAGCAGCAGGGCACATGGAATGCCCAGCAGAACTGACACCAGGCTGTTCCACAGGGTTTCCC
>JAEZLD010000219.1 GCA_023415335.1 Bacillota bacterium | reverse complement strand
TATCCATACTCGAAGTGCAATGTCATAAACATCATCACCAAAAAGGGACATTAATTGTCCCTGTAACAATAATGTAAAGTTAATATTCCAAAGTTTTTCATTTTTCGATAGTTCTTTTGAATGTATAGCCTTTTTTGATTTACTACCTAATTGTGTATTCATAGTTACTCCTTTCAACTTTTGTACCTTCCTAATTAAATTATGGCTATGTTAAAGAAATGTGTTGATAATAAGAAATTTTTAAGGGAACTTGTAAAAGTTCCCCTAATGTATATTTTAAGAATACTATAAACAATAATTTAAACTGACCTGCACATTGAAATTTACAGATTATACCATTTCGAGTATTAATCACTGTTCAAACATAACTCGAATTGTTTTCTTTGGTGGAAAAATTCTCCTAATTCAATCCCAACAATCTCTGTATTAATTAGTTTTCCTATTTTATCAACTATTTGCTTAGATAATTCTATTTCCTTAGCGTCACTATGACGATAATCCGTTGCGTGTGGTATCCACCCGTCAAATTCATTTGCATAGTCCGAGTCAAAATACCTATGTAAGTTAATTAACTCTTCACTAATCTCTGGTTCCATATATCTAACCACATTACCGAAATGATTTAAGCCAATAAACTTTACATCAAACCCCCTTGTTTTGATTGCAACATTGATGATTCTAGACACAATTGCGTCCGTTTCTTCCGTAGCATAACTTCCAAGTGTTATATGAAATGGAATACCCTTAGTTTGCATATCGATTCCATACTGCTCATATAATTTATCTTGAATACTTTGGAAAAGTTTTCGGGTACTTTTATAAAAAATTTCTATAATTGTTATAAATTTTTCTTTTTGCATAACAAAATTTCCCTCACAAATCCATATTTATTTGGTTTAGGCCCCAGAATAATAGGATATACTTATATTACCATTATTTGTTACTTATTTCTAATAATTTATATTTTATTATTATTTTACATTTTTGTTATATGCTATTCTGGTAAAACCTATTAACGATTATTTAACCGATTATTTATAATTGAAACGAGCTTGATTATATTTAAATTATAAACATTAAAGTTGAATGGGGGCCCCACGTCTTCAAAGATTGGTAAGAGTGATAAGGATATTAGGTATACCAGAAAGGATACAGATTTATTTTGGCATGAAATATTTTTTTTGCTTCATACTAAATATTATAGTCACCACAGTTTTATACTTAAAAATGCAGCGAAATCAAGACTTTAGAAATAGAAGGAGTGTAGCGATAGTAACATAATAATCCTTGAAGTTCCAAAAAAGATATAAAATTGTGATAAACATTATTATGAAAGGTAGGTGGTGCCCATGACAACTAACAATATGCCCAATAGATTGGCAGATGAAAGTTCTCCCTATCTTCTGCAGCACGCATATAACCCTGTAGACTGGTTCCCGTGGTGTGAAGAAGCATTTGCTAAGGCAAAAGCTGAAGATAAACCTGTCTTTTTATCTATTGGGTATAGCTGAAAGTTGGTCAATTATGCACATGCCATTGGTGCCATGTAATGGCCCATGAAAGCTTTGAGGATGAGGAGATTGCACAGGTATTGAATAAGTATTTCATATCCATAAAGGTAGATAAAGAAGAGCGTCCGGACATAGACAGTGTGTATATGTCTGTATGCCAAGCCTTTACTGGCAGCGGAGGCTGGCCCACAACCATATTCATGACCCCGGATAGGCTGCCTTTTTTCGCAGGCACCTACTTTCCAAAAACCTCCCGCTATGGAATGCCTGGTCTTTATCAGCTGCTTATAGAGATACACAATCAATGGGATGGTAACAAGCAAAGGCTTATAAATTCTGCAATGGATATAACAAAAAAGCTTCAGCAAACAGATATATCAGGGGGAAAAATCGACTTGAGTCTCCTGCAGCAAGGGGAGGAGATGTTTGAGCATTCCTTTGACAGTGAGTATGGCGGATTCGGCCCTGCTCCTAAATTCCCGATCCCCCACAACCTACTTTTCCTAATGAACCGCTATAAAATAACCAGCAACCCTGTACTGCTTAATATGGTGGAAACCACCCTAAAGCAGATGTATAAGGGAGGATTATTTGACCACATAGGTGGAGGCTTCAGCCGCTACTCCACAGACAAATACTTTCTGGTCCCACACTTTGAAAAGATGCTTTATGACAATGCACTTCTCATTATGAGCTATGCTAAGGCATACTCAATAACAGGTAACAACCTTTATCTAAGCATTGCTGAACGTACCGCATCCTATATATTAATGGAGATGACCAGCCCTGAGGGAGGCTTCTACTGTGCCCAGGATGCTGACAGTGAAGGAGTTGAAGGAAGATACTACGTATTTAAGCCAGAGGAAATTATAGAGGTTCTTGGAGAGGAAAAAGGAAAACTGTTTAACAGCACATATGATATTACAAAAGGCGGAAACTTTGAAGGTGAAAGCATCCCTAACCTGCTGAAATCAGTAAAAAAAACTGATGATTTTAGTGATGAGCTTGCAAAGCTGTACCAATACCGCCTGAATAGGTATAAGCTTCATCTAGACGATAAACTGCTCTCCTCATGGAATTCACTGATGATATCAGCGCTGACACTTCTGTACCGTACTGAAGGAAAAAAAGAATACCTAAAGGCCTCATTGAGGGCACAGAAATTTATAGAAAGCAGCCTGATGAAGAACAATGTCCTGCATACAAGCTTCCGAGAAGGAAAGCTTGGCTCTGAAGGTTTTCTTGATGATTATGCCCTGTATATTCTTGCACTGTTATCCTTGTATGATGCAACGCTGGATAATGAGTATCTGGATAAAGCAAAAAAGCTGTGTCAAAGGACAATAGAGGATTTCTACGACCATAAGGATGGAGGCTTCTGGCTGTACGGTGACTCTGGTGAAAAGCTCATACTTCGTCCTAAGGAAACCTACGACGGGGCAATGCCAAGCGGCAACTCTGTCATGGCATACAACCTTGTAAGGCTTTATCAGATTACCGAATCCGAAGAATATTCCAAGCTTTCTGAAGCTCAGCTTTCCTTTATGTCAGCAGCCGCAGAAGGATACCCCATGGGATATAGCTTTTTCCTGATTGCACTCTCTAATTATGCAGACCCTCCCGCAAGGATAACCATCGTACTTCAGGAGGGTGACGATAAGATGCATGCTACAGAAAGCCTTCCACTGGATGCGGCAGCTGTGGTACTTGAACACCCCACAGTGGATTTTCCTCTGACAAACAATAAAACAACATATTATGTATGTAAAAACCACGCCTGCCAGCCGCCAGTCAATCATTTGGTCATATAATAAAAAGGCCTGCATATTGCAGGTCCTTATTTTTATTCATTAGGATTTTTAAAGCTCGGCGGATTGGCCTTTGTGTCTCCAAAGGAATCTTCTGGGGAAGGATTGGATAGGTTAAAGTAAAGCCTTGAATCCTTAGTCACACC
>JAEZLD010000125.1 GCA_023415335.1 Bacillota bacterium | reverse complement strand
TGCAGACCTCCTTCTGGCAGTAAACTCCATAATACACTCTAAGACCTTTGACAACGGAATGATATGTGCCTCCGAGCAGTCTGTAATTGTTATGGATTCTATCTATAATAGAGTTAAGGAGGAATTTGCAAACAGGGGCTGCTACTTCCTTGAAGAAGAGCAGCTAGATAAGGTAAGAAAAACCATAATAATAAATGGCGCACTTAATGCCAGGATAGTAGGCCAAAGCGCTGCTTCCATAGCACGCCTTGCAGGTATAGAGGTTCCTGCAAGCACTAAGATATTAATAGGAGAGGTAGAAAGTGTAGAGAAGTCTGAGGAGTTTGCTCATGAAAAGCTTTCACCTGTGCTTGCAATGTACAAGGCCTCAAGCTTTGAAGCCGCACTTGAAAAGGCAGAAAAGCTGGTGGAGGACGGAGGCTATGGCCACACCTCAGCCATATACCTAAATGAGCTGAGGGAGAAGGAAAAGCTTCAGGAGTTTTCATCAAGGATGAAGACCTGCCGTATACTTGTGAACACCCCGGCAGCCCAGGGAGGCATAGGAGACCTTTACAACTTCAAGCTTGCTCCTTCACTTACTTTAGGCTGTGGCTCATGGGGAGGAAACTCAGTTTCTGAAAACGTAGGAGTAAAGCAGCTGCTGAACATTAAGACAGTGGCAGAAAGAAGAGAGAACATGCTTTGGTTTAGGACCCCTGAAAAGGTATATATAAAGAGAGGCTCCCTTCCTGTAGCCTTAGATGAGCTTAAGAATGTAATGGACAAGAAGAGGGTATTTATTGTTACCGATGCCTTTCTTTATAGCAACGGCTATACCAAGCCGGTGACTGATAAGCTGGATGAGCTGGGAATACTCCACAGAACCTTCTTTGATGTATCACCAGATCCAACCCTGGAGTGTGCAAAGGCTGGTGCTAAGGATATGGCCTCCTTTGATCCTGACTGCATAATAGCCATAGGTGGAGGAAGCGCCATGGATGCCGCTAAAATTATGTGGGTTATGTATGAGCACCCAGAGGCAGATTTTATGGACATGGCCATGCGCTTTGTGGATATCAGAAAAAGAGTATACTCCTTCCCTAAGATGGGGGAGAAGGCATATTTTATAGCTATACCAACTACAGCAGGTACAGGTTCTGAGGTTACTCCCTTTGCGGTTATTACAGATGAAAATACTGGAGTAAAATATCCTCTTGCAGATTATGAGCTGATGCCAAACATGGCGATTGTGGATTCTGAGCTGATGATGAACGCCCCAAAGGGCTTAACTGCAGCCTCGGGAATAGATGCAGCAGTACATGCATTAGAGGCATATGTATCCATGCTGGCCACTGATTATACTGATAGCCTGGCCCTGAGAAGCCTTAAGCTTATATTCGAGTACCTTCCAAGAGCATACGCAGGAGGAGCCAGCGACCCTGAGGCAAGGGAGAAGATGGCCAATGCTGCTACCATGGCTGGAATGGCCTTTGCCAATGCCTTCCTGGGAGTGTGCCACTCCATGGCACATAAGCTTGGAGCATTCCATCACCTTCCACATGGTGTTGCCAATGCCCTGCTTATTGACCAGACAATAAGGTTCAATGCCTCTGAGGTGCCCACCAAGATGGGAACCTTCCCACAGTATGACCATCCCCACACCCTTGAAAGATATGCCCAGATTGCAGAATTTTTAGGCATAGAGGGAAAGACTTATGAGGAAAAGGTTCAGGGCTTAATAAAAGCCATTGGTGAGCTTAAGGAGAAGATAGGCATTAAGAAAAGCATTGCAGAGTACAATATCAGTGAGGAGAGCTTCCTTGCCAGCCTGGATGAGATGGCAGAGCAGGCCTTCGATGACCAGTGCACTGGTGCAAATCCTAGATATCCTCTTATAAGTGAGATAAAGGGAATGTACAAGGCTGCCTACTATGGGGAAAGAAGGGCTGGAAAAGAGCAGTCAACAAGGACACAGGTAAGTAAAACCAGAAAAGATAAAGAGCATAGCGCATAGATAATATTTATGAAGGAGGAGCTTTAGCTCCTCCTTCACTAGTTTTAAGTTTCACCAGGTTAGTTAAGGTGTTTTCATCATCTTGCGATAATTGACAAGCCATATTCGCTAAGGTACACTTAGTATGTATTTTTTACCAGGGGGGAGTATTTATGAAGAAGGAGTATATTACAAATGCACTTATGTATTTGTTTATAGCATGCTGCGTGGCAGTCGGGTCCGCAGCATTATATTTAGGGCAGAGAAGAGGAGATAGATATTACTGGCTGTTAATATTGGTTATCCCTTTTATAATAGCCTCATATGAGTCCTATAAGAGAGTGAAGAGTATAAAGGTTCAGAAAAAGCTCCGTGCTGAATGGGGAAAAGCTGATTCCAGAAAGAGAGACATGGATACAGCAGGTGAGCTGTTTGAAAAGCTGAGGCATGAGGATGAAACCAGCTTCTTTATTGATGACCAGACCTGGGATGATCTTAACATGGACAGTATTTTCATACTTTTGGACAGAACCCTGTCAACTCCGGGAGAGCAGCTGCTGTATCATATGCTGAGGACACCATTATTTGAAAAGGAGCCTTTGGAAAAAAGAAAGGCTATTATAGGACTTTTTCAGAGCAATGAAAAAATGAGAGACTTTGTACGACTTAAGCTGCGGAATATGGGGCGTGCCCCAGGGCAGTTTATAGCCTCACTTTTATGGGATAAAACTGACCATGAGGTTAAGGGAGGCTGGCTCTACAATGTTATGGCCCTTGTGGCTGTGGCTTCATGCATAGCTCCTGTGTTTATGGGGCCTAAAGCATTAATCACGTATCTTTTTCCCGTTTATTTAATAAATAATATGCTTCACTATAAAGCTAAACAGAATGTGGAAAGTGGAATAAATGCTCTTGCATTTATCAGCAGAATGGGGGGCTGTGCAAATGCTATTGCCCGCTGTGGATTTCCACTGGGTGATTATAAAGAGCAGCTTAAAGAATCCTTAGACAGGTGCCAGGGAGTGTTTAATTCTATAGGAATGACACTTTTTAATTCAGGGAATGATCTTACTGAAATGGCAGGAACAATGTTTCTTGTACAAGAAAGAAGCTACTGCTCCTCCTTTAAAAAAATGATGAAGCACAAGGAGGATTTAAAAAGGATGTATGTGCTTTTAGGGGAGATTGATGCACTTATGTCAGTTGCCTCCTACAGACAGAATCTTGAGTACTATTGCGAGCCGGAGCTTGAACATGGAAAAGCTTATATTGATATGGATAGCGGTGTTCATCCTCTTATAGAAAAGCCTGTGGCAAACTCTATACATATAGAAAGCAGAGGAATACTTATTACAGGCTCTAACATGTCTGGCAAATCTACATTCCTGAGGACCATAGGAGTAAATGCTCTGTTTGCGCAGACCATAGGCACCTGTCTGGCACTTTCCTATAATGGAGCGTATATAAGAATAATTACCTCCATCAGCAGAACAGACAACATAATGGGAGGAAAGAGCTACTATCTTTCAGAGGCTGAATCCCTGCTCAGGATAATAAATGAAATAGATGGCAGTATGCCTGTGCTTAGTATAATAGATGAGATATTCAGAGGAACTAACTCCATTGAAAGGATTAATGCCTCAGAGGAGATACTCAGAAATCTGGCAGGGGGAAATTCCTTGAGCATTGCTGCTACCCATGATATGGAGCTGGGGGACAGAATAGGGGATTGCTATGATTTCTACCACTTCAGCGAGGATGTGAGTAGGGACGGATTGTTTTTTGACTATACAATAAAGGAGGGGCTCTCTGCAACAAGGAATGCAGTAAGGATAATGGAGTATCTTGGATACCCTCAGGATATGATTGTAAAAATTAAGAAAAGAGTGGCTTCACTGTAGAATGGAAACTATATTTTAAATTCTTAAAGTGAAGTGTCCTATTGCTTGAATAGGCTAAATAAATAGTATATAATCTAATCCAGTATGAACAACTAAGGTTTATATGATTAGGAGGGTACATGAATTTAAGAAAATTTGATACTAACGTACAGTATATAAAATACAAGGTCTTAAAGGAGGTTGCCCGCCCATCCTGGGACGGAAAGCTTCTTGAGGTCATACATGATATACCAAAGGCTATAATTCCGGGTAAGGAATCAACCATGCGCTGCTGCGTATATAAGGAAAGAGCAATAGTAGGGGAGAGGGTTAAGCTTGCCATGGGAGGGGACAAGTCTAATCCTAATGTAATAGAGGTAATAGACATCGCCTGCGACGAGTGTCCTAAGAGCGGATACGACATAACACATGCCTGCAGGGGTTGTATAGCCCACAGGTGTGAGGCAGTCTGCAAGCTTGGAGCTATAAGCTTTGATGCAGATCAGAAGGCTGTAATAGATAAGAAAAAGTGTGTAAACTGCGGTGCCTGTGCAAAGGTATGCCCGTATACAGCCATAATCAATCGTACAAGACCCTGTGAAAATGCATGTAAGGTGAAGGCTATTTATATGGGTGAAGGTGGTGCGGCAGAGATAGATAACAGCAAATGCACAGCCTGTGGTGCCTGTGTTTATCAGTGCCCCTTTGGAGCCATTATGGATAAGTCATATATACTGGACACTATTAACCTTTTGAAAAATTCAAGGTCCAACAGTGCCTATAAGGTCTATGCCATTGTTGCACCCTCTATTGCTACCCAGTTTGCAGATGCCAAGCTAGGACAGGTAGTAGCAGGTATAAAAAAGCTTGGATTTTTCAGCGTGGTTGAGGCGGCTCTTGGAGCGGACATGGTTGCCAGTAAGGAATCCAAGGAACTATCGGAAACAGAGAGCTTCCTTACCAGCTCCTGCTGTCCAGCCTTTGTTAGCTATATAGACAAGAACTTTCCTCAGCTAAAGGAACATGTTTCCCACAACCTGTCACCAATGGCTGAAATAGCACGGTTCTTGAAGGAAAAGGACCCGGAGTGCAAAATAGTATTCATAGGACCCTGCACCGCTAAGAAGATGGAAGCTCAGATGGATAGGGTAAGGCCTTATATTGATAACGTAATAACCTTTGAGGAGCTTGAGGCATTGTTCCACAGCAGGGATATGGACACTTCCCAGCTTCCTGTGGAGGAGCTTAAGGGGGCAAGCTATTTCGGAAGGATATTCGCAAGAAGCGGAGGGCTGGCTGAAGCTGTTGCAGAAGGACTTAAGGAGCTTGGAGCGGACAGCTTCGAATACAGGCCTTTAAGCTGCAGCGGAATAGAGGAGTGTAGGTTGGCACTGATTAAGGCCTCCAAGGGTCTGCTGAAGGAAAACTTCATAGAAGGAATGGCATGTGAGGGCGGATGTATAGGGGGCGCAGGCTGCCTCACTCATCGTGTAAGCAATGCCAAGGCTGTAGACAAGTATGGTACAGACGCAGACTATAAGACTATAAGTAAGGCAGTAGAGGAAGCATAGCTAGCTTTCTCTTAAGGACAAGCTATTGTACTCACATGTGGTAAGTTGATAACTGATAATAGTAACCCCTGAAACCATAACACAGAGATTGATGGTTTCAGGGGTTATATTATTCCTTTAATTTTCCTCCAGCAAAACATATAGCTGCCTTTGCAAGCTCCAGAGTGGGGTCTATGCAGGGGTAGTCCAGCTTATACTGTTTGAATGCAAGAGGCAGCTCTGTACATCCAAGTATCAGCATTTTGGCTCCCTCTGACATAAGCTTATTAATTGTGTCTTGTATGGGAGCCGTATCATAGCTTGTTTTTCCTGCTTTAATACCATTATATATTATGTCCATAACAGCCTTCTGGCTATTACCTTCTGGGCACAGTAGCCTTATGCCGCCTCCATCAAAGTGTCTTTGATATATACCTGTTTTAATGGTTCCATCTGTAGCAAGAAGACCAACACATTTTATGTCCTTTTTCAACAGAACCTGGTAGGTTATTTTAATCATATTAAGAATAGGTATATGCACGCTTTCCTGTACTTTTTCAAAATAATTGTGAGCTGTATTACAGGGCATAACAATCATATCTGCTCCAATGCTCTCCAGTCTTTTGGCACTTTTAATGATTTCGGGAACAGGATCTGCCCCGCCATGCAGCAGGGCAGCCGTGCGGTCAGCTATTGCTGTATTGCTATCAATGCATATCCGTAGGTGTTCTTGGTCTATGGAAGCCTTCTCATGTGTAATTATTTTTCGGAACAGGTCGTCTGTAGCTAGGGGACCCATTCCTCCTAATATTCCGATTACCTTAATTTTATGATTACCTCCTTATGGCTATGTCAGCTCAATGAGCCCTGAATCCTTTAATGAGTTTATTGTATGGCCCTGTATACCAGTAACTGATTCTGCATGCATAAGGGAGCTGATAACACTCTCTTCAGTGCATTCGGCTACAGCTCTGAACACAACGTCAATCATGTCCTCATGAAGAAAGTTCATTGCAAGAATGCTATCCTTTGGGTAGTGGGGTACATGGTTGGCAGTAGAAAACATAAGCACTATTTCCCCACTTCCTGTGCCAGTAATGGATCCTGTAC
>JAEZLD010000119.1 GCA_023415335.1 Bacillota bacterium | reverse complement strand
TGCACCTGCTGTGCTCCGTTCTCATATAGAAACTCTACTGTTTCCCTAAGCTGTGTTCCCCTTACTATGCTGTCATCTACAAAGAGCAGCTTCTTGCCATCAATAAGGTCATGTACAGGAATCTGCTTCATCTTTGCTACCTGGTTTCTTTCCTTCTGGTTGGCAGGCATGAAGCTTCTAGGCCAGGTAGGAGTGTACTTTATGAAAGGCCTTGCAAAGGGAATACCGCTTCTATTAGCATAGCCAATAGCATGGGGAGTACCTGAGTCAGGAACGCCACACACGTAGTCTATGTCCTGGGAGAGTCCGTTTTCCTTATCGCTTTCCGCCATTATCTCTCCGTTCCTATATCTCATAACCTCTACGTTTACCCCCTCGTAGATAGACGTGGGATATCCGTAATAGGTCCACAGGAAAGCACATATCTTCATTTCTTCTTCAGGAGGCGACAGCTGGGTCACTCCCTCATGGGTTATTTTAACTATCTCTCTTGCACCAAGCTCCATATAGTCCTCATATCCCAGCTTATTATAAGCAAAGCTTTCAAAGGATACACAGTAACCATCCTCTCTTTTTCCTATAAGTATGGGAAGTCGCCCCTTTTTATCCCTGGCAGCTATAATGCTTCCGTCATCTTTAAGTATCATTATGGATACGGTGCCCTCTATCATATCCTGGGCAAACCTTATACCCTCCACAAAGTTGCTCTTCTGGTTTATCATAGCGGCACAAAGCTCGGTGGAGTTTACCTTCCCACCACTCATAGCGTCAAAATGCCCTCCGCTGAAGGACAGGAACTGCTTTTCAAGGGCATCCATATTATTTATCACACCAATAGTTGTTATAGCGTATAAGCCCAGGTTTGAACGTATAAGTATAGGCTGGGGGTCTGTATCGCTTATACATCCAATACAGGAGGTTCCCCACATTTCATCAGTTATACCCTCAAACCTGGTCCTGAAGGGAGAGTTTTCAATGTTGTGAATCTCCCTCTGCATCCCTCTATCCGGGTCATAGGCTGCCATCCCTGCCCTGCGGGTTCCTAAATGGGAATGGTAGTCCGTTCCAAAGAATACATCAAGCATGCAGTCTCTGTCCGATACTGCTCCGAAAAATCCTCCCATATTTACTCTCCCATTAGGCGGTGCATAACCTCATTATATGCCCCCTCTACGCCGCCCAAATCCCTCCTGAAACGGTCCTTATCAAGCTTTTCATGGGTTGTGCAGTCCCAGAGCCTACAGGTATCAGGTGAAATCTCGTCTGCCAGCACTATGGTTCCATCTGACAGGCGTCCGAACTCAAGCTTGAAGTCTACTAAATCTATGTTAAGTCCTTTAAAATATTCCTTTAAAACGGAGTTTACAGTAAAGGCAAGCTCCTTTATTCTATCTATTTCCTCTTTAGCTGCAAGCTTAAGTGCCAGTGCATGGTAGGTATTTATAAGTGGGTCTCCCAGGTCATCATTCTTGTAGGAAAACTCTATTGTAGGAGCCTCAAATACTATACCCTCCTCAACTCCAAAGCGCTTTGCAAAGGAGCCTGCAGATATGTTCCTGATGATAACCTCAAGAGGAACTATCTGAACCCTCTTAACAACGGTATCCCTGTCTGAAAGCTCCTCTACAAAGTGGGTTGGAACTCCCTTCTTCTCAAGTATCTGCATAAGGAAGTTGCTCATCTTGTTGTTTATTACTCCCTTTCCAACGATTGTACCCTTCTTAAGTCCATTAAATGCAGTGGCATCGTCCTTATAGGACACTATGTAGTAATCCTTATTATCTGTTGCAAATATCTTTTTTGCTTTGCCCTCGTATAGCTGTTCCTTCTTTTCCATTGTTAATTCCTCCACATGAGTATTTTTATTTATTAAATTTTTCTTCTATTGACCTGTTCTTCTGAAGCACATTTTCTGCTCCAGCACACCTTGCTGCATCAAGCTTTTCTGCTAATGACTCATCATAAGCTGCCAGTATCTGTATTGCAAGCAAAGCTGCATTTTGCGCTCCGTCTATAGCAACCGTTGCAACAGGAATGCCTGAGGGCATCTGTACTGTTGAAAGCAGTGCGTCCAGTCCATCTAATGTTGATGATTTTACTGGTATTCCAATTACAGGGAGGGTTGTGTTTGCAGCAAGTGCTCCAGCAAGATGTGCTGCCTTCCCTGCAGCGGCTATTATTACACCGAATCCATTTTTTCTTGCATTAGCCGAGAATTCCCTTGCTTCAATAGGTGTTCTGTGGGCTGAGTAAACATGTACCTCGAAGGGCACAGCAAATTCCCTAAGAGTATTAATTGTCTTTTCTACAACTGGCAGATCACTATCACTGCCCATAATAACTGCTACCTTTTTCATCCTTTACATCTCCTTATTTTCATAAAAGGGCAGTCCTATCCCTTCAGGATAGAACTGCCCAGACGGTCGACATACTAACAAGCCTTCTGCTTCCCTGTGGTTACCCACATAATCCGTCAGTCACAAAAAGCCCTATCTATTACGTACGATTATTTTAACACAGTTTTTATTGTTCTTCAATACACGAACTTATTTATATTATACAATTTTAATA